>SVQV01000142.1 GCA_015065175.1 Oscillospiraceae bacterium | reverse complement strand
GCATATTCATCGCCTATGTAGGCACTGCGGGAAGCGCAAACATAGGCGATGAATATGCGATGTTTGAGGCGATCCACGGAAGCGCGCCGAGAATGATAGAGGAAGGCATAGGCGATTATGCAAACCCGTCCAGCATCTTTGTCGCTTGCGAAATGATGCTCCGCCATATAGGAATGCAAAAAGCAGCTGAAAAGCTTCAAAAGGCAATGTCAATTTGCACAGAAAAGGAAAAGAAGGTTGTCGTCACAGGAAACCGCGACGGAGCTACCTGCAAAGAATTTGCTTCTTATGTCATTGAAACAATAAATAAGCTTTAATTCAACAACTGAACTACCTAAAAAGAGCAAACACACAAGAATCTTGGTTCTATAATAAATGTTGGGGTGAAAAAATCTGACTAAAGAATAAAGAACTATTAAAGCGCATAGGAAAAAGCGTCACGAAGCGTAGCGAAGTGGCGCTTTTTCCTATGCGTAGACACAGCTTTGACGGGAGAACATAAAGAGAATTCTATTCCGAAAACGCTTTAGATCCTGTAAGGTGTAGGCATTTCGCTTTAAGACCTTAATCTTGTTGTTACAGCCCTCTGTAAAACCATTTGTACAAGGGAAGAAAAAAGCGTTTGTAATGGGTTTAAACTAATTGTAATATGTTTTAGCGCATTTAACGAATGCAGGTATCTCGCTCTCCATAGCTTCCTCAATCCAATTGCAAAACAGCTTCTTTTGCTTGTTTGGATTTGCCAGAAGATAATTCTTGAATTTTTTCTACAATTTCTTTGGTTATAGTTCTCATTTCCTTGCTCCTTTATAATCTATTATTCCATGTTCAGTTAGATTATAACACCTATGCAACAAGAAATGGGAATGATAAATATCAGTTTTTTCTGTATTTTAGCGGAGATATTCCTATATATAGCTTAAATATTCTTCCGAAGTGTGTTGTGTTTTTAAAGCCTACCGCGCTTGATATTTCGGTAATGCCCATATCGGTGGTTTTAAGCAACTTTTGAGCAACTTTTATTCTGACGCCGTTAATATACTCTATGAGCGAGCTGCCCGTAACTGCTTTGAAGGTGCGTGACAGATAGCATGAGCTGATAAAAAATCTTTCGGCAATTGATTTTAAGGTTATGTCATCGGAATAGTTATTATTAATATAGGCAACTACTTCGGATATGGTCTTATGAATGCTGTTTTTGTAATTTGTTTCCTCGCATTTTTCTCTACCTATATACTTTGATATCAAGAGAAGAAGCTCTGAAAGCGTATTTTTCACTATATAGTCTTTATTTAAGCTCAAGGTGTCATCCGATTTATATTCTTCAAGCATCAAATTTAAAAGACCTTCCGCAAGCGCTTTATGCTGCTCTCCTATTTCTATAAGATGAACTCCAGATTCGAAGCACCGAAGGAGATTTACATCCTCAAAGGCAGATGAAACAGAATTTATATATGATTTTTTGAAAGAAAGGATAATACGCTCATATGGAGTTTCATCATAATTGCTCGTACAATGTATATCAAACGGATTTATCATTACAAGAGTACCCGGAGTAGCGTGATACGTTTTATCCTTTATAAAATAATACCTCTCTCCCGAAATGAGATAATAGATTTCATAGGCATCGTGATAATGCAAGGATAGCGCATTCTTCGAATTTTCTCTAATCTGACGATTTATATTAAAGCTCTCGTTGAATAATACTGGCAAATTCATTGCGCCCAACTTTTGTTTGTCCGAATTCATTTCACCCCTCCTTTGACTTGTATTTATTCTAAAATCAGTGCATAATTCAGATGACAACCGTCTTTTGTATGTCACAAAACAAATTCATTTATTCCGGCGGATATGTCATAGTCCTTGCCATTGATTTTAAGAGTATATGGCTCATTTGATGTAACACTACATTTTTCTCCAACGGCTTTAATGTCCGTTATTACACTGCCAAAACGTAGATTTTTTATACCTATTTCATGTTTTACATCATCAGGTTTTGCCCATTCTACTATTTTTTTAAAAGCATCTATATTATAGAAACCTATAACAAATTCTATATAAATTGAAATCGGTCCCAAAGCAGACCAGCCGCAGAAATCGGGACGCACATATTTACCGTTGGATTCGTTGATAGCAGGTTTAAACTCTTCGGGAGAATAGCATTCCCATATTGTATGAGGCTCAAACTCTGTGTAAGTTTTATACATATGTTCAAGTAATTTAGAAGCTGCATCATGAGCCTCTTTGAAAAAACCGTAGTTAACAAGCCCTTTCAGAGCAGCATATGCTGTAGGAAGCCACACTGAACCTCTCCAGTATTCACCGTTGGATTTGTAATCCGCATCGTTTCTTGAAAGAGATACAAAAGGAACAAATCCACCGAAAGTATCAGGATTTGACAAGTGCTTTGCAAGGCATTTTGCCTGATTTTTCGATGCAACGCCCGCAGTCATTGTCCAGTACGAAGCGATTGACATAACTTTATAAAACTCATGTGTGTTACAGTCAATATCATAATAAAACTCATCTGTTTCATCCCAATAAAGTTTGTTTATAATTTCTTTCTTTTCAAGATATCGTTTGTTCCACTCGGTCTCACATTCTTTATCCTCTGCTATCGCAAACAACTTTGAAATCATTTTTGCCGAAAGTGCCTGTTGACATATAGCATCTAACCACAGCATATTGGGATTGTTGGGACGTTTCTTCTCGGCATGCTCACCAATTCTTCCTCTGGGAGTATTATCCATACCTGATCTGCCGCCTTCCCATTTATAGCCATACTTTTCAGCAATAAGATAGGTGTTGAGAAGCACCCCATCAGGTTTTGTATGTTCGTTAAGATTTTCTATCCAATCGTAATGCTTCTGTAAAAATTTATGTTTATATAAAAGATTTTTTATATAATCAACATTTCCGCTCATCAATGCATTTTCGTATTCTGCCCACGCAAAAAGTGGTGGATTGTCAGCAATATGCACCTTAATTTCGTATGGCTCTCCAAAAATAGCCCTGGTCCATTCCGGCTCATCTTCAGGTGGCATAATCTTTGGTAATTGTTTACCGTTATATAATACTTCATAAAAATTATTGAGCGTCTCAACCCCCGGAAATGTCTCTCTCGCATACTTGCAAAAAAGCGACATAAAGCATGAATCCCATATCCACAATTGTGTTGCGCAAAAAGCCTCGTCCATATACGGCGTTTGAGGCAGTCCATCAACATTTTTTATATGATCATGGGCAAGCTCCCAAGCTTTTTTATAAAATTCAAAATATGCATGATCTTCCCCATAAATTGGAATAGGAACACATTCCTGCCAGTTTTCACATGTAAATTTTTGATTCATAATTATCCCTCTTATTTACTAATTTTTGAAAAAACAAATTAATGCAATCTTTGCCAATGGATTGATTATAACACTGTTTTACTTTTTTGACAAGTACTTTTTTGAAATTTAAAACAAAATATGTAGAAAAAAACGCATTTATGACAATATAAGTCTTGAAAATACTATAATTTTTGTGGTACCATAGTATTGAAAAACTTAAAAGGAGTTTGTCATATGTCTTTAGTAAAAATATCAGAATTCAAACAGAAAATTGAAAAAATATTTATCAGTTGCGGTGTGCCCGAGGCCGATGCCAAAATGATGGCTGATGTTCTTACCGACGCAGAAATCAAGGGTATCAAAACTCACGGTTATTTCAGAGTTCCCAGATATGTCAGCTGCTTGAAATCGGGAGGTATTATTGCTGATCCCGAATTTAAAGTTCTTGTTGATACTCCGAGCATGGCGCTTGTTGACGGATGCGGAGGTCTCGGAATTCCGATTTCTGTTAAAGCAGCTAAGCTTGCTATAAAAAAAGCACGTGAAAACGGTGTCGGAATTGTCAGCGTAAGAGGAAGCCACCATTTAGGCCCTGCGGGATATTATGCCGATATGTGCGCAAACGAGGGAATGCTCGGTATGTCTATGAGTAACGGTGACGTATTGCTTGCGGCGACAGGCAGCCGTGAAAAAACTATAGGAAACAACCCTTTTGCTTACGCTATTCCTGCGGGAAAATACGGAAATATTCTGTATGACGTGGCAATCAGCATGGGCTCTGATATTAAGATCATTCAAGCCGCAAAGGAAAACAAGCTTCTTCCCGACGGCTGGATAATCAACTCGGAAGGTATTCCCTCTAATGACCCCAACGATTATATTAACGGCGGCACATTGCTTCCCTTCGGTTCCTATAAGGGATACGGTCTTGCGGTAATGGTAGAATGCTTTGCCGCTGCTCTGTCCGGCTCGGCTATGACACGAAACGTACACGCTTGGAACGCCGAAGCAGGAAGATGCGGAAACGTAGGTCACTTCTTTATGGCAATCGACATTTCAAAATTCGAAAGCACAAGCGAATACATATCACGCGTTGAAAATATGATCGAGGAAATAGCCTCATCGAAAAAAAGCAACGGCGTTGATAAAATCTATTACCCCGGAGAAAAAGAAAAAGCACTCAAAGAAAAGTGCTTAAGCGAAGACCTCGTCGAAGTTGCAGACGATACCCTCGCGCAAATTCTTGCAATAGAAAACGAAATTTAACAGAAACCAAAACGAGCTATCTCGGAAGCTATAAAGCATGCTTTCGAGATAACTCTCTTTTTGCGCTACATTTTTTCTATTTAAGAAAGCATCGTTATAGGCTTTCTGTGGTGCGAGAAATGTCGTGCACTTAAGAAAACATCCTAAACGGATGTTTTTCAGCACGAAGAGTTGGAGCTGTGCTTCAACTCTGTCCCGTTTCGACCCCCAAAAAGCCCAGTATGCCTGAAAGTCATTCTAAACCGAAAACCATTACAAAAACAAAAAAACCTATACTATAAAAGTATAGGCTTTCTGTGGTGCGAGAAATGTCGTGCGGTTA
>SVQV01000141.1 GCA_015065175.1 Oscillospiraceae bacterium | reverse complement strand
TCCGATAAGTGTTTGTGTGGTAACTACATTTTATCAGATTTTTTTCAGATATGCTCTTCTTTTTTTGTTTTTTTACTTTTTATTTGCAATATCTGTTGGTTTTACCCCAACATTTATTATAGAACCATTTTTTTATACGATAGGTGGACAGAAAATCTTTAAAAGTTCGCTGTTTCAAAAGGTCAGAATGATTTTTTATAAGGCGAGGATCTATTTGTTGTAATATTGTTCAATTATTAAGGTTGAATTTATATTTACTTTTTTTAATTGATTATATATAATAAGGGGGAATATAGTATTCAAACAAAAAAGGAGAAAAAACATGAAAAAGACACTTCGCGTTTTATCATTTATGTTGGTTTTTGTGATGATACTTGCCTCTCTCGCTGCTTGCGGCGGGGAGAAGACTCCCGTTGAAACACAGAAGCCTTCCGAAAGTGAAAAAGCACCCACAACTCAAGAACCTTCCGTAACCAACACTCCCTCAATTCAGGAACCTGCTGTAACGGAAGCGCCCACGGCAGACAAATGGGCAGACGTTAATTTTAACGGTTCAGAGCTTATTGTTAATCTTAATGAAAATGAACCCACTGTTGTAGTAAATGCAGGAGCAACAAACGGCATTAAATATATTCAAGGTCCTGATGAATATACTACAGATACCGTACAAAATGCGGTGTTTGACAGAAACAACAAGGTTACAAAAGCTTTAAACCTTAATATCAAGTATACCCACGGAACATATGCTTCTATGACTACGCTACCTATAATCGAGAACTTTGTTCTTTCCGACCTCGCGGATTCTCCTGATATTATTCAGGCTCCCGGCTACGATATGGTGCGGGCGGGCATTAAGGGCTTGCTTTACAATGCTCTTACTAAGGATGAGGAGAAGAACTATTTCGATCTCACAAAGGAAAACGGTTGGTATACCGATTATATGTTTGAGAATACTCTTGACCGAAGCAAAATATTTCTTCTTGCAGGAGACTATTTTATAGACGTTCTGCGTTATGCTTACGGTGTTTTTGTTAATATAGATATGTACGAGGACCTGTTTGCTGCTGAAGGCGGTATCGAAAGTCTCTATGAAACAATCAGCGTTGGTGAATGGACGTACGATGAGCTCATGCGCTGCGCAGATGCTGCATATGTAGATAGCGGTACGGTAGGCTCAGTAGACGAGCAGGACATTTTCGGTATCGTTTCCAATGGTTCCTGGTACTACCGTAATTTCTTCTCAACATCAGGTCTTGACATCTTCGAGGAGAGAGATGGCAAGATTGCATATATTGAAAATATTTCCGAAGTGCATACATTCGTAGATAAGCTTATGGAAATGATGGGTCACGACTCTTTTCTTAAGCCTCACATATATGCGCCCGAGGGGGTGGGTACTTATGAGGGAACAAATATGTTTACTTCGGGAAAAACGTTATTTGCTCTTGACCAGCCTGTATTGAATATCGAGGGCACAAATGTTCGTAATATGGAACAGAAGGTAGGTATGATTCCTTTCCCGAAATATAAGAAAGAAACCAATTACGGGGCCCTTATTTCTGACACGGGAAATGTAGGCGGTATACTTTATAATTCGGACAAGTTTGTTGAAGCATCTGCACTCATTCAGATGATGTGTGAGGAGTCCAACAAAGGCGCGGGTACACTCGTTTATGAGTATTATGATGTAACACTTAAATACAAGTATTCCGCAAACGCAGGACAGATAGCAATGCTTGAACTTATCAGAGACGGCATATGCTCACCAAAATCCTGTCTTTACGATAACTATTTTGTAAAGAATGTCGGTTTGTCTACATACGGTCTGCTTATGACAAACTCAATCAGAAACGGAACGAATACATTTGCTTCCGACTGGGCTTCACAGTATGAGGCAGTACAGCAGTCTCTTGAAGACACCTACAAGATTTTTGGTGTTCAGGAATAATTTAAAAAGTAAATAAGCGCATTGCCTCCCGATTTTGGGAGGCTATGTTTTTATAGGGCGGTGAAATTTTTCAGCTCAATTTCTATCTTGTCTGAAAGTTCTTTTTGAATAGGACTTAACGGAAGGCGCAGCTCGTTTTTGCAAAGGCCGAGCAAATATGCGGCAAATTTTACAGGAGCGGGATTCGTTTCCTCAAACATCATATTTATGAGCCGTAAAAGCTTGTATTGCAATTCTCGGCTTTTTTCAATATCGCCGTTAAAGAAGAACGAACAGATCTCATTTGTTTCTTTTGGCAGAATATTCGATATTACAGATATGACTCCTTTTCCGCCTATCGCAAGATATGGAAGTATGAGAGAATCATTGCCGCTGTAGAGAGAGTATCTTTCACCGAATATACTGACTATTTTTTCTGCTTTTTCAATATCGGTGGAGGCTTCCTTTATGGCAACAATGTTTTTAATATCAGAAAGAGCTTCTAATTGCGAAATAGACAGGTCTACACCTGTTCTTGATGGAACATTGTAAACTATTATTGGCAATTCTGTTTCGTTTGCTATGCTTTTATAGTGTTCAATTATTCCGTTTTTTGTTCCTTTGTTATAATACGGAGTGACAACTAAAAGCGCATCAGCGCCGTGTGAGGCGGCAAAGCGGGTGTATTTTATACTGCTTTCGGTGTTGTTGCTTCCTACACCAACAATTAACGGAATTCTTCCGTCTATACGTTCCGCGCCTGCACATATGAGACTTTCACGTTCTCTTTCGGAAAGAGTTGCAGCTTCTCCTGTGGTTCCGCAAAGAACTATGGCTGAAATTTTTTGGGATATTTGTTTATCGATGAGTGAAAAAAGCGAGAGAAAATCGATTTTACCGTCGAAGAACGGAGTGATCAGGGCTGTTGCCGCGCCTGTAAAAACAGAAGCTTTGTTTTTATTTTGCATTATATTTACCTCTTTTTCTTGAAAATGAATAAATGTACTTGAAAAATTAATGTTTTTGCGGTATAATGTGCCTGTTAGAATTATATGAAAAATTTTCGGAAAGGCTTATAAAATGTCAGAAAATATTACAATAACAAATGAAAGAATAAAAACAGAGCTTTCTACAAAGGATTTCTATTACGATCTTCCTCAGGAGCTGATAGCTCAAAAGCCGTCTGAAAAGCGAGATATGTCGAGACTGCTTGTTCTTGATTCAAAAAGCGGTGAAATAGAACATAAGAATTTTTATAATATAGAGGAATATATAAAGCCGGAGGATATTTTAGTCGTCAATTCTTCAAAGGTCATTCCCGCGCGTCTTTTGGGAAAAAGCGCAAAGACAGGCTCGGATGTAGAGATACTTTTGCTGCGTATGTATGATAACGGAGATTGGGAGACGCTTGTGCGCCCCGGTAAGAGAGCAAAAATAGGCTCTAAGGTCTTGTTCTCCGATGCGTTATGTGCGGAGGTCGTTGATATTGTGGAAGAAGGAAACCGAGTTGTGCGTTTTACCTTTCCCGACAGGTATAAAAACATATATGAGGCTATAAATGATGTGGGAATTATGCCATTGCCTCCTTATATCACGGAAAAATTAGATGACAGAGACAGATATCAGACGGTCTACGCTAAGCAGGAGGGCTCTGCCGCCGCACCTACAGCGGGCTTGCATTTTACTAATGAATTACTTGACAGATTAAAGAAAAAAGGCGTAGGTTATGCCGAGCTTACACTTCATGTAGGATTAGGAACATTCCGTCCTGTTAAGGTAGATAAAATCGAAGAGCATATTATGCATTCTGAGTATTTCAATATTTCAGAGGAAACCGCTGACGAAATAAACAGGCGCAGAAAGAACGGCGGAAGAATTATTGCTGTAGGTACGACCTCCTGCCGAGTGCTTGAAAGTGTTACGGACGAAAACGGAACAGTTCACGCAATGAGTGGGGAGACAAAAATATTTATATATCCCGGTTACAAATTTAAGGCTGTTGATGCGCTCATTACAAATTTCCACCTTCCCGAAAGCACGCTTTTAATGCTTGTTTCTGCTTTAGCAGGAAAAGAAAATATAATGAAAGCATATGAAACGGCGGTCAAGGAAAGATACAGATTCTTCTCCTTTGGCGATGCGATGTTGATAGAATAAAAGAAAATGAAGAATGAAAAATGAAGTCCGCTTCGCTGATGAATAATGAAAAATTAATGAAGATTTTCGCCGAGGCGAAAATCAACCGAAATTATTCATTTCTTATTCGCGGATGCGATGCTGATAGAATAAAAGATTTATTGAAAAAGCAGATAAAATGTAATAGGTAGAGTAAGAGATAGGGAAGATTTATCAAAGGTAAGTCTTCCTTTTTGTTTTATATATTTTTCTGAAATCCAAAAGAAAAAATATATTTTAGTGAAAAAATCTCTTTTTCTATTGACAAACGGATAAAAATATAGTATTATATATGTATTATTGTATACAAGTATAAGTGTACAACCAAAACAAAAAGGAGTTTTATTATGAAACGTATTATTTCAATTTTACTTTGTGTTGCTATGTTGGCTGTGTCCGTTGTAGGAATGGCATCCTGCGGTAAGGGCGAAAAATCTTACATCTTTACTACAGGCGGCGCACAGGGAACCTATTACGGATTTACTAATGTTGTAGCAAATACACTTACAACAGCCATTGACGGTGCTACATTTACAGCAGTTACCTCGGGCGGCTCTAAGGTCAATATAGAAGCCCTCGATGACGGCGATGCTCAGTTCGCTATTGTTCAGAATGATGTAATGATCAATGCATATAACGGAAAATCTAATTTTGAAGGAAAAGCAATCAAATCCTTCTCGGTTATCGGCGCGGTTTACCCCGAGGTTTGTCAGATCATTGCTTCAAAGGATTTGGGCATTAAGAGCGCATACGATTTGAAAGGCAAGCGTGTTTCTATCGGCGCGCAGGGCTCGGGCGTTGTTACAAACGCTACTCAGATTCTTGAAAAGCACGGCATTTCAAGAATCTGAGTA
>SVQV01000016.1 GCA_015065175.1 Oscillospiraceae bacterium | reverse complement strand
CCTGTGAGGACTTTATATCGTCCTGCTCATAGCTTCCGCCACGTGCGCCGTAATAGTAGCCGTTTACGTTTCCGCATACGTGCATACCGCCTATGTTTTCACCTATCTCACAGAGAATCACATCAGCGCCCTCTCTTGCGGCAGAGTCGGCGGCATATACGCCCGCGCTTCCCGCGCCTACACACAAGACGTTACAGAAATAATCAAATTTCGGCTCGCCACAGGCTGCTTTTACTACTTTGCCGTTTTCAAGCATCGATAATATCATTTGTCTGCCTCCTTTTCATAGAGATATCCTGCCTCAAAGGCTTCTATCGGATTTTTATAGCTTTCGTCGGAAAGCTCGGAGTCACTGCTTCTTCCGTAGAAAACAGGAGCCATATATAATATTTTAGCGTTAATCGAGAGTGCGTTCCATTTATTATAGACATCGAGCTTTATTTCATTCTCGTTTAAGTTTTCTGTCGGGATATGCAAGGCGTAACGGTCTTTATAGAAGGCGCTTTCTATCTCCGCGCCTTTAAAAGCGCCAAGCAATTTTTCTTTTACGCTTGCTATGTCATCGCAAACGAAAAGCAGAGTAAAAAATTTTTTCTCCTCACCGACCTGTGTATCCAATATTTTTCGGGCGAAAATATGCGACAGACCTTCGTTTGTCTGCACAGTTACGTCATAAATATCGTCGGGGCGTTTTTCCTTTCGGATGGCCCGACATTTCAGCGATATATCGACATTTTTCTCGGTTATATATTTGCAGAAAACAAATTCAAATCCGTTCGTGTTTTGCTGTCCTTCTTTAAAAAGCGAATAAGAATCAAAGAGGCTTTGAAGGCGCTTTCCTTCCTCGGTTCTCGGTTCATAATGATGATAGGAAAACTGACGGAGCGGAAGATAAAAATTCACATCACATATCTGATGCTCCTCGCAGATTATACAGTTTTCATTTTTCACGGCATATCCGACAGAGGTGTATCCGCTTCCTATTATCAGCGTATCATAAATTTTCATAGGCATTACTCCTGTAAAAATCAAATTACTTATATTGACATTTTAACAGATTTTATGCTATAATACAATGTATAGTGCAAACAAATTTATGTAAAAATCAAACATCGGCAGGATAACATATGAAAATTCAGAATATTCTTCCCACATTATATCAGCTTCATTATTTCAAATATATCGCAAAAGAGGGCAAGGACAGTATTTCTTTCGAAAAAAGTCAGTATATATACCGTATTCTTATGATAGAAAAGGGACATTTGAGTGTAACAATAAACGGCAGAACCGAGCAAATTCAGGCGGGAGACGTTATGTATCTTCTGCCCGGAGATATTTACAGTCTTTTTCCGTGCGGCAGTGATTTTTCGCTTTATAATATGTCCTTTTATTTCACAGACGGCTACGATATGAACGACCTGAGGAACAAAAGCTGTGTGTTTCTCTGTGATTATGAGCCCTCATTATGCTTGCCCGTTATCGACTTTGAGGATGCGCCGCTTTTGAATGAAGGCGGAGTATTCAGAAGCGTGTACGACGGAAAGCGTATTCGGGAATTATGTTTGTTAAACAAATCGGACAGTCTTTATTCATTTTATTGCCGCTCTGCTCTTTTCGGAATTATCGGTGAAATGCTTAACTCGTCAAAGGGACAGGAAAGCAGAAGCTCTGTGTCAAAGCAGATAATCGAATACATTCGGCACAATCCCGAAAAAAATCTCTCGGGAGAGTCCTTATCAAGTCTTTTTTCTTATCACAAGAATTATATAAACAGGCTGATAAAGAGTGAAACGGGAAAGAATATGAGCGGCTTTATACGCTATGTAAAAATCGAATATGCAAAAGCGCTTATTTCCGAAGAAAACTGTTCACTCTCCGAGCTTTCCTCCAGACTCGGATATTATGACTACAGTCATTTTTACAAGGCTTTCATTTCCGAGACGGGAATTTCTCCGAAAGAATATCTGTCGCTTCAGAGGTGAAAGAAAAAATCCTTATTTTATGCTGATTTTCTTTGATTTTTACTTGACAAAGCTTTTATGAAAATGTATAATTTTCTTGATGTGAATTTCTCATCTTTTATCAAAATAACTCTTTTGTGAGGTGTAAAATGAAAAAGGCATCTTTCTATTCGACAAACGAGCTTCAAGTGAGCGGTTGGCTCAAAAAGCAGCTTGAAATTCAGGCAAACGGACTCAGCGGAAATCTCGACAAGATATGGCCCGACATACGTGACAGCGCATGGATAGGCGGCACCTGCGAAGGCTGGGAAAGAGTTCCTTACTGGCTTGACGGATTTATTCCGCTTGCTTACCTCTTAAAAAACGAGGATATGATCGCACGCGCAAAAAGATATATTGACGCTATCATTTCTCAACAGTGCGAGGACGGCTGGATCTGTCCTTGCAAGGAGGAGGAGCGCGCTTCATATGACACATGGGCTGTGCTCTTGATAACCAAAACACTTACAGTCTATTATGAATGCTCAAAGGACGAGCGTATTCCCGACGTGCTGTACAGGACGATGAAAAACTATTACGAGCTTCTCAAATCCAAAAAGATAAAGCTCCTTTTGTGGGGAAATGCCCGTTGGTATGAGGGATGTATCGCACTTAATTTCCTGTATGAGAGATATGAAGAAGACTGGATAAAGGAGCTTACTCAAATTTTGTACGAGCAGGGTATGGATTATCTCTCTCACTCTCACAAGTGGGTAAGACCTCTTAACATGTGGCGCTCGGAATGTCATATAGTAAACATTGCCATGATGCTGAAAAGCGAAGCCGTATCCTATGAGCTTCTCGGCGCAAAATACACAGATTTAGCCGAAAAATTGAGCAAGATCCTTAAAAAATACAACGGCACGGCGGTCGGTCTTTTCACAGGCGATGAATGTCTTTCGGGCTCAAGTCCCATTCAGGGAAGCGAGCTTTGCTCTGTAGTTGAGCAGATGTATTCTTATGAGCTTCTCTATTTACATACACGTGACAGAAAATGGGCGGAAAGGCTTGAGGTTTTGGCATTCAATGCGCTTCCCGCAACAGTATCCGACGATATGTGGACACATCAGTATGACCAGATGAGTAATCAGATAGCCTGCCAGAGATTCCCCGGAAGAAGCATTTTCAGAACGAACGGCGCCGAAGCGCATATGTTCGGGCTTGAGCCTAATTTTGGATGCTGCACCGCTAACTTCAGCCAGGGCTTCCCTAAGCTTGCGATTTCCGCGTTTATAAAGGACGGCGACACTGTTGAAAGTGCGCTTATGCTTCCCGTATGCTTGGAGGACGGCGGAATAAAGATTTCAGTTGACACCGAATACCCCTTCAAGAACAAGGTCAAATACAGTATTTCTGCAGACCGTGACTTCAAATTCAAGATAAGAATCCCCTCTTTTGCTAAAAATCTTAAGGTAAACGGAAAGAATACCGACACCTCCGACCTGTTCTTCTCTATCCCTGCAAACACCGACACCGAGATAGACGTAAGCTTTGAGACAGAGCCTTATTTCGAAAAGCGGCCGAACAATTTAAAAACCGTCAAGTGCGGCTCGCTTGTGTTCTCTCTGCCTATCGAATATGAGGCTAAAATGTATGAATATGAGAGAAACGGCGTAGAAAGAAAATTCCCCTACTGCGACTATGAATATATTCCGAAGTCGGACTGGAATTACGCTTTTTCCGACACTTCACTCAAATTAAGCTACAGAGATGTTTCGGATATTCCCTTCGATTCAAAAAATCCGCCTGTCGTAATTTCGGCTAAGGTGAAGAAGATAGACTGGGGATATGAGGACGGCTTCGAAACAGTATGCGCAAAAGTGCCTCAATCAAGAAAGGCTATCAGCGAAGAAGAAAGCATAGAGCTTTATCCTTACGGCTGCGCTAAGCTCAGAATGACCGAGCTTCCTATAATAAAATAAGTCTGAAGCATTATAAAAAGAGACCTTTCCTTCGGGACGGCGGGCAAAATTCTGCCGTCACCTGTAGGAAAGGTCTTTTCTTAATATTTATGTTTTTGAAAATATTTTCTGCATTCCGTAGGAGTCATATTATAATATGCCTTGAAGCATTTCGAAAAATGGGCAACGTCTCCGAGACCTACACGCTCGCTCACTTCACCAAAAGAAAGCTCGGTTTTTTCAAGCATACGCCTTGCCGCCTCCAAGCGCTTCTGCCTTATATATCTGGCAGGAGTCTGTCCCACCTTATCACAAAAGGCTCTTATAAAGTGGTTGGGATGTGTAAGATACATTTTTGCAAGCATCTGATTATCCAGCTCTTTATCTAAGTTTTCGTTTATATACCTGAGCAGATGCTCCAATCTTGCGTCTTCCTTGCTTCCGACGAAGCTGTCTCCCGACTGACCTGCTTTTATATATTCACATAAAAGACTGATAAGACAGCTTTTTACCGTAAGTCTGTCAACTAATTTATCGCTTTTGGCATTTTTCGCATAAAGCGAAAAAAGATTTTTTACACGTCCGACTGTCGGCATCTTTATCATATACGGCAGGTCAAGGCTTTTGAACAGGCTCGAATCGGGATATAAATCGAAGTGCATCCAATATTTTTTGAAGGGCTTTGTATTTATATTGTGATATGAATGAAGCGTATGCGCAGGGATAAAAAACCAGTCGCCTGCCCCTGCCTCGTAGCGCACGCCATCTATATTTATTACACAGTTACCCTCGGTTATGAAATAGAATTTACATTGATCGAAGCGGACATTTTCACAGACCCAATTATAATTTTTTCCTATTGCGAAATATCCGCCTGTATTATGTATCATATTGAGATTTGAAAAATATATATCCTGAAGATAATTCATAAAAAGCTCCTAAAAAACGCTAATTTCAGACAAATTTAAAATGCTTTTTTATATTTACAAATCATTATAACAGATATAAAATATATTTGTCAAGTATATTAGATGTAATTTCAATTTTGGAGAGATAATATTATGATTACATGGCAGGATGTCAAAAAGTCAATGGAGGCTCTCGGTATAAAAGATGGCGACAGTGTTATAATTCATTCATCCTTTAAGAGTCTCGGCGAAACCGAGCATGGCGCCGACACGGTAGTAAAGGGCTTACAGGCGGCAGTTGGCGAAAGCGGTACGGTCGTTTTTCCTACCCTGTGTCAGAAGGATTGGGATCACGTTTATGAAAACTGGACGCTTGATGCCGAGTCCGACGTTGGATATCTTACGAATTATTTCCGTAAATTGCCCGAAGCGCTCCGCAGTGATCAGGCGACGCATTCTGTAGCCGCAATAGGTAAACAGGCGGAATATATCACCTCAACCCACGGCGAAACGGGAAAGCGTTACGGTATTTTCGGTGATACTCCCTTTTCCTCAGACTCACCTTGGGAAAAGATGTACGAGCTGAATACAAAGGTAATACTTCTCGGTGTAGAAGCGGTAAAAACCACCTTCCGTCATTATGCCGAGTATTGCTATATGGAAAGACTGCTCAAAATAGCGGAAAAGAGCCCCGAATATGAGACACTTAAAGCTCAGGTCTGGTGCTATGACAGATGGAGAGAAAAGGGCGTCTGGGTACATATAAACAGTGAGTATATACAGAAAATGCTTGAAGCGGAGGGCAATGTTCATTACGGAAAGTGCGGAGATGCGAGCCTTATAATGTTTTCTTCCAAGGATTTTGTAGATATGTGTACCAAAATGCTTGAGTCTCAGAACTACGACGCCTTGTTCCAAGCAGAATGGGCATGCTACAAGCAGTCAAAGGTCTGGATAGAAAAGGTTCTGGCAATAGGTCAATGAAATTTTACAGCTACAGCAGTAAACTGTGACTGTCTTATAAAAACATTAAGAATGACAGGTGAATATCATGCGAAAGGAAAATAACTACGAATTTTGCAAGAGACTGCTTGAAGTACACAAAAAGGACAGGAGAGACTTCTCTCTTTTGCCCGAAGAAAATGAATTTGCTTTTCAGAAGAACGTAAAGATATATATTCCCGAAAACGCGGGAGAGGTATTGCTTACTGCGGCAAAGGACTTTGAGGATTATCTCTTTACTTCTATGAAACTTTCGGCAAGCATCGATTATGATGACGGTGAAAAAAAAGAAAACTCGGTATATCTTTACGTAAATTCGGATATAGGAAAGGCGTCCGAGCGCAGAGGCCACCGTGTCAGCGTAAATAACGAATATGTTGTTATTGAAGGCTTCGACGAATGCGGAGCAGCTCAAGGGCTCTACTACTTAGAGGATGTCATGAATTTGCGCTCTGCCCCGTTTTTAACCATAAAAACCGAGGAAAGACGGGTCATGTTCTGCCCAAGAATGATAATGTCGGGATATGGCATGAATGAATATCCCGATGCTTATCTCGCCGCCTTGGCACACCACGGCTTCACGGCAATTTCTTTGTGGATATACGGAAAAAACCACTCCCAAAAGGGATACACCAACTTTACCGATATTTCCTCGAGAGCCAAAAAATACGGCTTTGACATATACGTGCAAAGCTTCGTCAAGCACGAGATATATCCCGAGGGTGAGGAGGCGCAGAAATTCTACGATGAATTATACGCCGATCTCTTGAGAGAATTTCCCTTTATCAAGGGAATACGCCTTATAGGAGAGGCGTGCAAATTCAAGAGCAGAGATCCTAATTATCCGAAGAACTTTCCCGACGGCTTTTATCCGAGCTCGGACTGGAAGCTGTTGGTCGAAATGATAGGCAACTCGGTAAGGAAGGTCTCTCCCGACATAGAGGTCATAGTATCTACCTATAACTGGGGTTGGACTCCTATCGAGGACAGACTTCGTCTCATAAGAATACTTCCCGAAAATACTATACTCAGTTGTCCGTGGGATCTTTATGAAAACTACGATATGAACGGCATAGAGGAAATGTGCGCCGACTATTCATTAAGAGTAGTTGGTCCTAACAAAAACTTTATAGCTGAAGCTGAAGAAGCGTCAAAGCGAGGACTTGCTATCACCGCCACAACGAACACGGGAGGCAAGACGTGGGATTTCGGAGCTATTCCCTATACCCCTGCGCCATACAGATGGGCCGAGCGATGCGAGGCAGTGCGTGAAGCTCACGATAAATACGGGCTTTCGGGGCTTTTTGACGCTATCCATTACGGAGTATATCCATCATTTATAAGCGAGCTTACCAAGTGGGCGTTCTGCGAGCCGAGAGTAGACCTACAAGCGCTTATACCGAAGCTTCTGGCAATGCATTTCGGAAATGAAGCGAGAGAAAGAGTCGACAGCGCAATGAAGCTGTGGAGCGAAGCGCTTGCCAATATGGTGCCGACGAACGAGGACCAATACGGAGCATTGCGCGTAGGTCCATCTATCCCGATCTATGCCAAGCTTGAAAATATGCCCGAGGAGCAATTCCCGCCTCAGGATCAATTCGCCATGCACAAATTCAAGGGAATGTTCTACTCGGTATATAATGCGAACAGACATGAACAGCCGACTCCTTGGCAGACAAGAGTTCCCGAGGAAATAAAGACCTACGAAAAGGTAAAAGATCTTATTTTCGACGGTATTAAAATTTTGGAAAGCATTGAAGAAAAAAATGACGAGCTTAAAAGGCTCATCGCTATGGGATATTTTATGTACAGAACCACGATATCCTGTATCAACCGCAAAAAATTCTTCCTGCTCGACAAAAAAAGGCTGGCAGAAGAAAGCAAAGAAGATCTTGCGGATACAGTTTCGCAGATGCAGGCTCTTTTGAATGAAGAAAAGGAAAATGCAAGGGAAACTATTCCTATAGTCGAATACGATTCCGTACTTGGCTTCGAGCCTTCTATGGAATATGTCTGCGACAGATACCGTCTTGAATGGAAAATGTCACAGGTAGAAAGAGAGATAGAAAGACTGTCCGAATTTTTAAATACCAAGCTTTGATTTTTAAGGTATGTAAATTTGTGCTTTGCACTTTTTGCATACCTTTTTCTCTTGACAAATATCTTTTTTTCCTATATACTTTTATTATAAAGCTAAGGAGTGTAATGAGATGGAAAAAGAAATGCCCGAACTTCTTAAAATAGATTTTGAATGTCCCGCTTGCAAGAAAAGCGAGATTTCGAATAAAAAAATACCCGTTTTGAGAATTATTCAGAAACTGGATGAGTGCTTTAAAACAAATGACCTGAATTCCGCTAAAAAGCTTCTTGAATACTGGAGAGAGGAAGCTCTCTCTATAGGCGACCTTCAAGGAGAACTATCTCTTGTAAACGAGATGCTCGGCTTATACAGGAGAACGGGAGAAAACGCTTTGGCAGAAAAGGCAATAGTCCGCGCGCTTGAATTACTTTCCCTGCTCGATATGGAAAACACCGTTTCGGGCGCTACCATTCTTATAAATGCCGCAACGACAAGCAAGGCTATAGGAAAAGCGGAGGATGCTATTTCTTTATATGAAAAAGCCGAAGGCGTCTACCGAGAAACGCTCGGAGATGATGACTCGAGAATGGCGGCGCTTTACAACAATTTCGCTACCACTCTTACGGATACGGGGGATTATGAAAGAGCAGAAAAGCTGTATAAAAGGGCAATAGAGATAACATCTGTCGAAATTGAGAGGCTTCCCGACTGTGCGGTGAGCTACGTAAACTTAGCGCATATGTACGAAAAAGCGAAGGGACGCGAAGAACCTATGATATATGAATGTATGGAGCGCGCCGAAGAAATTTTAGAGACACAAGAGCTTGAAAGAAATGCTCTGCTCGCCTTTGTTTCGGAAAAATGCGCGCCCTCATTCGACTATTTCGGATACTTTTTGTTTGCCGAAAAGCTGAGAAAGCAAGCGAGGGAAATTTATGCGGGGAATTGAGCTTGCCTATAAGTATTACGCCGAATGCGGCAAAGAAATGCTGGAGAAGGAATTTCTTGAAGTACAGGACAGAATTACTGTCGGGCTTGCGGGCGAAGGGTCGGAATGCTTTGGATTCGATGATGATATATCGGAGGACCACGACTTCGGCGCAGGCTTCTGTCTGTGGATAAGCGACGAGGATTACGAAAGCTTCGGATTTCAGCTCGAGCGCGCCTATGCGAAGCTACCGAAAGAGTTTGAAGGATATTCAAAAGCTCCCGTTTCCGCTGTCGGCGGATTGCGGCGCGGTGTAATCAAAACAAGTGATTTTTACACCAATTTTTTAGGCAGCGCCACACTTCCCGAAAGCCATGAGCATTGGTTGGCTATTCCGTCCCACGCTCTCGCTTGTGCGACAAACGGAGAAATATTCAGGGACGGGTGCGGAGAATTTTCAAATATAAGGACTTCTCTGCTTCTGGGATATCCCGAGGACGTGAGGCTGAAAAAATTAGCCGCTCACGCTATCTTTATAGCGCAATCGGGACTTTATAATTACCCTCGTCTTATAAAGAGGGGCGAAAACGGCGCGGCGCAGCTTGCTGTTTTTGAATTTGTCAAGCATACAATTTCTTTTATATATTTACTCAACAATGCATATGAGCCGTTTTACAAGTGGGCATACCGCAGAATGAGAGAGCTTGACACACTTCCCTATCTTGAAAGCTCGCTTGTCGCTCTTACCGAGCTTGGAAACGAAAAAGCGGAAGCCGACGCCAAAACGGAAAGCATAGAAGAAATATGCGTTCTTCTTACAGACACCTTAAAAGCACTCGGACTTACCGACTCGGAATCAAGAGATATTGAAAGGCAGGCATATTCACTTCAAAACAGAATAAAGGACAGTACTCTCCGAAATATGCATATTATGGATGGAGTATAAAAAATCCCTTTAAGGATAGAGCAGAACGAAAACGCTTTTTCCTTAAAGGGATATTTATTTTAGTTTACATATAGGGTGACCAAGGATTCTCCTCGGGGGTGATAGGCTTACGTGTTAAGTATCTTCCCTTTGTGAAATCGGGAACATCGACAAATGCGCCGCCGTTCGCTATAGACATTTCACTAAGAGGCGTAAGAGCCAAAAGGATAGCTGTGTCGTATATGTCTGTAGGCATGGGAAGTCCGTTGCGCACGCTCTCAAGGAAAGCACGGTTTACAAGATAGTCGGTACCGCCGTGACCGCCGCTCATTCCAACGCCTGTATCCTGTGCGCAGTCCTTCCAGATGCGGTGCGCATATTTCTCTACATAGGCATCGGCGTTATTATAAAGCTCTCTCGGCTTATCACGCATCTGAGAATGCTCATCCTCCAAATAGACGATATTTCCGTCCTCCATAAACATTCCCTTAGTGCCGTGAACCTCCAAACGTCTTGAATAGGATCTCGGCAGAGATGTATCCAGACGAAGTGTTATAGTCTCGCCTCTTGCGCATCTTATCGTTGTAGTAACAATATCCGACTGCGCAAAGGGGTAATGCGCAAATTTATGATCCTCGCCGAAATGATTTTTAACATAGTCGTTAATGCCCCAAGCGGGAGATGCGACAGAGGACAAAGAAAGGAGCTTATTTCCTCGGTTTATATCAAGTATCATAGAAAGTACAGCCATAGCGTGACAGGGGTAATTATCCGAGTTTCTCATCATATAGTTTGTGAGTCTGTAGTGATGATTTTCGTGCATGTCTACCATAGAGACACGCAAGTCATGGCAGTAGCCGCCGTCACAGTGCGCTACTCTACCGAAGAGCCCCTGCTTCGCCATATTTACAACGGCCATATCTCTTCTGTCATATCTGGTGTTTGTAAGCATCATGATGGGAGTTTTGGTGCTTTCGTGTGTTCTTACAAGATCCCAGCACTCTTCAACGCTATATGCGCCGCCAACCTCGATGCCGACAGGAATTCCCGCATTCATAGCATCTATTGCTATATTTACGTGATCCGCCCAGGATGTCGCTACTATAAGCGCATCTATCTTCATATTGAGCAGATCCTGATAGTTATCGGTGCAGATAGGAAGATATCCCTTTTGGGCTTTTACCGCCTCTGCTGCGGTCTGCTGACGCTCGGGAAGCTTGTCACATACAGCAACAATATCAACGTCATCCATCTTAATGTAGTTGTTAAGCAAGCCTATTCCTCGATGACCGTAGCCAACGAAACCTATTCTGTAATTATTATCCATAATATTTTTTCTCCTTCCCGCCTACAAGCTGTAAGCGCTTACAAAGAAATTATACACCATAAAAAAGGCAAAGTCAATACTAATTTTAAATATTTTCACCCTGATATCGCTAATATATTTGACTTTTATATTGATAAATGAGAATGTTTCTGATATAATTTATATAAGAAAAACGAGCAAAGGAACATGTGCTATGAATTACAGAGCGGATAAAAACGGGCAGAAGCTGTCTGTTCTCGGCTTCGGCTGTATGAGATTCAAGAGAAAAAACGGACATATAGATATGTCTCAGACAGAAAAAGCTATTTTAAGAGCCGTCAGCGAGGGGATAAATTATTTTGACACGGCTTATATTTACCCCGGAAGCGAGGCGGCATTGGGTGAAATAGTAGAGCGCAATCAACTAAGAGACAAGATATACATAGCTACTAAGCTGCCGCATTATTTGATAAAGAGCAAGGAAAAATTAGACGAGATATTCAACGAGGAGCTTTCCCGTCTCCGCACCGATCATATTGACTACTATCTTATGCACATGCTCAGCGACATAAGCTCCTGGGAGAGACTGAAGGGATTCGGTATAGAGGACTGGATAAAAGAAAAAAAGGAAAGCGGAAAGATAAAGAATATAGGCTTCTCCTATCACGGAAATTCGGATATGTTCTGTCAACTCGTTGATGCTTACGGCTGGGATTTCTGCATGATACAGTATAACTATATGGATGAAACCACACAAGCAGGCAGGAAAGGGCTTGAATACGCTTCGGGCAAGGGACTTCCTGTTATGATAATGGAGCCTTTGAGGGGCGGTCGGCTTGCGAACGGTCTGCCGAATGACGCTAAGAGGATATTTGAAAGCTATAAAACGAAAAGAAGTCCTGCCGAGTGGTCATTCAGATGGCTATGGGATCAAGAGGCGGTAACGGTAGTTCTTTCGGGAATGAACAGTGACGAAACGGTCCTGCAAAACGCACGTGCGGCGTCCGACGCCTGTGTCGGATGTATCACAAAGGAGGACGAGGAAATAATATCCGCAGTTCGCTCGGCTATCAACAGTAAAATGAAGGTTCCATGTACGGGATGCAGATACTGTATGCCCTGTCCTCAGCAGGTGGATATTCCCGGGGCGTTTGCCGCTTATAACAGATATTATTCGGACAGTAAGTTCCACGGTCTCAAGGACTATTTTATGTGTAGCGCGCTTCGTAAGAAAAGCACTGCCGCATCCAACTGCGTGAAATGCGGAAAATGCGAGCTTCACTGCCCACAGGGAATTGAAATACGGAAAGAGCTTGAAAACGTAAAGAAGGACTTGGAGGGTCCGCTTTACAAAACGGCGGCGAAGATAGTAAAGCTGTTTACAAAATTTTAAGTTCACTTCCCTTGCGCAAAATAATTTTTATATTGCTATTGATTATTTTATCCGATTGTGCTAAAATATAGACGGAAATAAAAAACAAAAGAAAGCGAGAACAACCATGAAAGATAATAATTGCGGATACTGTATGAGAGGCGAGCTTCTTGACAAGTTCGGTATTTACATTTGCCCTTTGGAGGTTTCCGACCTCATACTTTTTAAAGAGCAGTCAAAGCCCGGAAGAGTTATTGTAGCTTATAAGGATCACGTAAGCGAAATAGTTGACCTTACAGACGAGGAAAGAAATCTTTTCTTCGCTGATGTCAACAGAGTTGCAAAGGCACTTCATAAGGCTTTTTCGCCTAAAAAGGTAAACTACGGAGCATACGGAGACACAGGCTGTCACCTTCATTTCCACCTTGTTCCCAAATACGAGGGCGGCGATGAATACGGCGGAATTTTCCAAATGAATCCCGGCAAGGTATTCTTAAGTGATGCCGAATATGCCGAAATGATAGAAAAGATAAAGGCTAATCTTTAATTACAAAAAAGGTTGTCACAAGCCGTAATGGAATGTGACAACCTTTTTTTATTACCAGAGTCTGTTCAAATATTCAAATGCCTGAGCGACACCCATTTCGAATGGCTCGGGGTGGCAGCTTTCAAGTGAAAACCTTCCGTTGTAGCCCGCTTCCTTGAGAATTTCGAAGCCTCGCTCAAAGTTCACTATACCGTCTCCTATTACAGTATCTCTGAGCCAATTATTGTTTCTCGTCCTCGCCCATGTGCCGCTCGGCGGCAATTCGGTATTTTTAAAGAGATAGTCCTTTACGTGAACATGGAGTATATCCTTTGCGTAAGCTTTGAAAAAGTCTTCGGCAGTCTCGTCCGCGAACAAAATATTTCCGAAGTCACCGCATACGCCTACACCCTTGCATGCTTTTTTCATTTCATTAAAGAATCCGCCGAAGCCGTTAACGCCGTTTACATAAAAGCCTTGATCCTCATAAATACAACGGATACCGAGAGTTTCTGCATATTCGGCGACCTGCACTGCCTTCTCAAGAAGAACCTTTATAGCTTCACTGTAGCTCGGCGCGTTTTGCGCATCGTGTCTTGACATAATGAGAGTGTGATGAAGAAAGGGCGAGCCAAGCTCTGCCGCACGATCTGCTTCGCCTTTCAAAAATTCAACGCCGTTTTCGGCAGAATACAGATCTATGCAGACAGAATAACAAGCCATAGGGAGTACGTACGCGTCAAGAACCTTTCTTATACGAGATGCCTCCGCTACCGTGGGCATATACGAATTTTCAGGATACATAGTCAGATGCTCGACCGAAGAAAAGCCAAGCGCTTTTGCCTTCTCTGCTGTTTTTTCTATTCCGTTTTTTGCAAGCTCACTGTTAAAGCCGCTATACATTGCCAATTCCATATTATATACCTCTTTTTTTATTTACCCGAGAAAAGATCTCGCGCATTACCGTAAAATATTTTTTCTGTATCTTCCCTTCCAAGCTCCAGAAGCTCGCAAGCCTCCAATAGCGCAAGCAGAGATTCCTGCCCGTTATTGAGTGGCTGATATTTATAGTCCTCGGGGACTCTGCCTACGCTCGCCGCATGGCAGAAGTTGCTGCCGTACATCATACGCTCGACGCCGAATGTCTTCAAGCAATAATAGACAGACATAGTCTCGGAAATACCCGAGCAGTCGAACCAGATGTTTTTTAAGTCCTTTATATGCTCAAGACCCAAGCGCAGCTTGCGAACGTGATGTCCCATAGCGCAATGAGCCAGAACTATCTTACAGTTGGGATATGTCTTTGAAAGATATCGAAGCTGCTGCCAATTACGTTCGTCATTCAGCATATTCTGATAATGTGAAAGATGAATAATCAGGGGCATCTTTCTCGCATTAGCCAGATCCCACAGCCAGTAGGGAACGTAATCCATAAGGTCGGACTCATATACATCCTTGGTTCTCGCATGAGTAAAATAAGGCTTAAATGCCTTTATACATGGATAGCTTTTAAGCATATCCTCGACATAATCTCTCGTCCAATAGGGAGAAACTGTTAAAGCCGCATCAAGCTCATTCTGGAGAGCGAGGAAAATATTATAATCATTCTCTTCCTCTATCTGCTCTTTGGTCATATTCTTATCACAGGGCTTCGGCATTATAAGACCACCGCTTATCTTGCGGTTAAGATATTTTTTATTGAATTCGATATACTGACCGTAAGGAGTGCCGACGTAGCCTGTTTCATTCTTATAATCACGGCTGATATGGAAATGCGCATCATATATCTTTTCAGGCAAGGAGTTATCGAAATGCTCTGAGATCTCACGCTCATATTCCTCGTCACAATCTGCCCGATCCCACTGACCTAATGCCAGAACCTCATCTATCCAATCAAGATAATTCCGTGAATTTAAGGCATCATAATTCTGCGTTTCAAGCATTTCGGTACACATATCCACAAAATCCTGGGCAGAAAACATTATAAGGCTTGCATCTCCGCACTTTCCATAATAAATGTTGCCTTCTGCTTCAAGCATTTTCTGTATATACTCACTGTTTATATGTACCCAGGCACCTTTATCATTCCATCTTTCATAGCACCAGACCTGAGCTTTAAGTCTCTCGTATTCGGGACTCTTCTCCGCTATTTTGAGAAGTCTTTCCATATAGCGATACTCGGCAAGATGACGGAAGGTGGTTTTTCTTGCTCCGACACCGATAAGTATTACCTTTGTATTCAGATTATACATCTTTTCCCACGGAGAGTCTGATGAAAAGGGAGTGTCACCGAAAATTCCGTAACGCTTTCCCGTTTTGCCGTGGGTAGAGGTTATATATTCCGCTTGAGCGCCTATGGCGGCTACAGAATGAGTCGCCTGATCACTGCGAAGCGCTCCGGGTAATTTACGGAAATAATTCGTAAGATATCCGACATCGGACTCTGCATCAAGCGTCCAGTTTTCATAAACATGCTCCCAGTCCTTCTGACACAGGGTAGGAAAAATGACCGTACCGCTCTCGCCAACTGCCGCCTGCAAGCCCTTTACTACCGTGTCGGCGCCATTCTCAGTTTCACCGAGACTTTTAAAGGATGAATGAACTATAATACTGTCGCCCTCTTTTATACCGAGAGCCTCCATTGACTCTTTGACGTCCTGCCATGTAATCATAATATTACCTCGCTCAAAATAATTTATTTGTTTTTATACTTTTACACCTTCTGCGCGACGCATAACCTTCCGTGTTTCGAGAATAAGGAAGAAGAGCAGGCAGGCTACCGCCACTATCCATGTGACTATGTAAGATATGAATATCCAGGCGGGATCTGCAAATATTCTGCACACAGTCTGAAGCCACAGAATTCTCAGACCGCAAACACCGACAGTAGAAATTATCATAGTTGTAACAGACTTTCCGAGCGCGCGCAATGCTCCGCAGAGAACCTCCATTATTCCGCACAGGAAATAGGTGGGAACCAATATCATAAATTTCAAGAGCCCCGCCTCCATAGCCGCATCGGATGTAACGTAGAGTCCCAAAAGCTGACGGCGCAAAGGAACTGTCACGACCGCAATTAAAATTCCCAAGGCTGTAACCAATGCGGTGCTGTATGCGGTAACCGTTTTAATATTCTTATATTTACGTGCGCCCACGTTCTGACCCACGAAGGTAAGAGAGACATGATAAAAGGCGTTCATAGCTATATAGACAAAGCCTTCAATGCTTCCCGATGCTGAAGAACCCGCCATGAATTCGTCTCCGTATGCGTTTACAAATGACTGAATAAATACGTTTGAAAGGGCAAACATTATACTCTGCAAGCCCGAGGGGATGCCGATATAAAGCAAGCGCGGTACCTTGCTTGTGTGTATTTTAAGCTTACGCAGATCAAGGTGAAGCGGACCTTCATCACGCATCAAATGGACGAGAAACATAATAAGCGCAGAGTACTGAGAGGTTATCGTGGCTATAGCAACGCCTTCGACACTCATCCCGAAGAAGCAAACGAGAATTAAATTCAGAACTACATTGATAACACCTGAAATTGAAAGGAACATCAAGGGATGCTTTGAGTCTCCCGAGGAGCGCATCATAGAGGCTATGTAGTTATATGTGAACATTGCGGGAATGCCTAAAAAGATTATCTTCATATAGAGTGTAGCATGTGGCAACACGTTTTCGGGAGTATCCATAAGAGAGAGCAGAGGGCGCGCAAGAAAGATTCCGCATATTGAAATAAATATTCCCATAACGAACGCCAAAAGGACAGAAGTATGAACTACCTTGTTCACATCTTCATACTCCTTAGCGCCTACGTGATGTGCGACCAACACTCCCGCACCTACCGAAAGCCCCATAAAGAGACCTGTAATAAGATTAGTCATGTTGCCTGTGCTTCCGACCGCGGCAAGCGCAAGGTCGCCTCTGAATCTACCGACGACAACAAGGTCTGCGGCATTATAAAGGCATTGCAAAACTCCCGTAAGTATTAACGGAATGGCAAAGATTATCATTTTTTTCAAAAAAGGTCCTTCTGTCATATCGACCTTGATTTTTCTCATAGCCGCACACTCCTGTGAAAGATAAAATTTTAATGTAAAAAAGGATATTCCGCTAAGTCCATTTTATCACTTAAAGCTCGCAAAGTCAAGTGATAAAGCTCAATAAACGCCTCTTTTTTTTAAAAGATTATGAGAGACAACAAAAAAGACCGAAACAGTAGATTTTATGTAAAAACAAGACTTTATTATGTAAATACATTTTCCTTTTTTTGTATTACAATATAGTCACAAGAAAAAACTGAGGAGGCTTTTTATCATGGCTAAAAAATTAAGAATCGGTGTTATAGGCGCAGGCGGAATGGCAACAAACATACATGTGCCAAGTCTTGCGCAGATAGAAGAATGCGAGATCGTTGCTATATGTGACCTTTTTGAAGAAAAGGCAAAGGAGCTTGCCGAAAAATTCGGTGTAAAGAAGACATATGCTCTTCACCACGAAATGCTTAAAAATGAGCAGCTTGACGCGGCTGTCGTTCTCGTAAACCCCGACAGAACATATTGGGTAGCTCACGACTGTCTTGAAGCAGGACTTCACGTGCTTATGGAGAAGCCTGCGGGCATCTGCGCTTATCAGACTCACTCTCTTGAAAGAATAGCAAAGAAAAACGGCAAGATAGCGGCTGTAGCTATGAACCGCAGACACATCCCTCTCATTCAGGAGGTACTCAAGAGATTTGAGGGCGAAAAGATAACCGAGATAGACGGAAGATTTATGAAGTACTCCGATATCGGAAGCGGCTGGCACTATGCAAGCGCATATAACTGCGATATCGTACATATTATCGACCTCATAAGATATGTAGCAGGCTCCGAGGTTACAAACGCCGCAACTCTTATAAGCAAAAACGATTCTTCTGTTGACAATGCATGGTCGAGCGTTATGAGATTTGAAAACGGAATTGCAGGTACTCTCCGCGCTAACTATCAGTCCTCAGGAAGATTTCACGATATCGAGATCCACGGTCCTCGTGTAAGCGCTATAGTAAGTCTCGGTATGGGCGACACAAAATGCTGGGCAAAGATACACTACACAACAGGAAGAACCATCTACTCTGCCGCTTCCGCAGGAGTTACTGTAGGAAACTACGAATACCTCGACGGTGCTGAAATTGCAAAAAGCACGGTTTATGCAGATTATTACGGATACAAGGCAGAAAACGTTGATTTTGTAAATGCGGTACTCAACGGCACACAGCCCCTCGCTACTATAGAGGATGCCGCAAAGACTATGGACCTGCTCGAATACCTTCTTGAAAAGAAGATATAAAAACATATTGAAAGTTGCTTCTTTTTGTGATACAATGTAGAAAAACAGGCAGTAATACTCGGAGGTATCTATGGAAACGAAAAAATCCGAACTGATATGGATAAATTTCAGAACCTATCCGAAATCTGCAGAGTTACTCTCACATTCACACGATTTCTTTCATTTCGTGTATGTTATTAGCGGTAGCGGAAGCATAAAGATAGGCGAGGAAGAATATTCCTTTATTTCAAAGCATATATACCTTACTCCTCCCGATGTTTATCACGAATTTTACAGCGGAAAGGACAAGGCTCTCTGCACTATTGAAATAAAATTCGATATGCCCGACTGCGAGCTGAAAACACAAATTTCCTCTCTGCCGTATGTTTTGGACACCTCGTCCGAGAATGTTGAGGAGCTTTTGACTAAGCTTTACAAGGAGGACAAGTCGAAGCTTCCCTTTTCATCGGAATGCTCGGAATTATTGATAGAAGAATTTCTTTTCAAGCTGCTCAGGATAAATGAGGAAAAGAAGGTGTCAAGCGGAATAAACGACGACTCCCGTACACACCGTGAAAATTCAAGCGCATTTTCATCTGTTATAGAATATATAAATGACAATCTTGAAAATGATATCTCGCTGGATAAGCTTGCTGAGGTCGCCTGTCTTGAAAAGAATTACTTTATAAAAAAGTTCAGCCGTGTAATGATGCAAACTCCAATGGAATTTATAAGGTGCAAGCGTATCGAAACGGCGAAGGATCTTCTTCTCTTTTCGGATATGAATATAACTCAGATCGCTTATTCCACAGGATTTAAGAGTATTCACCATTTTTCGAACACATTTTTCAAGTACACGGGCATTCGTCCCAACCAATTTAAAAACGCAGAAAACAAAAAATAATTTATGCTCCCTGTCATAATTGTGTAACAGGGGGCATATCTTTTACTAAAGAAAAAGTAAAGGAGCGTTTTTATGGACAAAATCAATGCGCTTTCAAAAAAAGGCGCAGAAATACAAAAGGACCTCGCAGACGAGACAGCCGTATGCGAATGTACGGGAGAATTCACTCTGCCCGACTATCTTCCCGAAATAAGAAAAATCATAAAAATAGACACCAAGGCTATTCCTTCGGGAAAATTTATCGGAGGAAGCAAGGCTGAGTTTGCGGGAATTGTTGCTTACACCGTTATTTATTCGGATTCCGACGGAAAGCTTGCCGCCACTTCCCTCTCTTCCGAATATGAATTTTCCGCAAATCTGCCGCAAAGCGAAATTACGGACATGGCGGTTGTCGCTTGCACGGATATAGAAAATACAGTCTGCCGTCTGAGCGGACCGAGGAAGCTTACGCTCCGAAGCACGCTGAAAAGCAAAATACATATATACGCAAAATGTGTTGTAAATGAAATTGCCGATGACTCCGCAAGACTCGAAAGCCTCACGGAAAACATACTCACCTGCCACACGGTATGTGCCGCCTCGGAGGAATTCAATCTATCGGATGCATATGACATTGACGGCATCCCGTCCGACTCTGTTCACGTGAATTATGTTCAGGCAGAGCTTCTTGTCAGAGAGGCGAGATGCGGCACGGATTGCATAATTTGCAGAGGGGATGCGCTTATTAAATGCAATTGCTCTTGTGAAGACGGAGAACCGTTTACCGTAACTAAAAAAATACCGTTTGACCGTTCATTAAACGCAGACGGTGCTATAAGCGGTGACTGCTGTATCTCTTACGGAAGATGTACTTCCGCATCCGCATCGGTCTCCGAAAACGGCACGGGCGGTTCTGTTTTGAATTTAGACATCAGCGCAGAGCTTGAAGGAGAATGTGTAAGAAACGAAAATACGAGTATAATATGCGACCTCTATTCTACAGAATGCGAATCCTCCGCTTCTTATAAGGACGTAGCCTTTACAGAGTCGCTCGGCGCTGCAATTGGAAATTATTCAATAGATGCGCAAAGACCTAAAACGGAGGAGGAATTTGCCGTTTCATCCATAATAGATTCCTTCGGCAAGGCAGAGGTAAAAGAAATTCTTCAAAAGGACGGCAGGGTTTATGTCGTAGGTGAATGTAAGATAGATCTGATTACAAGCACACCTTGCGGCGATTTATGTGAATATTCAAGCTCATGTGTGGTCATTCCGTTTAAGATCGAGTCTGATCTTCGCATAAATTCGGATAATGTAAGCTTTGACTGTCACGCGGAACTTGTTTCATCGCGAGGAAGGCTCGACAGCTCGACTATAGGCGCTGATGCCGAAGTCTTCATTGCTCTCAGAGCTGCAAAAACAGTGACAAAACGGCTTATCGATAATGTAACGCTTAACGAAGGCGAAAAAAAGGAAAAATGCACTGATAAGATCACAGTCGTATATCCCGAAAACACCGACACTCTGTTCGGCATAGCCAAAAAATACAAGGTGGGATACAGAGAGCTTGCAGCTCTGAACGAGCTGCCCGAAAGCGCTATATCTGCCCCCGCCGAAAAAGCCTCTCTTAACGGAGTAAAGCTTTTGCTTATCCCTTGAATAATATAAAAAATAAAGGTGATGTCTCATTTTTACATTGAGGCATCTCCTTTTCTTCGTTTTTCTCTTGACAAAAAAATAAAAGGTGATAAAATATATTATATAAATAACTCTCAAAGGAAATCATTATATGGCGAAAATTCCGAATTTTATAACGGTTTTAAGAATTATCGGCTCTTTTTTTATGCTTGCCGTTGAGCCATTTTCAATCAGCTTTTATATAATATATACGCTATGCGGAATAAGCGATGTTTTAGACGGAGTGATAGCGCGGCACTTTCAAATAACCTCCGAAAGCGGTGCGGTCCTGGATTCTGTGGCTGACCTTACCTTTTATTCGTGTTTGCTTGTCCGCCTTTTCCCCTACCTATATACGAGAACGAAGTTTTACATTTGGTTTGCCATAGCTTTTGTCATTTTATTCAGGCTTTCGTCCTATATTCTGTCGGCTGTCAAATTTCACCGACTGTCAGCGCTCCATACATATGCAAATAAGCTGACAGGCTTTGCCGTGTTCTCTTTTCCGTTTTTTATGCTTATTGTAAACAAGACACTTCTCACTCTTATTGTATGCGGTGTCAGCTTTATTTCAACTGCCGAGGAATTGATAATTCATATAACCTCCCCAAGCTACCCACTCGGCAGAAAGACCGTATTCAAAAGACATTGATAATTGATAATAATATGTATACTGACAGAACAGGAGCTGTCCCAAATGCAAATTTCAAAGCGTTTGAGACAGCTCTTTTTCTCTACATTGTGAAAAAATCTCATCAAATCTCCCCTGCCGGACACCTGTCGATATGTTTGGACTTATATTATCCGACTTGGAAGAAAAAACGTAATTTTTCAGGATATATGATTTACGGCTGATCGTTAATTCCGCCGTTTGTTATCCAGAGCGAATCGTCTGAAATCATACTGTCCATTATTTCTTTTCTATCTGCCTTCTTTTTCATATCACGGATCTCTTCGAAAAAGTATTTGGTTGTGCCGAGCGTAAGCGGCGGAAAATAGAATTGCGACTGCATAGGATTCTCAAAGTAGCTATATTGTCCGCCAAGCAAGCCCTCGTGGTCTGCGCCTCCCGAAACGTAAAGATCGTATTCTCTTGCGATTTCGAGCGCACGTTTACGGTCACGCCCTTTAAGCAATCCGTGCCATACCTCTATACCGTCTATTCCATATCCGAAAAGCTCCTCAATTTTTTCAGCCGAATTCAAAATGCCGACAGGATGGGCGGCGCAAGCAATTCCACCTGCGGAATGAACCATGGATATAATATCCGATACATGCTTGAATTCAATATCCGACTTAACGAGATCGCGATGCTTCCCAAAACAGGTTTCAAAAAACTCCGTGTATTGCTTTTTATCAATAAGTCCCTTTGCCTCCATGGCGTTAAATACGTGATTGTTACAAATCCAGGTAACACCGGCATTATATTCAAGAACATCATCCCAGGTGATGTTTTTTATATATCCAATATCTATACCGCGCTCAAAAAGAAATTTGGTCTGCGACGTTTCCTTATACGAAAGCTGACGCAAATATTCCTTCAATTCAGGTAATTCCGGGTCAAAATGAAAGGCCGTTATATGTATATGAGTGTTTCTGAATTTGGCGGAAAACTCTATACCGATCATACAATCCATATTTCTCTTTTTACAAGCCCTTATCATATCATCCGTACCTGTCACCGTATCGTGATCTGTAAGAACGAGCGCCTTGTATCCCTCGGCTGCCCCCACTTCCGCTAACTGCTCGGGGGTATATACGCCGTCAGAATGAGTAGAATGAGCATGCAAGCTCGCATAAAGCTTCATAATTTCTGCCATTTTTTATTTTCCTCCATTGTTTTTCGTTTATATATTTACACCCCACTCTTAAATTAAAAGAGGCAGTGTCTCTTTTCTTATTTGTTCCTTTTCCTCGTCTGTCGGTATTCCGAAAGGAGGTCTGCAATTTCCGAAATCGAGGCCAAGCTGATTCAAAATCTCTTTTTCTGCTTGCATGACTCCAATTTTGCAAAGTATTTCTATTATTTTATTTTTCGTATTTTGGCAACATTATATCCTCGGGATAATCTGTCATAATCGAGAGGCATTATCCTAACTGTCTGCCTATTTCTTTCACTTTCCAATAAGCATTCTCATTACACTATGCCGGACTTATCCTCAGTACAAACCTGAAAATATTACATTACGTAAGGGTGTTTTTAAATTCCCATAGACTCCATGAGTCTGTTGTTGAATTCTTCTGCCGTGTTATATCCCATTCGTTTAAGCCTGTTGTTCATAGCGGCGATCTCGATAATGATAGAAAGGTTTCGCCCGGGACGTACGGGAATAGTCAAGGACGGAATATCTATGCCCAAGATATCGGTAAACTGCTCGTCAAGACCGAGGCGGTCGTACATTTTACCCTGTACCCACGGCTCGAGGTTTATTATCAGTTCTATCTTTTCGGATTGCTTTACCGCTCCCATACCGAAGAGTCTTCTTACGTCTATTATACCGACGCCTCGAAGCTCAACATAGTGTCTTATGATCTCGGGGGCTTCTCCTACAAGTGTTTTCTTTGATACACGTTTTATTTCAACGGCATCGTCGGCTATAAGACGGTGTCCTCTTTTTACAAGCTCGATAGCAGTCTCGCTCTTACCTACTCCGCTGTCGCCGAGAAGAAGCACACCTTCACCGTAGACCTCAACCAATACTGCGTGTCTTGTAATTCTGGGGGCAAGCTTTAAGTTCAGAAATGCTATAAGCGCCGACATAAATTCACTTGTGCTCTCTTTTGTACGCATTACGGGAACAGCGTATTTTTCTGCTGATGTCAATATAAGCTCGTCTATTTCCATGGACGTGGTAACTACTACCGCCGCAGGTTTTGTAGCAAAAAATGCATCGAGGCTTTTTTCTCTCTGCTCAAAAGTCAAGCTATCAAGATACAGCGCTTCCATTTTTCCTATGAGCTGTATTCTTTCAGCCTCATAGTGATCGAAAAATCCCGCAAGAGGAAGTCCCGGTCTGTTTACGCGCGGACAGCTAACAAGTATTTTTTCGGGAGATTGAGGCATATATATGCTTTCAAGCGAAAGCTCCTTTATAATGTCTGAAAGCGGTACGGTGTATAAATCTTCCATAGTAAAACTCCTTTTTCGGTTTTATATTCCAATTATAACATATAAATACAAAAAAATAAAGAGCTTATTCACTAATTTATTAAAAATATGTTTTATTAAAAACATATTCACATTTTTCTGCTAAAATACCGTTATAAATATTTTATGAGGTTTTATTATGATAAAAAGAATAAGCGCTGTACTTTTACTTGTCTCTATGCTTTTACTTTCTGCTTCCTGCAAAAGCAAGGTATACAAGCCCGTCGAGTCCACCGAAGAAGAATCAAAGACAGTTTTTAAGCTTGGTGAGCATGAGGTTCCTTATGAGCTTTTCCGCACCTTTTTTCTGACGAACAAGGAGCAGATAGACGGAGGTAACAGCAGTGTCTGGCTCGGAAATGATGCGCCCGAATACAGACAGAAGGCAATTGATATAATTCTGCCCCAGATATGCGAGATATACGCCATGTTCTCATTATGTAATTCATACGGTATAGACATCTATTCAGAGGAGATAGAAAAAGAAATTTCCGATATGGTAACATTAAGCGTTGACGGAGGCTCTATCGACGGAAATATTGTCGCGGGACACAAGTCCTATGATGATTATCTCGCTTACTTAAAATCATTATATATGAATGACAGTGTCAGCCGCTTTCTTATGAGATACTCTATCTGTGAAGAAAAGATCACCGAAAAGAACGCGTCCGACTCAAAGCACACAAGCGAGGATGTATATAAATTCTTTGAGAGTGACGAATGCGCCCACATTTCCTGGCTTCACAGATCCTACTATTATTCCGATTATTTTACTCCCGACGCAGATTATGAGCTGGCAGAAAAGGCTCACAGCGCTATGAAAAACGCGGAGAGCTATGATGATATAATAAAGGTTCTGGTACAGTATTCCTCAGGCACGGACGCGTCAACCATCGCTAACGGCTTTTACATAGGAAAATACACGCTTGACTCCAAGTATATGCAGGAAATTATTGATGCCGCCTTCACATTGAAAGCAGGCGAGCATAGCGATATAATTGAAAACTATTACGGTGTTTATATAGTTTACGCTATGGAAAAGGATTCCGACTACTTAAAGGACGACTCTAATTATGAACGTATAGCAGAGCTTTACGTCAGCAATGAATTTTACAAGTCATTAGAAGAATGTAAAAACGCTCTTTTGAAAAATGTAAGCTACACCGATTTCTTTAATTCATTGAATTTTGCCGAAATTGAATACTGATATACTGCGGAGAAATAATGAACAAATACACTTCTATATATGACCTTCTTCCCGATGCGCTTTACGTTGTGGACAAGAACGGTAATGCAGCGTACGGGAAGCTGCCCGACGACTCCGACTTTGACTCTTACGAGCATGTCTGCACGCTCTCTGAAAAAGAATACACAATAAAATATTTCTTTACGGGCGATAAAAAGGAAGCTGCCAAGTATTTTCATCATGCATTCAAGGTAGTGTTATCACTTGTAGACGGAAGCACCTCAAAAACTACACATACATTTGCGCATATTTATACCTTTATGGCAGAGCTGTTGAGAAATGAGATCTCTCAGGGTATTCCCATTTCTCCTGTAAATCCGAGCAAAGACTTCGGCTCGGTTATGATAAACGAAAAGAGCTTAATAGCTGTAATCTCAATCATAGTTCACTATCTTTGCAAAAGATCTTACATGCCAAAGATATCCTATTTTAACGATTTGTTTGACTTTAAGCTAATGCTTACCTGTGAAAACTTGCAGTGTGACATTCCCGTATTTCTAAAGGATTTCTGCTGTGAAGCAGCAAAGAAAAACGGCTTTGAGCTTTGCTTCGATTTTGCCGACGGCGATTTCTCGCTTACCGCGATGCTTGAAAAGACCTGCGCAGGTGGCTCAATTATGAGGGCAAATTCGGAAACCTTCGATTATCTCTATCTTATTTGCGAGCTTCTTTGTATTTAAATCATAAAAATAATAAAAAGACTGTTTTTCTGAACGGTCTTTTTTATTTTAAAAATTGTTATTCCTGCCATTATATTTCCTTTATCTCGTTTTTTGCTACACATAAAGCGGCATTAAAAGTAACATTATAGATATGTGAAAATTTAAAAAGGCGGCATACACCTTGTAAGGTGAAGCTGCAAGGTGGTTTTATGCGTAAAAATATACAAAACAAATTTTGTTTCTGTTTATATAGATTGATGTGCTTTGCCGTTTTGGCTCTTCTCCTTTTCAGTGTGACACTCACAGCCAATGCAAAAACAGGAGCTTTTTCAATACAGACAGGCAAAGATGTCGTAAAGACGGAAAGAGTAATGCTCTGCCCCGGTGGCAGTACCTTCGGTGTAAAAATGATGACAAACGGTGTTGTGGTGGCAGGCACGACCGAGATCAGTGTAGACGGAAAAACAGTGCGCCCCGCATATGACGGCGGATTGCGTGAAAAGGATATAATAATAAAGATCGACGGCAGTAATGTAAAAAGTGTAAGCGATGTTACAAGCAGAATTGAGCTGTCAGAGGGAAAGCCTCTGACCTTTGTATGCTTGAGAGACGGAAAGGAGATCACTCTGACTCTTAAGCCTGTCTACAGCAAGGAAAGCGAAAAGTACAAATTGGGAATATGGGTACGTGACAACACGGCAGGAATAGGCACGCTCACGTTTATCGATCCCGATGACGGAATGTTCGGCGGTCTCGGTCACGGAATATACGATATTGACACAGGCGAATTACTTCCCCTTTCAAGAGGAATAGTGACCGACGTAAGCGTTACGGGAATAATAAAGGGTACGGCGGGAAAGCCGGGTGAAATTCGCGGATATCTGAAGCAGAACAAAACAGGAGCATTGCTGACGAACTGCGACTGCGGTGTTTTCGGTGTATTCGCCCCAATGCCGAAAATAAACAAGGAAAGCTTACTTCCTATTGCCTTTAAAGGCGAGGTAAAATGCGGACCTGCTAAAATAAGATGCACCTTAGACGAAGGCGGAACAAAGGAATACGGAATAGAGATAATGAATATAAATCATGACTCAGAAGGAACAAAGTGCTTTACCGTTCATGTCACCGACAGTGCGCTTTTAGAAAAAACAGGCGGCATAGTTCAAGGAATGAGCGGCTCACCGATCATCCAAAACGGCAAGCTCGTCGGAGCTGTGACGCACGTTCTCATCAACGACCCGACCACGGGGTACGGAATTTTCATTGAGAATATGCTGAATCAAATGGGAGATTTGGCATCCTGACGCCGTTCTTCGTAGGGGAGCATTTCATATGCTCCCGCAAAATACGGCAAACGGGCGGATATAGAATCCGCCCCTACAAAAATACCGAAAAAGGCAATATCATTCCGACACAAAATCGGTTTGATATTGCCTTTTTATCAAAATAATGCAACAATTGACAAAACAAAACGCAAAAAATATGTTATAATAAATGTACAAGGAAGGTGGGATACAATGTATAGTGGCATACAAAAAATAGAAGAGATCATTGATTATATCGAAAACCACCTGACGTCAGAAATCGACTGCGAGGAATTAGCGTTGCGGATGACGTTATCCGTTTATGAATTCAGACGGATATTTTCCTTCATAGTAGGTGTTCCGATATCAGAGTACATTCGCAAACGCAAGCTTTCTCTTGCAGCTTGCGATATAATAACGAATCCTCGGGCAAGCATACATGAGATCAGCAAAAAATACGGATATTCAACACTTGCGTCCTTTTCAAAAGCATTAACGAGTATCACGGTTTTTCTCCAACCGTTTGTCAAAAAGAATCACCCGAGATATTGCTTTTCCCCAGACCAAAGTTCGAATGGACGGTAAAGTCAACCGAAAAACTCTCGTTTCAAATCGTAAACGACATCGCCTTTGGCATCAAAGGATATTGCGCGTATTCCGATCAAACAGATACGTGCTGTTGTGAAGAGGTATGGAACGATTTTTATGAGTCGGGGGCGGATAAAGCGCTTTCAGGAGATACGCTTTACGTTTCTTATCACAACGGGCAAGGAAAAGTAAAATGCTATATCGGCGAACGAATATCTGCCGCAGATGCCTTGCCATTCACCGATGTCATACCCAAATGTCAATGGCTTACAGTAAAAATGAATACAACGGATGACGATATCGTCAACCAAAAATACAACGTCATTCTTTATGACATTTTGCCATCCACAGGGCTGAAAAGAAGAATAGACCTGCCGACAGTAGAGGTATTCCCTCGCGATATGTCTGCTGATAATTTTGAATGGGAGATCAGAATCCCCATAGAAAAGGAGTAAAAAAATGGATAGAATCGTATTGATAACAGGAGCTTCAAGCGGTTACGGTATGGCAACCGCAAAAGCATTCAAGGACAATGGAGATACCGTCATTATGACGGCGAGAAGGCTTGACAAGTTGGAACAGGCAAAAAACGAGGTCGGCGGCGACCTTGCGTTTTCCATGGACGTAACAAAGCCCGCCGATTGGGATTATGCCGTAAATCTCGTCAAGGAGAAATTCGGCAGACTTGACGTTCTGGTAAACAATGCAGGCGGCGGCATTGCCATCAAGGAGGTCAGCGAGTTTACAACGGATGAAATTGATACAACAATAAAACTGAACTTAAACAGTGTCATTTACGGTTGCCGCGCCTTCGCTGATATGATGAAAGAGCAAAAAAGCGGAACAATGATAAATATCGCCTCTGTTTGCGCACGTCAGTGCTGGCCAACGTGGTCGGTTTATGCGGCGGCAAAAGCAGGTGTACTTAATTTTTCCAAGGGCATGTATCTTGAAATGCAGCCCTATGGCGTAAGGGTAAGCTGCGTGATTCCCTCATCGGCAAGCACCGGCTTCCAAAGTGCCGCGGGAATTGGTGAAACAACCGACAAGCTGCTCCCCGAGGACATCGCCGAGACCGTTCTCTATATTGCCAATCTCCCCGGGAGAGCTGTTGTTGAGGACGTTACCGTTTGGGGCATTGACAAGCAGGTAAATCCTTTATAAGGAGAACATCATGAACTGTATTTTTATTGAAGCTGAGAGCCTGAATGATCTCGGGGGATGGGTGGTTGACACAGCTTCATCCGAATCAATAGGATCTGCCTATATTATGGCACACGGTATGGGCATCCCCGTCGACGATGCATACGGTGAAATAAATATTCCATCTGATGGCGAATATTATGTTTGGGCTCTCACAAGGGACTGGACTGCGGAGTGGAGCGTGGCGGAACCATTGGGAAAATTCATTATCAAGCTTGACGGCAATGACCTTAGCAATATCCTTGGCACAAACGGAAGCGAATGGGCATGGCAGCTTGCCGGAAAGCTCTTTCTCGATCAAGGAAAGCATACACTTGCGTTGCACGATCTTACGGGTTTTAATGGCAGATGCGATGCTATACTTGTAACAAATTGTGCCGATACGCCCTGTAGCACGAAAGACGGCATAGAAAAGCTCCGTCAAAAATATAATTGGAAAGATATCATCTGCGATCAGGCTGTTTACGACCTCGTTGTTGTTGGCGGAGGAATAGCCGGAATATGTACCGCCCTCGCGGCTAAGAGAAGCGGAGTTTCGGTTGCTTTGATACACGACAGACCCATGCTCGGCGGATGCAACAGCTCAGAGGTTCGGGTTTGCATGGGCGGAATGATCAACCTTCCTCCCTACCCCAACTTGGGCAACATAGTAAAATCCATAGCCCCCATTTTCGGAGATCCTAAGGAATACAGAAAAGAGTGCTATGAGGATGACCGCAAAAGATTCGCTTTTGCGGTCTTAGAAGACAAGCCCGCACCGCACAAACTGTTTCTTAACGAGATCGTTACGGAAGTAGAGCTTGAGAACGGTAATATAATCTCGGTTATTACGACCAATGCACGTACAGGCAAAAAAACAAGAATATCGGGAAGATTATTTTCTGATTGCAGCGGAGACGGTATTCTCGCGAGAAAATCCGGATGTGAAATAATGTATGGACGGGAATCCAAGTCTGAATTTGGAGAGTCCTTGGCACCGGACGAGCATCAAAATCTCGTAATGGGGCATTCTATCAGGTGGTACAGCGAGGAATGTGACTGTGAAGTCGATTTTCCCGACGTTGACTGGGGACTCAGATTTACCGACGACTCCTGCCTTGACTGTGTATCGGGTGACTGGGAACAGGAGACGGGCTTTACGAGAAATATGGTAAGTGAAATCGAGTATATCCGTGATTACGGCTTGCGAGCGATCTATGCCAACTGGGCATTCCAGAAGCACCACTTCAAAAACAAGGAAAAATACAAGAACCGCGCGATCAAATGGGTATCGCCAATCGGCGGCAAGCGCGAGGGTTACCGAGTCAAGGGCGACTACGTTCTTACTCAAATTGACCTTGAGGAAAAAACCTATCATGAGGATGCCACGGCTTGTATTACATGGAGTATAGATATGCACTTCCCCGAGCCTACCAACCAATTGGAATTCGGAGAGGCATTCCGTTCGTTTGCTTATCATAGAGGAATCGAAAAGCCCTATCCCGTCCCCTACCGTTGCCTTTATTCCAAGGACGTTGACAATCTGTTTTTGGGCGGTAGATTGGTCAGCACAAGTCACGTGGCCTTCTCGGCAGTACGCGTGATGCGAACTCTTGGTGAGCTTGGCGAGGTTGTAGGCATCGCAAGCTCTGTCTGCAAGAGGTATAATTGCTCACCGCGCGATGTATACACAATGCACCTTGATGAATTAAAAGAATTACTTATCAAGGGAGTCTGTATTCCCGACTCGTTTAACTGCTCGGTCGGCGGTGGGGAATCTTATCACTTCAAGGACATAGGCTGGTGGCATCTGCACACCGAAAAATCAAACAGCCCCGAAAGCATTGAAAAATTCAAAAGAGGTGTGGCGGCATTGAGTCTTAAGCATAAATATCCTATGCCTGAAAAATGGGGTGAAGAATAAGCTGCTCGGAGAAATGAATTCAAAAAATGTGTTGTCCCTTCTTGAACACACTCGTGTCGGGCAGCCCCATCATCCGAAACGATAAGCTCGTGGGCGCGGTCACGCACGTGTGTGTCAATCAATGATACCTACAGCTATGTAGGTAACCTGATGATACCTACATAGCCTTAAATTTTTGGAAGCCGAGGATAGAGGTCAATTTCTATCTGCCCGTTGGCTTCCTTTTTG
>SVQV01000140.1 GCA_015065175.1 Oscillospiraceae bacterium | reverse complement strand
TTCGTATCTGCGCGCCCCATTCAATATTGGTCTTGTTGCCCTGAATGTCCTCGATTTTATCAAGCTTTTCTCTCTCTTTAATTTCAAGAAGCTTTGACTTTAGCATTTTAAGTGCCGTCTCCTTGTTCTGAAGCTGGCTTCGCTCTGTCTGACATCCGACAACTATGCCTGTGGGAATATGAACTATTCTTATAGCCGAGTCGGTCTTGTTGATATGCTGACCTCCCGCGCCGCTTGAGCGGTGAGCCGTTATCTCCAAGTCCTCCTCGCGAAGCTCTATAGAGTTATCGTCGTCGAACTCGGGCATTACCTCGACAGAAGCGAATGAGGTGTGTCTGCGTCCCGAGGAGTCGAAGGGAGAAACACGGACAAGACGGTGAACACCGTTTTCGCTCTTAAGATATCCGTAAGCATTCAAGCCCGATATCATAATGGTTGCGCTCTTGAGTCCCGCTTCCTCTCCGTCAAGCCAGTCAACGAGCTTGACCTGATATCCGTGACGCTCGCCCCAACGGGTATACATACGGTAGAGCATAAGCGCCCAGTCCTGAGCCTCGGTGCCTCCTGCGCCGGGGTGGAAGGAAACTATGGCGTTATTCTTATCGTACTCGCCGTTTAAGAGAGTGGCAAGTCTCTGCTGCTCGGCTTCTTTCTCTATAAACTCAAGCTCGCTCTGTACTTCTTCGACAGAGCCCTCGTCGTTTTCCTCTATAGCCATCTCGGCAAGCATAAGAGTATCCTCTAACTTTGTTTTCAGCCCGATATACGCCTCATACTTATCCTTTAACTGCTTTATCTTTTGCAGGACCTTACTGCTGTTCTCCTGGTCGTTCCAGAAGTCCTCGGCGAAGGTCTGCTTCTCCATTTCGTCAATTTCGTTTTTAAGCTCATCCGCGCGGATAGCAGAACCTAATTCATCTATAGTCTCCTGCAAAGCGGTCAATTTGTATTTTGCTTCTTCAAGTGCAATAATCAAGTGGTTTTTCCTCCAAAATTTTCTTACTTATTTATTATAACATTTGCCTTAGGTTCTTACTCGCATTTTTTTCTTGCAGGCAGGGCAGGTGATAGAAAATTCTCCCTTCCCTTTAGGCAAGCGCAGCTTAGCGCCGCAGACAGGACACTTAGCGAAAATATGAGTATCGTCCTCTTTTTCCCTTTTTGTAAGCGAGAGCAAGGCTTCCTTTATATTTACGATGAACTCGTTCTCTTTTTCTCTTGCGGATATGTTTTTCGACAAAATTCTGAAGGCAGCGTAAATGACAAGAAGGAGTGGCAGAAAAGAAAGCCACCATACATCAAAGCAAGAAACTATCAAGAGCAAAGCAAACGACACGATAACAATTACAGCCGACAGCGCATCTGCTCCGTAACGGTCTCTCATAAATTCGTAAAATTTATTCATAATTCTCCCCCAAACAAAGAAAATTTATCCTGTGCTATAATTGTAGCATAAAAATAACAAAATGTAAATAGTATAAGTGTAAAATATTTTAGACTATTGACATTTTCCGTGAGTTGTACTATAATATTTTCGTAAACAAAAAAGAAATGGAGACAAAAACAATGAAAATTACAAAAGAATCTATAATCGGCGATATTCTCGACTACGACAGAGAGACCGCGCAGTTTTTCTTTGAGATAGGCATGCACTGCCTCGGCTGCCCCGCTTCAAGAGGTGAGAGCATCGAGCAGGCTTGCGCTGTTCACAACACCGATGCTGACAAGCTCGTTGAAAAGATAAACGCTTTTCTCGCGTCGAAATAAGAGAAATGAAGGAAGCTACGCTTGATGCAAGACTGAAGGCGGCGGCTGAATATGTAAGGCAGGGGGCGGTTTTTGCCGATATAGGTACAGACCATGCCTACCTGCCTATTTATCTTATTCAGCACGGAATTATATCCCGTGCCGTTGCCGCCGACATAGCTAAGGGTCCGCTTGACAGCGCGCGCGCTCACGCAAGGGAGTTTGCTTTAGAGGACAAAATAGAATTTTATCTGACAGACGGACTTGACGGACTTGACAGACTCGGCATTACCGATGTCGCTGTCTGCGGTATGGGCGGTGAGCTTATCTCTATGCTTATCGACCGTGCGCCCTTTTTGAAAAATTCTGATATCCGTCTCATTTTACAGCCTATGAGCAAGCAGGAGCTTTTGCGAGCGTTTCTTGCGAAAAACGGCTTTAAAATACTAAGTGAACGTGTAGGCTCAGCAGCAGGTCATACATATTCCTGCATCTGCGCCGAATATTGCGGCGCGCCTTACAGCCTTGACACTCTTTCGCTGTACGTAGGCGACCCGATAATAGAAAACGAAACCGACAGAAATAACTTCGCTCTTATGCTTGACAAAAAGGAAAAGGCGTTCAGAAAGCGCTTTGACGGCAAAAAGAAAGCGGGCGAGAGCGCCGACGAGGAAGAAGCGCTTTTGCGCGCATGCGAGGAAAGAAGGAAAAAATTATATGAAAATACGTGAGCTTTACAATAAATTGAGTGAATATTTCCCGAGCGAGCTTTCCTGCTCCTGGGATAATGACGGGCTTATGTGCTGTACCGACTCCGAGCGAGAGGTCAAAAAGGTCCTCTGCGCGCTTGACGTTACCGAAAGCATTGTCGATTACGCTATAGAAAATGGCTTTGACCTCATAATCTCACATCATCCGCTTATTTTCCACCCCTTGAAGTCTGTAAATGAAAAGGCTACCCCCGCAAAAAAGGTCATAAAGCTGATACAGAACGGAATTTCGGTCTTCTCCTTCCACACGAGAGCCGACTGTGCCGAGGGAGGCGTCAACGATATGCTTGCGTCAGCGCTCGGACTTCGCAATGTAGAACGCTTCGGTGAGGGCGGAATGGGCAGAATAGGTGAGATAGAAGCTCCCTGCTCACTTCCCGAGTTTGCGGCGAAGGTGAAGGACCTCATTTCTGCGCCCCGTGTAAATTATGCGGGCAAAGGCACCGTATACCGTGTCGCGCTTCTCGGCGGTGACGGCGACGACTTTGTCGAAGCGGCAAAGGAAGCCGGTGCCGACACATATTTAAGCGGAGACCTCAGCTATAACGTTATGCTCGATGCGCCCGAGTTGGAAATAAATCTTATTGAGGCAGGACATTTCTACACCGAAAAATATATCACCTGCCGATTTGCCGCTCTCTTGAGTGAAATGTGCCCCGAAATCGAGACAGAAATCAAGGACTCGACCGTAATTTCGGTGCTTTAATATAAAAAAAGATAACGAAAAGCTCAAAAAGCGTTATTTCGCTTGACTTTTTTCGATATCTGTGTTAATATATTATTTAGTCAAAAATACAATTATTATATCAAGAGGAAAAAATTATGCAGGTTTATGAAGAACTCGTCGCGCGTGGGCTTATCGCTCAGGTTACCGACGAAAAGGAAATAAAAGAATTGGTGAACGCGGGAAAAGCCGTTTTCTATATAGGCTTTGACCCCACGGCAGACAGTCTGCACGTAGGACACTTTATGGCGCTCTGCTTTATGAAAAGACTTCAGATGGCAGGAAACAAGCCTGTAGTACTTATAGGCGGCGGCACAGGTATGATAGGCGACCCCTCGGGCAGAACCGATATGAGACAGGTGCTTACCAAAGAGACTATCGAGCATAACTGCGAATGCTTCAAGAAGCAGATGAGCCGCTTTATCGACTTCTCCGACGGCAAGGCTATCATGGTAAACAATGCCGACTGGCTGCTTGACCTCAACTATGTTGAGCTTCTCCGTGAGGTTGGTGCTTGCTTCAGCGTAAACAAGATGCTTTCGGCTGAGTGCTACAAGCAGCGTATGGAAAAGGGACTCAGCTTCCTTGAATTCAACTATATGATAATGCAGAGCTATGACTTCTATGAGCTTTTCCAGAAGTACGGCTGTAATATGCAGTTCGGCGGTGACGACCAGTGGAGCAACATGCTCGGCGGTACTGAGCTTATAAGAAAGAAGCTCGGCAAGGACGCTTACGCTATGACTATCACATTGCTCTTAAACTCCGAGGGCAAGAAGATGGGCAAGACACAGTCGGGCGCGGTTTGGCTCGACCCCAACAAGACCTCTCCTTACGAATTCTATCAGTACTGGAGAAACGTAGGCGACGCCGATGTTATGAAGTGCCTACGCCTCCTTACCTTCCTCCCTCTCGAAGAGATCGAGAAGATGGCATCCTGGGAAGGAAGTCAGCTTAATGAAGCTAAGGACATATTGGCATATGAGCTTACATCCTTGGTTCACGGTGAAGAAGAAGCAAATGCGGCAAGAGCATCCTCCCGCGCGCTCTTTGCAGGCGGCGCCGCTGCTGAAATCCCCACAGTTACAGTAAACGCTGACCTTCTCACAGACGGCAAGGCAGACATCATCACTCTGTTGGTAGCAGGCGGTCTCGCAGACTCCCGCTCTGACGCACGCCGCGCAGTAGAACAAGGCGGTGTCAGCGCCGACGGCGAAAAGATAACCGACATCAAAGCAAGCTTTGACTCGGAATCCCTCAAAAACGGCATCGTCTTCAAAAAGGGCAAGAAGGCATTCAAGAAGATAGTTTTGGAATAAACGTAACAAAAATTAAGGGCTGCTTCAAACGAAGCAGTCCCTTTTTGTTTAGATACATTATCTATGTAACAAACTTCCTTCTTCTGATAACATTTGTCAAGGGAAAGAATTAAATGTTTACATTTTTTCACAAAAAACGATTTGATATTTATTGATTTAATCGTATTTAAATTATTACAAGGGAGGCAAGCTACAATGTAGCCTACCGCCCTGCTTTGTTTTAATCCTTTGCGTACTATACACATCTCGGATTTACAGAATTATTCACTTTCCGCTTTTTCTTTTTTTGATAATGGCATATACAAGGAATGCCATTTCACCGGCAATAGCAATACAACCGATTATAATTGCCACTATAACCAACCCGTCAGCGCCTTTATCTATGACCGCTCCGTCTTTGCCATCAATACCGTCTTTACCGTCGATGCCATCCTTACCGTCCGCACCTG
>SVQV01000139.1 GCA_015065175.1 Oscillospiraceae bacterium | reverse complement strand
GGGCTTAAGTCCTGCATAGCGGCACTTGATATCAAGGAACTTCTCTGCTCCGAGGTCGGCGCCGAAGCCTGCTTCGGTAACGCAATAATCACCAAGACGGAGAGCCATCTTTGTAGCAGTAACTGTGTTGCAACCGTGAGCAATATTGGCAAAAGGTCCGCCATGCACAAGAGCGGGAGTTCCCTCAAGAGTTTGCACAAGGTTGGGGCTCATCGCATCCTTAAGGAGTGCTGCCATTGCGCCTACTGCCTTAAGATCGCCCGCAGTTACGGGCTTATCATCATAGGTATATCCCACAACAATTCGAGAAAGTCTTTCCTTGAGGTCGGTGATCGAGTCAGCAAGGCAGAACACCGCCATGATCTCTGATGCTACTGTAATGTCATATCCGTCTTCACGCGGAACACCGTTGACCTTGCTTCCAAGGCCGTTTACGATTGCGCGAAGCTGACGGTCATTCATATCAACGCAACGCTTCCAAGTGATCTTTCTGGGATCGATGTTGAGCGCATTATCCTGATAGATGTGGTTATCAAGCATAGCAGCAAGTAGATTATTTGCCGCGCCGATAGCGTGGAAATCTCCAGTAAAGTGGAGATTGATGTCCTCCATAGGTACGACCTGCGCATATCCGCCGCCTGCTGCTCCGCCTTTAACACCGAAAACAGGACCGAGAGAGGGCTCTCTCAAGGCAACCGTTACATCCTTGCCGATGCGCTTCAGTCCGTCTGCCAAGCCTATTGTTGTTGTTGTCTTTCCTTCTCCTGCGGGAGTAGGTGTAATAGCTGTAACAAGCACGAGCTTTCCGTTTTTGCGGGATTCGTCGGAAAGAAGCGAAAGGTCGATTTTTGCCTTATACTTTCCGTATGCTTCAAGGTACTCCTCGTCTACGTGAGCGGTCTTAGCTATTTCGGAAATCGGTTTCATTTTACAGCTTTGCGCAATTTCTATATCCGATAAGTATGCCATTTCTTTTCTCCTATATTATTTAAAATATTCAACGGCAGATAAAAAGAGCTTCATATCAAATTCACCGACTACGTTTTTATAGAGACCTTTTCCTATACGCTCGGAGTGTCCCATTTTACCTATAACACGTCCGTCGGGTGACAAAATTCCTTCTATGCCGAGAGTGGAATTGTTGGGATTATACTCAACATCATTTGTAACATTTCCGTCAAGGTCTACGTACTGAGTAGCTATCTGTCCGTTAGCTACCAGTCTGCGAAGCACATCGTCCTCTGCCACAAAGCGTCCCTCACCGTGAGAGATAGCAACCGAGTAAACGTCTCCTACCTCGCAATTTTTAAGCCAAGGAGAATTGTTAGAAGCGACACGTGTATGCACTATACGGGACTGGTGTCTGCCTATTGTATTGAATGTCAATGTGGGACAATGCTCGTCTGTATCTATGATCTTTCCGTACGGAACAAGACCGAGCTTTATAAGTGCCTGGAAGCCGTTACAAATACCGCACATAAGTCCGTCGCGGTTTGAAAGCAGTTCGGTTACCGAATCCTTTACTTCAGCGTTTCTGAAGAATGCTGTAATAAATTTACCCGAACCGTCAGGCTCGTCACCGCCCGAGAATCCGCCGGGGATAAAGATGATCTGAGAATCCTTTACAGACTTTGCAAAATTCTCGACGCTCTTTGCAATTCCGTCGGAGGTCAAGTTGTTGATTACAAAGATTTCCGCCTCTGCGCCTGCATCTCTTACCGCTTTTGCGGAATCGTATTCGCAGTTAGTACCCGGGAATACGGGGATAAGAACACGAGGTTTTGCCACCTTTATATTTGAGCAGAACTTCTTTTCTGTCTTGTACGAGATTTTCTCAAGTGTTTTCTTTTCTTCGAATTTAAGTGTCGGGAATACGCCTTCCAGCTTTTCTTCATACAAGCTCAAAAGCTCTTTTGCGGAAACTTCTTCATCACCGAAGCTGAACTTTCCGTCGTCGGTGAGAGAGCCTATGCTCTGTCCCTCGGTATTTTCATCTACTTCGAGCAAGAATGAGCCATAATTATATCCGAAAATATCTTCAAGAGAAACATCAGATGCGAACTTGAAGCCCAATCCGTTACCGAGACACATCTTATATACTGCCTCGGCAACACCTCCATAGGTAGGTGTATAAGCGGAATATACCTTGCCTGCTCTCATAAGAGATGTAACCTTGCCGAATGTTTCAATAAGCGACTCAGCTACAGGGAGCTTGTCCTCGCCGTATTCGGGAGAAAGCATAATTATTTTATGCCCTGCCTTCTTTGCATCGTTGGTTATAACCTCGGAGGTCTTTCCTGTTGTAACAGCAAAAGAAACGAGAGTCGGAGGAACGTCGAGCTTTTCAAAGCTTCCGCTCATCGAGTCCTTACCGCCTATTGCGGCAACTCCCAATTCTACCTGAGCGCGGAACGCTCCGAGCAAAGCGGAGAGAGGCTTGCCCCAACGCTTTCCGTCCTTTGTGGGCTTTTCAAAATATTCCTGGAAGGTAAGGTAAACATCTTCGAAGGATGCGCCCGTGGCTACCAATTTAGCAACGCTCTCGACAACTGCCAGATACGCACTGTGGTAGGGGCTCTTTTCGGCAATATAGGGGTTATATCCCCAAGCCATATAAGAGCAATCGTCAGTATGCTTTTTCTCAACAGAAATTTTATGAACCATAGCCTGGATAGGAGTCTTCTGATACTTACCGCCAAAGGGCATAAGAACAGTTCCTGCGCCTATTGTAGAGTCAAATCTCTCGCTGAGCCCCTGCTTTGAGCAAACGTTGAGGTCGGAGACAAGAGCCTTCAAGCCTTTTTCAAAGCTCTCTACCTTTTCCTTTTTGAAGCATTCGGGCTTAACGGGTGTAATTTCGATATGCTTTTCCGCACCGTTTGAATTAAGAAATTCACGTGAAATATCTATAATGGTTTTACCGTTCCAATGAACACGAAGTCTCGGTTCTTCGGTAACACGGGCAACAACTGTAGCTTCAAGGTTCTCGCTGTCGGCAAGCGCCATAAAGCGTTCGATGTTTTCCTTTTCTATGACAACAGCCATTCTTTCCTGAGACTCGCTTATTGCAAGCTCTGTACCGTCGAGGCCTTCGTATTTTTTGGGAACTTTATTCAGATCAATATCAAGTCCGTCAGCAAGCTCGCCTATCGCAACAGAAACACCGCCCGCGCCGAAGTCGTTACATCTCTTTATCATCTTAGATGCTTCGGGATTGCGGAAAAGTCTCTGAAGCTTTCTTTCCTCGGGAGCGTTACCCTTCTGAACCTCTGCGCCGCATGTTTCAACCGAATGGGAGTCGTGCGCCTTCGAAGATCCTGTCGCACCGCCTATGCCGTCTCTTCCTGTTCTTCCACCGAGAAGAATAACAACATCGCCATCCTGAGGACATTCTCTGCGAACATTTTCAGCGGGAGCTGCCGCAATTACCGCGCCTATTTCCATACGCTTTGCGGCATATCCGTCATGGTAAAGCTCGTCTACCATACCTGTAGCAAGACCTATCTGGTTACCGTAGGAGGAATATCCCGCCGCCGCGGTAGTTACTATTTTTCTTTGAGGAAGCTTTCCCTTCAAGGTCTCGGAAACAGGCTTTGTCGGGTCTGCGGCACCCGTAACACGCATAGCCGCATAGACATATGAACGTCCCGAAAGCGGGTCTCTTATTGCACCGCCTATACAAGTAGCGGCGCCGCCGAAGGGCTCGATTTCTGTCGGGTGGTTATGTGTCTCATTTTTGAAGAGCAAAAGCCAAGGCTCTTTTTTACCGTCTGCTTCTACTTCGATTTTTACTGTACAAGCGTTGATCTCCTCCGACTCGTCAAGCTTATCGAGCTTACCTACGCTCTTTAAGTATTTGGCGGCGAGAGTACCTATATCCATAAGATTTACAGGCTTTGTACGTCCGAGCTTCTTTCTTGTTTCGATATATTCATTATATGACTTTTCGAGAAGCTCATCTTCAAATTTAACGTTGTCTATGGTAGTCAAAAAGGTAGTGTGACGGCAATGGTCGGACCAGTATGTATCTATCATACGGATCTCTGTTATTGTAGGGTCACGCTTTTCATTTTTGAAATATTCCTGACAGAAGGCTATATCATCTATATCCATAGCGAGACCGTACTCGGAGATAAAGCCTTTAAGCTGTTCTCTTGTATACGATGTAAAGCCTGTAAGAGTTTTTACCTCTGTGGGAATTTCGTAATTTGCTTTTAATGTGTCTTTTTCCTCAAGGGACGCCTCTCTTGCTTCTACAGGGTTTATTACATATTTTTTTATTTCGGCAATTTCGGAGTCCGAAAGATCTCCGTAAAGCATATAAACCTTTGCAGTAGCTACTGTGGGACGCTCTTTTTTGGATATTATCTGGATACACTGTGCGGCAGAATCGGCTCTCTGGTCGAACTGTCCCGGGAGAAACTCAACAGCAAACACGTATGCGCCGTCATTTGAAAGTGTATCTGTAACCAAATCGAGCTGAGGCTCTGAAAAGACGGTGTTCTTCGCATAATCGAACAGATCCTTTTCGATATTTTCAACATCATATCTATTCAAAATGCGAACTTTTTTTAAGCTTTTTATACCTATCAAAGAGGTTATATCCGAGTACAAAGATCTTGCTTCGTTCTCAAAACCGCTCTTTTTTTCTACATATATGCGATAAACCATTAGTCCTCCTTTGCGGCAAGCGCTCTCTTACCAATATCTTTTCTATAGTATGCATTATCAAACTTTATTTTTTCAGTAAGCAAATATGCTTTATCTATTGCGCCCGCAAGTGTCGGTGCAACAGAAACCGCTCCGAGAACACGGCCGCCCGAGGTAAGCAATTTTCCGTTTTCAAGCTTAGCGCCCGCCACATATACGTCTCCGTCTTTGTCTTCGGGAAGTGTAATTTCGAAGCCTGTTTCATATTTTTCGGGGTAACCGTTTGAAGCCATTACAACACAGCATGCGCTCTTGTCTGAAAACTTCACCATTTTTTCGGTGAGAGTTCCGTCTGTTGTCGCTTTCATTACTGTG
>SVQV01000015.1 GCA_015065175.1 Oscillospiraceae bacterium | reverse complement strand
AAAGGCTCAATGAAAACAAAGCTTCAAGGCATAGACGAGCATTTAAGAACGCAGATAAGGGTGATAATATGGAAGCAGTGGAAACTGCCGAGTAAACGAGAATGGGGACTACTGAAGCTTGGAGTACCTAAATGGATAGCACGTAAGGTAGCAAATTGGGGCGACCATTACCAATTTGTTGCAACAAAGTCTGTTCTTGCAAGAGCGGTTTCCAAAGAAAGACTGACCAAGCGAGGCTTAGTCAGTCTTTCCGATTACTACCTAAAGGTAGCACGTATTTAATTTTGAATTGAACCGCCGTATGCCGAACGGCACGTGCGGTGGTGTGAGAGGTGGATTGGTTTCTACCTACTCGATTATAAATTTCGTTCAATCAGTTGCTTACATAGGGAAGAAGAGCAGCCTGACGCGCGCGCTTAATAGCTGTTGTAAGCTCACGCTGATGCTTTGCGCAGGTTCCGGAAACGCGGCGGGGAAGAATCTTCGCACGCTCGGAAATGAATTTCTTCAATCTCGGAACATCTTTGTAATCGATAACTTCAATTTTATCGGTGCAGAAAGCGCAAACCTTCTTTTTTCTATGCATATTAGGACGGAATGAACGCTGTGTATCGTTTCTATCCATTTTAATATCCTAAACCTTTCTGACTCAAAAATCTTATTCACTTGACCTTATGAGCCTTATGTCAAGAGCGACTTACGTCGGTTTTTCAGAACGGCAAGCCGTCGTCTGCTGTGATTTCCTCAAAGTTTGAATCGGGAGCATTAGAATAAGCCGGACTGCCGTAATTATTCGTGGGAGTGTACTGTGTGGGAGCGCCATCCTGCGCACCGCTCTTGGAATCCACGAAGGAAACCTCGTCGGCTACAACCTCGACAGATACGCGCTTACCGCCGTCCTTATCTGTCCAGTTTCTCGACTGGATCTGTCCGCATACAAGTATGGGACGTCCCTTTTTAAAGTATCTCGACACAAATTCAGCGGTCTGTCTCCACGCGACAACATCAATAAAATCTGCTGTCTGCTGGTCCTCTCCTGCCTTTGCGAAACGGCGTTGAATAGCCAGTCTGATTCGGCAAACGGAAATTCCGTTGGGAGTCTGTTTCAACTCAGGGTCAGCAACTAAGTTGCCTACCAAAATTACTTTGTTAAAACTTGCCATTTTATGCCCTCCTAAAATTACTCTGCGGCTTCTTCTGCTGCAGCGCTTTCTTCTGCAGCCTCAGCTACAGGAGCAGCCTTCTTCGCGGAAGCAACGGTAACCATAGCACGCAAAATGCTGTCGGAAATACCGAATATACGCTTCAGCTCAGCAGGGAAATCAGTCGCACTCTTGAATGTAACGCATACAAAATATCCTTCTGTCAAATCGTTGATAGGATATGCAAGCTTGCGTTTGCCCCACTCATTTACCTCTTCAACAGTACCGTTTTCGGCAATGAGAGCGGTGAACTTCTCGACAGTAGCCTTTATTTCCTCTTCGGAAAGTCTTGCGTCTACTACGTACAAAGTTTCATAAGAATTAAACTTTTTCTCCATGTTATTACACCTCCTTATGGTCGTTTCGGTCACTTACGTGACAAGGAGCCGGACTTTTACAGTCCAAACTGAGTATACATTATATCACGTACTTTTTGTTTTGTCAAGTACTTTTGGAAAAATAATGCTTCGGAGTGTTCCGACTTGCGCCAAAAATACAATTGATTGTACCTTTTTGCGATTGTGTCGGTATCTTCAGATGTTATTTTACGCTGTCAATATCCTCTTTTTCCTCCGATGCGCCGACAAGCTTGTCAGTGCTTGTCACAGACTCGTTTTCAAGTCCGAGTGCCGCGCTTAGGTCATAACCTATATACAGACAGGTGTCAATAGGCAGTTTTTTCTTGGAAAGAAGCTTTGCCGATAATGCCCGAAGCTCTACGGAAAGTGTCGCATAAAGAGGTATGGAAATGAGCGCACCCAGAAGACCGAACAACGCGTAGAACACAAGCGATACAGCTATAGCGGCTCCTACATTGGGTCTGAGCTTTTTCTTCAGCATTGCGGGATCTATTATTAGGTTTTCAAATAGCTGAGTCAAGAGAATGGTCGCGAGTAAAATAAGCGTATGGTGTCTTGATGTGATAAATATAGTAACTACTGTGAGAAGTGTGGATATCAAAGGACCGAACACGGGAACTATATTCAAGACAAGCATTATAAGGAAAATGAGCGGGTAAAAAGGTATATTGAAAAGCCTGCACACTAAAAACGTAATAGAGCTTATATAGAGCGAGCAGAGAACTCTTGCTGAAATAAACTCGTTGAAATCTGTATAAAAACGCTTTATGAAGTGCGCTATCTTTCTCTCGTGCTGAGGCGTGAAAACAGCAGCCAGGGCTTTTCCGAGAACCGAGCTTATATATTTTCTCGACGAGAGAAAATATACCGAAAGGATGAGTCCTATAATTATCTCAACAATTTCGCCCACTATCTTCGTTCCTATAGACTGAACGCGCGATACAAGTGAACTTTCGCTTGTTGAAAACAGGTCCTCACTCAAGTATTTTGCGATGCTGTCGTACATATTAAAGAGCAGAGGGGAGTCGGACACGAGAGTTTCTATCCAGTGACGTGTGTTGTTTATTGATGTTATGAGTGTCGCGCGAAGCTCTGTTACTGTCGAGAGCATAGGCGGAAGTATCATCGTTACAACCAAGGCTACAACAAGGAAAAAGACAATATAGATAGTGATAAGAGAAAAGATCTTCACCAATTTCGGTCTGTCCTTTTTACGGCAGAAAAGCTTTGTAAATATTTTCTCGTTTGTACGCAAAAAAGGAAAGAAAAATAAAGCGAAAATTGCGCCGTAGATTATAGCGCGGACCTCGTGTATAATACCTTTTATAAATTCAATGACCTTAAGAAAATTAGAGGCAAAAAGCAAAAACAGTAGTCCGAAGAGAATTACGCCAAGGACATATGCTGAAATTGTGATATATTTCTGATTAAGCTTACTTTTCATTTATATTCCTCCTCATCATCCGAGTTCTGAGGAACAGGGCGCTTTGCCTCTGTAAATGAAAAAACGTCCTCATATGCCGAAAGCTCTGTCGGCATATTTTTCTTTTTAAGTCTTGTGTTTATAAAATCCTTTACAAGAATATAGAAGGTGGAGAAAAGCGGAATGCCCAACACCATACCGAGCAGCCCGAAAAAGCCGCCCATTACCGTGACCGCTATGATTACCCATAACGCGCTCAGACCTACAGCGTTTCCGAGAATTCTCGGAGCGACAATGTTTCCGTCTATCTGCTGAAGCACTAAAATTATCACGACAAACCAGATAGCCTTCATAGGCTCAAAGATAAATATGATTATAAAGCTCGGTATTGCGCCGAGGAAGGGACCGAAATAGGGGATAATGTTCGTTATACACACAATGACGCTGACTACAGAGTAGTAAGGGATTTTCAGTATCCAACAGATAATGAAGGTCGCTATTCCTATAAGCACAGAGTCGAAAATGCTTCCTACAAAGTATTTTCCAAAGGTATTGTTGGCAACATTCACTACCTTGCATACAAAGGCGAGAGCCTTTTTCGGAAGAAGCGCCGCCGCATACTTTTTAGAGCCTGCAATCACCGTTTCCTTTTTAAAGAGGATATAGAAGGAAAGAAGACAGCCTATAAAAATCTTCGCTATGACTATCAGAGCCTTTGCGCCCCATTCTGTTATCTGGGTGCCTATATAGTCGATGAGACGGTCGGCGTATTCATTGAATGTGTTTTCGATGTCCTCTACATTGAAGGATTCAAACATAGTGCTGAGCTTTTCGAGGGTTTTTACTATAAAGTCGGTTATCTGCTGAATAAGCACCTCATAGTTTTCTATGATTTTTGGCACTGTCAAAAAGATTATAAGCGCAATTACGGCAAGAAGCGAGATATAAGCGAGGACTATGGAAAGAATACGCTTTGCCTTTACCCCTGTCGGTGTATTTGTCTTGAAGGTGAAGAGCTTGTTCTCGTAAAATCCCATAATCGGGTTGCAGATATAAGAAATGATAAGACCGATAAGAATAGGGGAAACTGTTTTTGAAAATTTAGTGAAAATATTTTTTACTGTCGGGAAATTTATTCCTACAAGCACCACGACTACGGTTATAGCGAGAATTGCCGCCGCATACATAGATATGGTCAAATATTTTTTATTTCTATCGATTTTAAACATAGCGTCTCCCTTCGGGTATATAGAAAATTGTGCCTACAGGCTACAAAAATACGGTCATTTTTCTAATTATAATACATTATTGAAAAGAATTCAATATAATTTTATTAATAATAATAAGAAAAAAGAGAAAATATCCTGAAAAGAATTGCAAGAAAAGAAAAAAAAGTGTATAATATGTGTACTTAATCGATTATTATGGAGAATTATATGAAAACCTTTGAGAAAGCAAACGCAAAAATCAATCTTTTTCTTGATGTTGTCGGAAAAATGGAGGACGGCTTCCACGAAATACGTTCAATCATGCACTCAGTCTCACTCTGCGACAGTATTTCAGTCGAGCGCTTTCCTTCTTCCGAGGGGAGAATAAGCATATTTGTTAGGGGTAAATATTTTTTGCCCTGTAATAATAAAAATTTAGCCTACCGCGCGGCAGAGATGTTTTCCGAGGCATTACAGGAGAAGCTTTCTGTCCGTATAGGCATACAGAAAAGGATTCCCGTTGCCGCAGGTCTTGCGGGAGGAAGCAGCGACGCGGCGGCAGTTCTTAAGGCGCTTAACCGAATAAACGGCTATCCCTTTACAAGAGAAAAACTCTGCGAAATCGGTGAAAAGCTTGGCTCGGATGTCCCGTACTGTATTCTGGGAAAAACTCAGCTCTGCTGCGGCAGAGGAGAAAAAATGCAGATGCTTCCGTTCAAGAAAAAGCTGAATTTTGTTGTAGCTATAGGAGACGAGCATGTTTCGACCGCTCTTGCGTATGCAAGGCTTGACGAGATGTACGGAGATTTTAAGGAAACGGGCGCAGACTCGGAGCAAAAATACAACGCCCTCATGAAGGCAATTGCCGAGCAGGACGAGAGAGGTGTTGCCGCAAATATGTATAACATATTCGAAAGCGCGGTTTTGCCCATGTGTCCCGAGGCGCAGGCAATAAAGGAAAAAATGCTTGAGCAGGGCGCCCTCGGCGCAATGATGAGCGGAAGCGGTCCGTCTGTTTTCGGAATCTTCGAAAGCAGAGAAAAAGCGGAACAAGTCGCCTCTTTGATAGGCGAGAATGCCTTTGTTGCATCTTCGGTATAATATGATTGACAAACAAGAATAAATATGATATAATCTTATGATACAGCGAAAGGAAGGGGGCGTTATATATGGGGCGTTTTATCTCGGATGACGAAAGAGATGACTTCTGGGATCTGTCTGCCCTTACGCCTAAAAGAAAAAATCCTGTCCCGACCTTTTCGAAAAGAGTCGAGCTTTCCGAAATAACAGTTTCGGAAGAGCCTTCGGATGAAACAAAAAAATCAGAGCAGGCTAAAGGCGAGAGCAGCTTTTCCTTCCAAAGCGTTAAGAGAAACGAAAAAGGACAGAAAATATGCTCAAGCTATGAGCCGTCCGACAATAAATTCATTAAAAAGGTAGTTATTTCCGAAGAAAGCCAAGGATATAATTTTTACGGAAGCTTCAAAAAGGACGCTGAGCGCTACTATAACGAGACAGGCGAAAAAAGCGGCTTCGTTCCGTATTTTTCGAGCGTGCCGCAGTACAGTCAGCTTAATGAAGAACAGAAAAACTATTATTTTTTCTGGAGAGACTGCATAAGACGCGGCGAATATATAAAATGTGATTACAGCTATTTCTGGCTCTACATTTATGAAGTTGTAAACTTAAGTTCGCAAATCTCTCCAAAAGAAGGAGTGAAGCTGCTCTGCTCGGTGTGGCGTGAGTATCGCAAACAGCTTCCCGCCATAGACAAAAACATGACGGCTTGGGTATGCGACTACTGCTTGATTCATGGGCTTTCCTGTCCTTTGGAGGAGATATCCTCCTTTGTTGCGGAGATAATAGAATTTATGCCGTTAAAGGAGTTCTATCTCGCTTCATCAAGCTCATTTGATGAAATAGATGCGGATTATATTATGGGAGTCGCTTCGGATTATAACTGGCATATGAGCAAGCTCTTGAATTCGGAAAAATATGCCGATATGTTCCTTACACATATGAACGCTTCCTTAAAAGAGCCGTTTCGGCTTTTGTTTGAAAACGGAGAGACCTCTCTTGATACAGACGAGGTGCGGAGCATACGCTATTCGGCATTCAGCCGCTCTCTCTGCGGATATTTTACACGTAAAAGCATATATGTCGAGTATTATTCGCTTTCAAGCTCGGAAAAAATAAGAAATACGGTTACACAGACGGTAAAATATGCGGAAAACAGACTGAGAGCCTTCTTGTCGGTCAAGAGCAGGCTTTCCGCTCATACCTTGCGCGAGGATTATAAAAAAGCGATAGATGAGTATTATGATAAGCTTGTCTGTAAGCGGGAAAAAGAAAACGAGCTTAAGACCCGTCCCGCCTACGAGAAGCTTTACGATGCGGAGGAAAGAAGCCTTTCCTTCTCCTATGCCGAAAGCATAGAGAGGTCTTCCTGGGATATCGCTCGACGTCTTGCGCCCGAGGATGAGCTTTCCGAGGACTTTTCACCTGTGAAGGAAGAAATTTTCGTGGATGAAGCAAGCACCGCTTTTGAGAATGTCGCAGAAAATGAGCAGAAAAGTGCCGAAAATGAGTCAAAAGATAATTCCTACGGACTTTCATCTTCGCATATAGAATTTATAAGAGCGCTTTCGGAAAACGATTTTGCGCGTGCGAGCGAGATAGCAAGGCGCGCAGGTGAGACACCCGAGGGCTTTTCCGACAAAATAAATGAGAGCTTTTCCGACTTTTTCGGAGATGTTATCATAGAGATAACCGAGTGTGGATGCGCTATAATTTCAGATTATGAAACAGAGGTTGCAGAATGGCTGAAAGAGAACTGAATTCAAACGAAATAAGTATTCCCAAAAGAGTGCTGAACACTCTTTTGACCTCTCTCTCGTCGGGCGTTGTTCCGCGTATAGGCGCGCCCTATATAGCTATAGGCAGACAGGAGGAGGTAAATGCGCTTCTTGACAGTCTTGATGCGGTAAAGGACGGAGGCGCGGCGGTCAGATTTCTTATTGGCCGCTACGGAAGCGGAAAGAGCTTTCTTATACAGCTTATAAGAGGCTATGCTCTTGACAGAGGCTTTTTGTGCGCCGATGCTGACCTATCTCCCGAGAGACGTCTTGCGGGCGGTAATAACTGCGGACTTGCGACCTACAGAGAGCTTATGCGCAATCTATCCTCCAAGGCATCTCCCGACGGAAGCGCGCTTCCCGTGGTTTTGGCACGCCACTATTCCAAGCTCTGCGCAGAGCTTGCCGAAAAGGGAACAATGCCCGAAAGCGCAGAATTCGAAGTTGAGCTTAAGAAAAAAATATATTCGCTTGCCGACACCTTTGAGAGCAGTGTCGGTGGCTTCGACTTTTCACGTGTTTTAAGTGAGTATTATATCGCCTGTATCTGTGACGATGCCGAAAAAAAGAGCGCTTGTCTGCGCTGGATGAGAGGCGAGTATTCTACAAAAACCGAAGCAAAATCCGCGCTCGGCTTTTCTGTCGGCGGAATTATAGATGACGGCAACTGGTACGATTATATCAAGCTGTGGGCGCTCTTTGCATCCGAGCTTGGTTATAGCGGACTCGTTGTTTATATAGACGAATGCGTAAATCTCTTTAAAATCCCGAATCGCATATCCCGTGAAAGCAATTATGAAAAAATACTTTCTATTTTTAATGATACCTTACAGGGCAGAGCGAAATATCTCGGAGTCATCTTTGGCGGTACACCTCAGTTTTTGGAGGATGCGCGCAGAGGACTTTTCAGCTATGAGGCACTGCGCAGCCGTCTCTGTGACAGCCGCTTTACGTCGAGCGGTTATGTGAATATGAGCGCACCCGTAATAAGACTGCGCCGCTTTTCAAATAACGAATTTCTGGCTCTTATTGCGCGCCTCACAAAGCTTAAGGCGAAGCATGACGGAACGGAGGAGCTTCTCACAAGCGAGGAAATGATAGAATTTCTCAATTCCGTTTTGGATAAAGCAGGCTCAAACGAGCTTGCCACCCCGAGAGAAATTATAAGAGACTATCTTGCGCTTCTTAATATTTTGCGTGAAAATCCGAATGTGACCTTTAAAGAGGTATTGAAAAACGCAGCCTTCGGAGAGGCAAGCGCACCGAACGAGGAAGCCTTCTATACATCGGATGATGATGCAGGACGCAAGGAGAGCACTTCAGGCGCAAGTGCCGCTCCGAGCAGGAAAATAAGCTTAGACGATATAGATATATAAACTAAAGTTTACATTTTGCGAAAGAGGTGAGAAAATGACCGAGGCAGACAGAATTTTTGAAAGATTTCCGCCCTTTATCCGTGAGTATATTTACAGCCACGAATGGAAAGCCTTACGAGAGGTGCAGATGCAGGCGGCTGAGGTCATTTTTGACAGTGAGGACAATCTTCTGCTTTCCTCTTCTACCGCATCGGGCAAGACCGAGGCGGCGCTCTTTCCCATTCTTTCGAGGCTTTATGAAAGGGGAGAACGGGGAAGCGGAGTTTCTGTTGTCTATATAGCGCCGCTTAAAAGCCTCATAAACGACCAGTTTTACAGGTTAGAGGACATACTTGAATATAGCGGTGTGAGCGCATTCCATTGGCACGGAGATGTCAGCGCATACCATAAAAATAAGTTTTTGAAAAATCCGAGCGGAATTTTGCAGATAACACCCGAGTCCTTTGAGAGCATGCTGATGAACCGCTCGAATGATATCCCGAGGCTTTTCGGCGCGCTCGAATATATAATAATTGACGAGATACACACGATGATAGGCACTGACAGAGGAAATCAGATAATGTGCCTTATAAGTCGGCTTTCCCGCCTTATCGGCTACAGTCCGAGAAGGATAGGACTGTCTGCTACCATAGGAGATATGGAGAAGGCTTGCGATTGGCTTGGCGCTGGAAGCGAGAGAAAAACAGTCGCGCCGCAACCCTCTCTTCAGAAGCTGACATGGAAGCTCGGTATGGAGCATTTTTATATTCAGAACCCCTCACTCGACCAGACGGGCAGACCGATAACAGACGAAAATGCCGCAAATGTAAACAAATATGCGCAAATTGACGCAGGCTTTGAATTTTTATACGACAGTGTAAAGGATAAAAAAGCTCTCGTTTTCTCAAATTCGAGAGAGGAGACCGAAAACGTAACGGCAACTCTGCGCCAGATAGCGAAAAACAGAAAAGAAAAGGATATATTTTTAATACATCACGGCAACCTTTCGGCTTCTATAAGAGAGGATGCCGAAATGAAGATGAAGGATGACGGTGCGCAGGCGGTGACCTGCGCGACAGTAACTATGGAGCTTGGTATAGATATAGGCAAGCTCGACCGTGTGGCGCAGATGAATTCGCCATACAGAGTGTCAAGCCTTCTGCAGAGACTCGGACGCTCGGGAAGAAGGGAAGCACCGCCCGAAATGATAATGATATTCAGAGAGGAGTCGCCTCTGCCGAATGCTCCGCTTCCAAACCTTGTTCCGTGGGAGCTTTTGCGAGGTGTCGCATTAGTCGAGCTTTACAGGGATGAAAGATTTATCGAGCCGCCGTCCGAAAAGAAGATGCCCTTCAGCCTGCTTTTCCACCAGACACTCAGCATTTTAGCCTCGTCGGGCGAGCTAAGCGCAAAGGATTTAGCCGCAAGAGTGCTGACTTTGCCGCCCTTTTCGCATATTGACAAAAATGACTATAAAGAGCTGCTCGTCCATATGATAAACGAGGAATACCTTGAGCTTACCGAGGAAGGCGGAATCATTATAGGACTTTCGGGAGAGCGCCTTATAAACAGCTTTAAGTTTTACGCAGTCTTTCTTGACAGTGAGGATTTTACGGTCAGATGCGACTCTGACGAGATAGGCACGATAACGACACCCCCTCCGGTTGGAGAACGTGTGGCGCTTGCGGGCAGAGTGTGGGAGGTTATAGAAATAGACATTTCGCACAGGCTTGTTTTCGTCAAGTCTGTCGAGGGCAAAAAGGAGATATCCTGGCCCGGCGACAGCGGAGAGGTGCATACGAGAGTGCTTGAAAAAATGAGAGAGGTGCTTTTTTCGGACAAGGAGTACCCCTATCTTATGCAGAATGCGCAGAAGCGTTTAGCCGTCGCGCGTCATACTGCAAGGGCGACTTCTATGAATAAAAGCATGCTTCTCAGCATAGGCGGAAGTAGCTATTGTCTTTTTCCGTGGCTTGGTACAAGAGCCTTCCGCACATTGAGAAGATTTTTGAATTATCACGCGTCTAAGCTCGGAATTTGCGATATAAGAAGCGAGGGCTGCTTCTATATCACCTTTAAGGCTCCGAATAAAAACGCGGACGAGCTGTTGTATTTTATAAGAACACTGATAACAGACGAGGGCATAAATGCGGAAGCACTTGTGGGACAGGCTGAATATCCCGTCTTTGATAAATATGACGAGCATATACCGCCCGAGCTTCTCAGACGTGCATACGCCTGTGACAGACTCTGTCCCGAGGAAGTAATTTATCGCTTTGAATAAAGAGGTGCGAAATGGAAAACAAAACCAAGGATACGGAAATGCTTATAAAGGCTTTTTCTCTGCTTGAGGGCAAAGAGGAGTGCGAGGCTTTTTTGGATGACCTCTGCACCTCGCTTGAAATAGAGGAAATGTCACGCAGGCTTGTGGCGGCTGAAATGCTCAGCCGTGGCTGTCAGTATGCCGAGGTCGTGTTAAAAACAGGACTCTCCACCGCAACAATAAGCCGTGTGAGCAGAAGCCTTAAAAACGGCACAGGCTATCAGAAAATATTATCGAAATTAGGGTGAATTATGGGTATTTACAGCGCATTGGCGCCATTTTATGACATCTGGCAGAGCGAGGTCGACTATGAAAGCTGGGCGGATTTTTTCTGCGAGAGCTTCAAGCGTTATTTTGACGGAAATGTTGAGGGGGTTCTCGATTTGGGATGCGGCACGGGTAGCATGACTCTCGCGCTCGCAAAGCGTGGCTTCGATATGATAGGCGCAGACAATTCCGCGGAAATGCTCTCCTGCGCCTGTGAAAACGCAAGGCGAGAGGGATATGCCGAAAAAATTCTCTATCTCTGTCAGGATATGCGTGAGTTTGAGCTGTACGGAACTGTAGAGGCGGTAGTCTCCTGCCTTGACTGCATAAATCATCTGCAAAACACGGCGGATATAAAGAAATGCTTTTCTCTCGTGCATAATTATCTTGTGCCCGACGGACTTTTCATTTTTGATGTAAACAGTCGGTACAAGTTTGAAAATGTCTATGCGGATAATTCCTTCGTCTTTGAAAGCGACGGAGTTATGTGCGTATGGCAGAATGAATATAACAGTAAAACTCATTTCTGCGATTTCTATATTTCGATATTTGAGGAAAACGTGGACGGCTCATACTCAAGAACAGACGAGTGTCAGAGGGAGAGAATGTACCCATTAAGCACGCTGAAAAGGCTTCTTTCGGAATGCTCCTTTGAGCTTATAGACGTTTTCGGCGGCCTTGACTTTTCGCCTGCGAGCGACACGGACGAGCGGCTTTATATAGTGGCACGCGCGAAAAAATAACTATCGAATTTTAAGAGGATAAAAAAATGGAACAGTCAAAAATTTTCAGAGCAATGACAAGAGACGGAAGCGCAAGAGTCATTGTCATCAATTCGAGAAATATGGTAAACGAGGCGATAAAGGTACATAAGACCTCACCTACAGCCTCCGCGGCACTCGGCAGACTCCTTTCCGCCGCTTCGATGATGGGAAGCCTTATGGGCGAAAAAAATAATACAATAACCTTGGGAATAAATTCCGACGGAGAGCTTGGAAAGCTGATAGCAGTCTCCGACTATTACGGAAACGTAAAGGGCTATGTAGAAAACCCCTTGGCTAATCCCCCGAAAAAGCCGAACGGAAAGCTTGACGTGGGAACGGCTGTCGGACAGGGATATCTCTACGTAGTAAGAGAGGACGGCGTAGGCGCGCCTCATACGGGAACGGTCGAGATACAGAGCGGAGAGATAGCCGAGGATATCACGAGATACTTTGCGGAAAGCGAGCAGATACCCACCGTATGCTCTCTCGGAGTCTTGGTCGACGTAGACTATACCTGCCTTGCGGCAGGCGGTGTGCTTATTCAGCTTTTGCCCTTTGCCGACGAAAGCGTAATAACGCTTTTGGAGAGAAACGCATCCGACCTCGTTAATATATCGAGATATTTCAGAGACGGTCTTAGCTGTGAGGAAATAGCGCAGATAGCTCTCCGAGATATTCCTTATGATCCGTTTGACGAAATAGAGGTGGACTATCTCTGTGACTGTAAGCGTGACAGATTTCTTTCTTCCATTCATAAGCTCGGCGAAAAGGAGATCCGCACAATGCTCGACGAGCAGGAAGCCGAAGGCAAGGTGCGCGAGCTTGAGGTAAAATGCCGCTTCTGCAATAAAAATTACGTCTTCGACGAAAAAACCTTGCTCTCAAAATTCAAGAAATAAATTGCTCGACAGGGAGAAATAATCATGGAAAAACAGGCTACTCTTACTGCGGTGTCTTCTACTGCTAAAATTCACATCACGGGTACGCCCCGTAAGCTTGACGGCCCCGTCATACTGTTTTCGGGGGACGTTGCGCATCTTTCTATAGCTGTCTGCGCCAACTTTACCTATTATGACGGAAGTCTTGACCTTAGCGGAGATGTCGCACGAAATATAAAGGTGCAATACATAGGGCTCGTTCCCGCTCCGTACGATATGCCCCCTGTCGGCGACGGAGTTTATTCGGGTGACGATTATTACGAGCTTCGTCCCGAAAAAATATATCCCGACGTATTGGAGGACGTGGATATCAAGCGTATCCACAGTGCGCCGAATTTCAATCAGGGCTTTTTTCTTACAATAACCGATAGCGACAGAATTCCCGTGGGTGACAGTGAGGTAAAGGTAACGTTTTGCGTTAATAACGAAAAGTTTGCCGAAACAAGCTTTACTATCCGTAAATTAGCTGTATCTCTGCCGAAGCAGAAGTGTATCAGCGGTGCGTGGATGCATTATGATTCTATTGCCGCACAGCATAACGTGCGCCTCTTCGGAAAGCCGTTTTACAAGGTGTTCGCCTCATATCTTGATGCCGCCGCCTACAGCGGTCAGAACATGATACTTGTTCCGATATTTACACCCGCGCTTGATACCGATATAGGACACGAGCGTCGTACGGCTCAGCTTCTTGAAATATGTGAGGATGAGGACGGCAATTTCACCTTCGATTTTAGTGCGATGCACGAATTTATTGAATTTGTCAAATCTCACGGAATGGAATATCTTGAAATGCCCCCGCTCTTTACTCAGTGGGGGGCACTGAACACCCCGAAAATTATGGTATGCGGTACCGATGGACGCCTTCGCCGCCGCTTTGGCTGGGAGACCGAGGCTTTGTCGGATGATTACCGTCGTTTTCTCTCCGCGCTTCTTCCCGCATTGATAAAGGAGCTTCGTGATATAGGAATGGAGGAAAACACCTTCTTCCATATCTCGGACGAGCCGAAGGCCAAGAATCTTGAGCATTACAAGGCGTGCAAGGCATTCGTTATGCCTCTCTTGGGAGATAAATGCCGCACACTCGATGCGTGCGGAGTAGATTTTGCGGGGAACAGTCCGCGTGAGTATGCGGTGGCTGTAGTTTATCGTCTTCACGAATTCATAGATGCGGGAATTCGTCCGCTTTGTACTTATTTCTGTTGCAGTCCTACGGGAAAATATTTCCCCAACCGTTTCCTTGCTATGCCCTTGCCACGACTTCTTTCACTCGGAGTTTCGCTCTGGAGACATGACATAGACCTGTTTTTACATTGGGGCTTCAATTTCTTTAATAGCTTTAACTCCCGCCGCGAGACCTCGCCGTATAACAATACGACCTGCGATATGACTTATTGCGCGGGAGACGGATTCATAGTATACCCCGATAACGGCAGAAAAGCTTGCAACCGATCTATCCGCCTCGTCGCTACCCGTGAAATGTTCCGTGTCGCGAAAATGCTTTACTTGCTCGAAGAAAAGATAGGCAGAGAAGCAGTCACCGCCTTCCTCGAAACCGAAGGCTTCATAAGTCTCACCGAATACCCCCGAGAGGACGGTGCCTTCGACCGTTTCCTACTCCGTTTAGCAGATGCGCTTGAAAAGAGTAATACGTAATTAAAAAGAAATATAAAAAGATCCAAGGCTATCCTTCAAAATAACCTTGGATTTTTTCAATAAGTTGGAATTTTTATTCTGTAAGTCCTATTTTTTCTTTGTCAAGCTCTTTTATGATACTGACGAAGGCGTCGCCCATTTCGTTTTTCATTCGGGAGAGGGCTTCTTTTTTTATGGTGTAATCGTATTCATCGGCATTTTCCAAGACTTTGTTATAGTCGAACTCGAAGAAGTTGTTTTCTCTTGTGGTAAGCTCGGTGCGTATACCGGGGTAGTCGCTTGGGCTGTAGGTTATTACCTTTGAAGAGTCCTCCGAGCCGCCGAGGATGATATTGTTCTTTATGATATTATAGGCGGGCTGACGCTGCATGCGCTCGAAGGCGGCAATTTCCTCGTATGTCATTGTGAGACTTCCGTTTTCCACCTCTACAGTATGCGCAGGCATTTCCTTTTCTTCTCCGTTTTCATCTAAATAGAGATACGGAGGAATCCATACCGAATATCCGTCCTCGACGGATGTGGAATAGCTCTTTCCCGATATCTTTACGGGCATATATGTTACCATATAGTCGCTTTCCTTGTAAGCGTCTAAAATTATCTTGCTCGTTACAAGCGAGGATATGTAATCGGGATGGCGTTTTTCCCATTTCTCTCTGTCAAAATCATGAAGATAGAGCTGAATTTCTTCGGGGCGGTGTCCTTCCAGCCACCAGCGGCCCATTTCACTTTGGCCCCACGGAACATACGGGCCGTAGAAGTAATAGAGCGAGGACTCGTCTATGGTATCCTTGTTTATTACCTTGCCTGTCGCCTCGTCGGTACCTCCGAAGCGGGATTTTTTTACCTGCTCGTCATTTCTGAGTATCACTATATTAGCATAGCAGAGATTTCCGTGTCCCGAGGAGGAGTACCAGGGCTTTACAAAGTTAGTCTCTGTGCCGAGCGCGCTTATTATATTTCCGTAAACGTAGTTACCGCTCGATTTTCCGTCAAGATAAGCGCCGCAGTGCTGCATGTTGAATTTATGTAAGAGGTTGTAGCGGACGTGGTTTCCTCTCTGTCTTGAAACGGCTAAATATATCATACCGCCGTCGGTGACGTCCTTGCTTCCGCCGTCGAAGCGGTTGTATTCCACGATAGACTCGCATGCGCCTCCCGTCACGGCATTTGTGTCCTTAAAGAAGTTATGCGAAACTATAAAGCGACAGCCTATGCTGAAATAAACGCCTGTAGTAAAGAAGGGGGCGGGATCGTGGAAAAAGTTGTTCTGAATGAATACATCGCAGGGGCGCAAAGCCGCTCTCGACTTCTTGTTTTCGATAAGCACCATAGCGCCGTAGGCATATGAAAAGTCGGAATAAAGAACCGCACTTTTCTCGGTATCCGCAAAAAAGACCGCAGATTTTTTCGTGTTTTTTGACTTGATGTTCTGTACTATTATGTTGTCCGAGTCTTTGGCAACAATGCCGTTTTCATTAGTTCCGTTTATCTCTATGCCGTCTATCACTATATATGAAGCATTTTTGATGCTAATAAGGTTTATGGCGTTGACACCCGAATAGGTGACTCTTGCCTTTGTGATATCCTCTACTGTCGGATATAAATAGAGATTTCCTGTTTTCTTGTCTATGAAGTATTCACCCGGAGCGTCAAGCGCCTCTATTGCGTTCAGCATATAGAAAATATTTCTCTTGACAGCAGAGTTTCCCGAAGGCTGACAGCCTCTCGGGCTATGATGAACCGATTTCAAGGAATAGTAGCCGTCATCCTTTTTGAGTCCGAGAAGATTTCCGTCATGAACACAGCTTTCGTCCATTCTGTAATATTCACGCTCATAGCCCGAATGTGTGTTTCCGTAATACCATATATCTCCCGTGTTTACCCAGGAGAGAATTTCTTTTCCCTTAACGCCGTCTCCCTTGTCTGTCAGTGAGTCATTGTCGTCAAGCACACGGATCTCCCAGCCGATTTCACTTTCGGGAGTAAGAGAGGAGTCTCCTTTCACCCTTTCAAGCCATTTCGGATAAAGGTGCGAATGCTTAAGAGAGACGCTGCCCATATCGTATACGTGCTTGAAGTAGAGCATATCCTTCTGTTCGGTGCGGGTAACACCGTCCTCGTAAAAGGCATTTGGGTAACGCGCGAGAACGCCCTCTTCGCCGTTGATATAGAGGCGGGCGCAGCCGTTTTTGGATATTTCCACAATATCGTCGGGGGTAAATCCCTGCTCGTAAAGGTTGGTATAAACGACCTTGTTCTGCGCACATTTAGGAAGACGCTTCGCTATACTGTCATTTACTGTATCGGCAGGCTTGAAATCTGAGCTGTCTATTATCTTGTCCGAGGTGAAGATAGCATTTTTTTCTCCGTAGGTCTTTATAAAAAGCGGGGAGTCAAAGCTGCCGCTATGAGAAGAACTTATCTCTACAGTGTCATTAAGAGCATAGATTCCACCCTCGACCCATATGACGCCGCCACCCGAATTTTCCATTTTGAAAAGAGCGCGCTCCATTGTTTTGAAGGGGCGCACCTTCGAGCCGTCAAAGGAGTCATCACCCGTTCTTGCCGAAACGTAGACCTGATTCTGAAGCGACTTCGGATAGTCCTCAAGCGCGAGCCTTTTTTGAACGGTAATTTCTCGCGGAAGCTCGTTCTTTGTTATCTCGAAACGCTTGAATACAGTTTCCGCACTCATAACGCTCGGATATTTACCCTTGATTTCCGTAAAACTGTCGGGGAGATTCGAAGAAAGAAGGTTTTTTTCGCTAATGCTCTGATTTTTCATGATTACAGCTCCTTTTTTGCTTCTTGATAATATGATTATAACATAGACAAATTTAAAAATAAAGGCTTTTTTCTACGGTTTTTTTGTCGATTTCAACCTTTTTTGAAACGGAAGAGAGATAAAACAACGCTATGAAGTGACCTGCATATAATATATAGAGTATTATATAAAAGGAGACATTTATGGAAAGAAAATACCACTTACCGCAAATGAGAAGCATGCGTTCAAATGCGCTCTGCTCGGTCATGCAGAGACACGAGGACGCACTTAACACAGCAATAGACGGCAGACGGGAGCTGTGGGGGCTTTCTCCCTTCGAGCTTTTAAAAAACAGGCATCTGCCGCACGTCTTTGCGCAGGAGATACGCTATTACGCGTCTGCGCTCTTTTGCTTCGAATTTTTCATAAACTCGCTCCGTCCCGACAGTGACGGAATACAAATACCAAAGGGCGAGCTTGCGAAGTTGATGAAGCGGGACATCGGCAGCTTTGAGGAGTTTTGCTACCGCTTTCTCACTATGGGACGTGAGCATTCGGGGGTCGGCTTTATGTGGCTGATTTTCGAGCGCGGCAGGGTATTACTCACCACGACACAGAATTATAACATGCCGAGAGGGCTTCCTTTGCTCTGCTTTTCTTTATGGGAGAACGCCTATATTGAAAATTACAGTGACAGACGGGAAGCGTATTTGTCGGATTGCTTGAGGTTATGTGATTGGGAATATGCTGAAAACAGTCTGAAAGGGAAAATTTTTTGATTTAAAGTGAAAGTAGTGCTATAAATGTGTTGACAAAATGAAAATAAAAATATATAATTAGTATGCTTAATTTAATTTGTATTCTTAATTGTGAATACATGTTTTAGGAGGAAGTAAAAAATGAATGTTTTATACGGGAATGCGGTAGTAGGACAGTCAGGTGGACCCACGGCTGCCATAAATGCTACGCTTTCGGGTATTATTAAAGGAGCCTTTGAAGCGCAGAAAAAAGGTGTTATAGGTACTCTCTACGGAATGAGAAACGGCGTAGAGGGATTGCTCGAGGAAAGACTTGTTGATCTGCTCTCGGAGTTTGAGGATAAGACAAAGCTTTCCATTCTGGAAAGCACGCCCGCGGCGGCTCTCGGCTCTTGCAGAAAAAAGCTTCCCAAGCTTGAGGAAAATGACGGAACATATGAAAGACTTCTGGAGATATTCAAGAAATATAATATACGTTATTTCTTCTATATAGGCGGAAACGATTCTATGGATACAGTCTCCAAGCTCTCGGCTTTCACCGCTGAAAACGGTTATGAAATGAGAATTATGGGTGTTCCCAAAACCATAGATAACGACTTAGTCGGCACAGACCATACCCCCGGCTTCGGCTCTGCCGCAAAGTACATTGCAACCACCGTCAAGGAGATAATCCGAGACTGCGCCGTTTATACGAAAAAAGCGGTAACTATAGTGGAGATAATGGGAAGAGACGCAGGCTGGCTGACTGCCGCATCCGCACTTCCCAAGTTAAGCTCCGGAGAAGGTCCCGACCTCATTTATCTTCCCGAACGCACGTTTGATTTGCAGCGCTTCTTTGCGGATGTAAGAAAAAAATTGGAGGAGCATCCCAATGTTGTAGTTACGGTTTCCGAGGGAATACGTTTTGCAGACGGGAAGTATGTCGGCGAGGGTATCGGCGGAACGGTTGACGCTTTCGGTCATAAGCAGCTTTCTGGCGCGGGTAAGGTGCTTGAAATGGCAGTAAAGGAAGAAATCGGCTGTAAGGTGCGCTCGGTAGAGCTGAACATTTCGCAGCGCTGCGCTTCACACATATCGTCGAGAGCGGATATAACCGAATCTGTAAGTGTCGGAAAAAATGCATTAAAGGCGGCAGTAAGAGGACAGAGCGGCTGCATGATGTGTATGGTAAGAGAAGAAGGACGCCAGTATAGCATAAAGGCAAAGCCGAAGCCCATTTCGGAAATTGCGAATAAGGTAAAAAATGTGCCCGATAATTTTATAAACGCGGAAGGAAATTACGTGACGGACGAATGTCTCGCATATATTCTGCCTTTGGTAAAGGGCGAGTTTAAGGTCAAATTCAGGGACGGTCTTCCCGTACATTACGTGATAAAATAAGAAGGATATCTTCAAAAATTTCGGAAGGTATTGAAAAAAGCACTTTTATGTGGTATACTATATTAGTTTAGTGCTTTGTTAAGATAAAAAGATTATAAAAGGGGTTGTGTTATGCAGAACAGAACGCATAATTTAAATGAGCTGAGAATTGAAAACGCAGGCGAGAGGGTCAAGCTCGTCGGCTGGCTCGATAACGTGAGAAAGGTCAGCAAAAACCTTGCGTTTTTGGTTATGAGAGATTTTTACGGAAAGACACAGGTAGTTGTTGAAAGCGAAGAAATTATGAGTGTCATCGACACCATAAACGTAGAGTCCACTATCTCTGTTGAAGGAACTGTAAGAGAGCGTTCCTCCAAGAATAAGGACATGGCTACAGGAGATATAGAGATAGTTCCCGAAAAGGTGGAGCTTCTCGGAAGATGCATCTATAATGAGCTTCCTTTCGCTATCAGCCACTCAAAGGAGGCAGACGAGAATATCCGTCTGAAGTACAGATATCTTGATTTGAGAAATCCTTTGGTTAAGAACAATATAATTCTGAGAAGCAACGTTGTTGCCGCTTTGAGAAACAGCATGATAGAGAAGGGCTTTATGGAGATAACCACTCCTATTCTTACAAGCTCGTCTCCCGAGGGTGCGAGAGACTATCTTGTTCCGTCGAGAAATCATCCGGGCAAGTTCTATGCATTGCCTCAGGCGCCTCAGCAGTTCAAGCAGCTTCTTATGGCTTCGGGCTTCGACAGATATTTCCAGATAGCTCCCTGCTTCCGTGATGAGGATGCGAGAGCGGACCGTTCTCCCGGTGAGTTCTATCAGCTCGATATGGAAATGGCGTTTGCGGGACAGGAGGATGTATTTGCGGTAATCGAGGACGTTTTGCCTCCCGTATTCTCCAAGTTCGGTATATACAATAAGGCATCCGAAGCTCCCTTCAAGAGAATTCCTTACAATGAGGCAATGGAAAAGTACGGCTCTGATAAGCCCGACCTCCGAATCGACCTCACTGTGACCGATGTTACAGAACTTATAGGAAACTGCGGCTTTGAGCCCTTCAACGGAAACGTTGTAAAGGCTGTCGTTGTCGATAAGTATAACGGCACAAGAAAAGCTATAGATAAGATAATGGCTGATGTTGAGATCCAGACAGGCAATAAGGCTTACTGGTTCAAGATTGATGAAAACGGTCAGCTCGTCGGCGGAATTTCGAAATTCTTGCAGGATAAGGCGGCAGAGGTCATCTCCGCGCTTTCTCTCGAGCCTAACACCTTGGTGGCGCTTTCCGCAGGCAAGAAGCTGGCGGCACAGAAAACAGCAGGTGCTATTATCAAGATAGTCGGATATTCGACAGAGGGACATATTAACCGCGAGTGCTATGAATTCTGCTGGGTAGTTGACTTCCCGATGTATGAGATAGGCGAGGAGTCGGGCAAGCTCGAGTTCTGTCATAACCCCTTCTCGATGCCTCAGGGCGGATATCAGGCGCTTGTAGATGCAGAGGGCGATATTGACCGTGAGCTTTCGATAAACGCATATCAGTATGACCTCGTATGTAACGGCATAGAGCTTTCTTCGGGCGCGGTAAGAAATCACGATCCCGAAATAATGAAAAAGGCATTTGAGCTTGTAGGCTTGGGAGAGGACGATGTTAAGTCCAAATTCCCTGCTATGTATAACGCATTCTGCTACGGTGCGCCGCCTCATGCGGGTATCGCTCCCGGTGTTGACAGAATGGTTATGATGCTTGCTGGCGAGGATAGCATCCGTGAAATAATTCCGTTCCCGATGAACAAGAAGGCACAGGATATTATGATGGGCGCTCCCTCTACCGTAGAGGAAAGCCAGCTCAGAGATGTTCATATTAAGTTAGCTGAAATCAAAGAATAAAAAATTCAAGGGACATCCTGCTTTAAAGGCTATAGATGTCCCTTCTTTTTAGCCCTGTTTACGAAAACTTTTCGCTCTAAAATGTATTGACCTCTTCGCATGTGTGTGATACAATAAATATATATTACATAATCCGAGAGGAGAAAAATATGTCGAAAATAAAAATAGGTTGGGCGGAAGTCGATATTACGCCTAAAGAAAAAATAAGCCTTGCGGGTCAGTTCTTTGAAAGAATATCCGACGAGGTCGAATCCGAGCTGAAGGCTGTCGCTATGGCTGTTGAAAGCGGCGACGAGCAGATGATAATCTGCGCACTTGATTTGGTTTCGGTAGGTCAGAATCTTCACGATGCGGTTAAAAAGAGAGTAGCCGAAGCTACGGGACTTGCAGAGACAAAGATAATAACAAGCGCGATCCATACGCATACCTCATATGTATATGCGAGAGAGGCGGCTACTACCACCAGCGCCAAAAGCTATCTTGAAAGCAGGCTTCCCGAGGATATGAAATACGTGCCTCTTGTATCGGGCGAGTCCTGTATGGATCCCACCGATGCGCTTATGCTCCTGATCGATAAAGCAAGCGAGGCTTGTATACATGCATGGAATAACAGAAAAAACGCATATTATAAGAACGCTTTCGGCAGAGTTGCGGTCGGTATGTGCAGACGTGTCTGCTACGATGACGGCTCGGCAAAAATGTGGGGAGATACAAATCATGCGAACTTCACAGAGCTTGAGGGCGGCAACGACTCGGGTATGGAGCTGATCTTCACCTTTGACGAAGACAAAAAGATAACAGGCGTAGTCGCAAACATTGCCTGTCCCGCACAGGTCGTTGAGCATAGAAGCTTTATCTCCTCCGACTATTGGGGCAAGGTAAGAGATAATATCAAAAAGAAATTCGGCGATGACGTTGCGGTACTCGGTCTATGCTCGGCAGCAGGCGATCAGTGTCCCCGCGATATGATTCGCTGGGTAAATCCCGAGACGCCTATTGATGATCCCAACATCAAGCGCGAAAACTATATTGAGAGAGTGGCTGACCCCTCAATGTTTGATGTAACCGGACTTAAGCTTGTCGGAAAGAGAATATCAAACGAAATAATCTCGGTCTACGAGGAGCTTGACGGAAATCTCTTTGACGAGGCGCTTCTCGTTCACGAAACTATTGACCTTACAATGCCGCTCCGCAGAGTTACCATTGCGGAATATAATAATGCGGTAGAGCAGATAGACAGATTTATTGAAAGAAACAGAGACAGAAATATAACATTTGAGGAAAATGCGGCGCTTCATATCTATTCGGGCATAATTCAGCGCTATGAAAAGCAGAAGACCGAAAATACCTATACCGATGAGATCCATATAATCCGCTTCGGCGACATAGCCATTGCTACTAACCCCTATGAGCTTTTCCTTGATTACGGTAATAAGATCCGCGCGAGAAGCTTGGCTAAGCAGACTATTCTTATTCAGCTTTCCTGCGGTGCACGCGCATACCTCCCGACCGAAAAGGCAGAGCGCGGAAGCCATTACAGCGCATACGTTTCCTCAGGCTATACAGGTCACGAGGGCGGCGACCTTCTTGTAAGAGAGACTCTTGAGCGTATAAATAAAATGTTTAAAAATTAAAGGAGCAACCTATTATGAAAATAGCATTTGCAGGCTTTGGCGAAGTAAATACACCTATCGATATTATTATAAATAAGTGCAAGGCGGCGTCTGAGTCACTTAAGAGTGACGGAGTTGAGGTAATAGCGCATTATCCTATCCGTGACGATTATGAGGAAAAGGACGTAAATGCCGCTATAGATTTCTTTAAGGATAAGGAGTTTGACGCTCTTGTTCTTTGCATTGCGGGTTGGATTCCCACGCACGCGGTTATAAAGGTTGCGGAGCAGTACCGTAATGTTCCTATGGTTCTTTGGGGACTTTGCGGATGGATAGAGAATGACGGCAGACTCGTCACCACCGCCGATCAGGCAGGAACAAGCGCGCTTCGTAAGACTATGAAGGACTTAGGCTACACCTTCAAATATGTTTATGATATTATAGGCAAGCCTTCGAGAACCGATGCGGTCATCACATATTGCAAGGCGGCAGCCGCATTCAAGGAGCTTCGCTCTGCTAAAATAGGTCAGATGGGCTTCCGCGATATGCATCTTTACGGCACATTGTTTGACGGCTGCTCACTTAAAAAGACAGTCGGCACAGAAATAGAGTGCTTCGAAATGCTTGAGGTTGTTCAGCGCGCGGAAAAGGTTACCGATGCGGCGATCGACGAGGTCATAAACACCACAGTTAAAAAGTGGAACTTCCTTAAAGAAGCGGATATGGGCGTTGTAAGACGCGGAGTTTCCTATTATCTCGCTCTTAAGGATATAATTGACGAGAGAAAGTATAAGGCAATATCCTTGAAGGATGTTGACGGCATGAAGAAGCTTCTCGGCTTCCCGCCCGCAATGATATTTATGCTTCTCGCCGAGCGAGAGGGCATTCCCACGATTCCCGAAAACGACTGCCTCGGTAACGTAACTCAGACTGTCGTAAAGGCGCTTACGGGTCAGATAGGCGCTTATCTTGAATTTTACGAGTTCTTCGAGGAGGGCGTACTTGCGGGCGTTCCCGACTACGTGCCGAAGGAGATAGTAGACGGCGAGGTTACCGTTATACCCGCCGCATTCGGTGAGCTTTCACAGGGTATTCTTAACGTATCCAAGGTCAAGACAGGTAAGCTCACTATGTGCCGACTTGCAGTGGAGGACGGCAAGTATCTTATGCACATGGTGGTCGGAGAGGGAACTACGCCTCCGAAGTGGGAGGAAGCAGGCTGGACTCAGCCCGCGCCTCAGCTCCCCGCCCTCAAGGTGCTTATGACCGACACAGAGGACTTTACCGATAAGGTCATGGGACAGCATTACATAATCTCCTATGGCGACAATTCGGGTGTTATATCGGAATTCTGTAAGATAGCAGGCATAGAAATTATATAAGCTGTTTGAATTTTTGCCTTTTTTGACTTTTATATTTACAAATATAAAAAAATGTGATATACTGAATGCACAAAAGCTTTTTAAAGCAACAGTATAAAAGGAGACAAAAATATGAGCGAGTACAATATACGTCCTGCCACACCTGAGGATACGGATACTTTGGTAAAAATAGCCTTGAATGAATGGAAGGCTATATACGAGGGCTACCGTCAGCAGATGGGCGATGAGCTTTACTTCACGTTCTTTCCCGATTGCAATGCGGATAAGGAAGCGCAGATAAGAAGAAACGTTGCCGCAGGAAATTGCTTTGTTACCGAGTGTGACGGAAAGATAGCGGGCTTTATCAACTATGTCTATTCCGAGGCGGAAAAGATCGGCACTATTTCCAACAACGCAGTCTCGTCTGAATTCCGAGGAAGAGGAATAGGTCCGCGTCAATACGAGTTCATATTTGACAGACTCAGAAGCTTGGGCGCTATAGCCGTAAAGGTAACTACAGGTCTTGATGAAGGTCACGCCCCCGCACGCCGTGCCTATGAGAAGGCAGGATTTTCCGCAAACACAAAATCTATAACATATTATAAGAAATTATAATAAAAAGCAAAAGGACTTGAATCGTTTTGAAATGATTCAGGTCCTTTTTAAAGCAATATTTTTCTCCACTCGTCACACAGTGCGGAAAATGTTTTCGATGCATTCGCGGGACTGCTTGACGGGAGAAGGCAGGGGTATATGTTCGTTTTTGGCAGAATGTATTTGAGATACAGTCTTTCGGCTGTTTTGCCGTTTACAAAGATTTTTTCTATCCTTGAATTTTCAAGCAGAAAGCTGATGTCGTTTGCCACGGCGTTTTTTATACTGCTGTCCGACGAGCCGACAATATCACAGGAGGCTATAACGTCCCATATGGCAATATGATGAGAGAGCAGCAGGCTCTCTTTTTCTTTTACGCTTTGCGGTAACGGCTCGTTGAACAGACAGGAAAGGATTTTCCAGAACCTGTTTTGCGGATGTCCGTAGAAGAAGTTTGTCTCACGGGACTTCACCGAGGGGAACGAGCCTAAAATAAGTGTCACGCAGTTTTCATCCCAAACAGGTGCTATCGGATGATTAAGGTGTAAATACTCTTTTTGCATCGTAATGTAAACAAAGGTTGTCTTTTAGAAGAACATTTTCTTTGCTTCGGCAAGAACAAGCTCTGCTGCCTCATCACAGCTTGAAGCCTTAACGGTACAGCCTGCGGCTTTCACATGTCCTCCACCACCGAATTTTGCGCAGAGCGCGGATACGTCGGCACAATTCGAGCGTAAAGAAACCTTGAAGCTTCCGTCGTCAAGCTCTTTTATTGCGACGGCAATTTCAACTCCGTCAAGTGAGCGCACGACGTCTATGGCTGTCTCGAAAAATTCAAGCTCAAGACCGAGCGCATCACGGTCGGCTTTCGTTATACAAACGAGATTGAGCTTACCCGAAAAATAGGAATGCATTTTGTTCAACGCAAAGCCCTCGGCTTTTAAAACTCCCTCCGACTTGCTATCAAAAAGCAGACGGTTCATTTCTGCCGAGTCTGCGCCCATATCAAGAAGCATTGCAGCCACTATATGTGTATGAGGCGTTACGTTCGAATACTTGAAGCAGCCGCTGTCGGATGATATTGCCGCATAGAGCGCATTTATCATGTTTGGCGAAAATTCGCCTATATGCCCCAGCTCCTTCAAGCGAGCGGCTATATCGAATATTATTTCACCTGTCGCGCAGGCATCATCTCGGATATAATTGTCGGCAAACGGAGTGCCCGAGCTATGATGGTCTATCATCAGAACGGGAGAGGCGGCTTGCGGAATTTTTTGGGGCAGATTTCCGAGCTGAGCGGGCGAAGCAACATCTACCGATATGAAATCACATTCCGAAAAATCGGAAAATTCTTTATTTGTGCATCCGACAGTAAGAAACTTAAGACGCTCGGGAATTTTATCGGCACAGGCAAAGGCGGCTTCTTTTCCCAGTAATGAAAATAAATGCCACAAAGCCATAGCACTGCCGACCGCGTCGCCGTCGGGGGAGCGGTGCATGATTATAACGGGATTTTTCACGCCCGTTATTTTTACGCAGAGTTCGTCAAGCGTGAGAGATTTGTAGTTACTCATCTTCGGTCTCGCTTTCCTCGGGCGCGGGGCGGGAGGCTTCAAATTTTGCACGCTCATCCTCAATGTCCTTGAGAAGCTTAGCGATATGAGCGCCATGCTCGATAGAGTTATCAGCGCTGAATATAAGCTCGGGAGTTATACGGAGATTGAGGGTGGTAGCAAGGTGGTGGCGAAGGATTCCCGTAACCTTTTTCAGTCCTTCGAGAGCTTCCTTCTGATCTCCCATTACCGAAAATGATATTTTCGCTATTTTAAGGTCGGGCGAGACATCTGCATGAGTTATTGAGACAAAGTTGTTGACAACTCTGGGGTCTCTTACGTCGCGCAGAGCAATAGCAAGCTCCTGCGCAACAGCATCGTTTATTCGTCCTCTTCTGTATTTTGACATAGTTTTTTATTCCTTACACTGTTATTTTAATAGTTTTGTATTTCAACGGTTTTTACACCGCCGCAAAAATCCTCTCCCAAAAATATTGAGGCGACGGAGCTGAAGTTTTCGGGATTGTCGCTTACGTAGAATTCAACTGCTCCGCTTTTGTCGGGCTGCGTTTCTGTTTGCTCCAAAAGCGCATGCGCGGCTTCATAGCCACTGTTTATCAATGTAACCGACGGCAAGACCTTTTTAATAGTCTCCGAGATTATGGGGAAGTGTGTGCAGCCTAAAATCAAGGTGTCCGCACAGAAATCCTTTATGGGCTGAAGATATCGTTTTGCCACCTCAAGCGTTACCGCGTCGTCGGGAGAAATAAACCCGTTTTCCACGAGCGGAACGAATAAAGGACAGGCAACTCCCAAGGTCTGTGCGTCGGGAGACAGCTTTTTTACAGCCTTTTCAAACGAGCCGCTTGAGACCGTGGCGGCTGTACCTATAACGGCTATCTTTTTCGACTCAGAGCTTTTTACCGCCGCTTTAGCCGCCCCATCAACTACGCCGATTATCGGGAATGGATAACGCTGCTTTACAGCTTCAAGCGCGACAGAGCTTACAGTTCCGCAGGCGGCAAGCACCGAGCTTACGTTATGAGAGACAAAAAAGCGCAACGCCTGCTCGGTATATTGGATTATAGTGTCACGGCTTCGCGTTCCGTAGGGAACTCTGCCCGTGTCGCCGAAGTAAACAAAGCTCTCGTTTGGCATAAGGCGGATAGCTTCCTTCAGCGCGGTAAGCCCGCCGAGCCCGCTGTCAAAAATACCTATCATAGCGAGTAGCGTCCGACGGCTGATTTTACAAGCTCGTCGATTAGTTGTGAAAAGGGAACTCCCGCTTTTTCCATAAGCTTCGGATACATGCTTATAGAAGTAAAGCCCGGGAGGGTGTTTATCTCGTTAAAGACGATACGCTCGTCATCCTTTGTAACAAAGAAGTCCACTCTTGAAAGCTCACTGCAATCAAGCGTGCGGAAGATCTTAAGCGCATACTCTCTTACCTTTTCTTCTGTAGAAGGTGAGATCCTTGAGGGAATATAGTAGTTGGCAACATCCGAGTTGTATTTTGTGTCATAGTCGTAGAACTGACTGCAAGGCTCTATCTCGCCCGTCATTGAGACGGTCGTCTTTGTAAGTCCGTCAAGCACTGCGGTCTCTATTTCTCTTGCATCTATATATTCCTCCGCTAATATCTTAGTGTCAACAGATGCCGCTAATTCAAGCGCGGAAACAAGCTCTTTTCGCGTTTCGGCTTTAGAAGCGCCTACCGAGCTTCCCGAGTTTGAGGGCTTTATGAACATAGGATATCCAAGCTCTCTTTCAAGCTTTTCATAAAGCGCGTCATTTATATCGCTTTTTCTGATGTCCACCCATTTAGCCATGGGTATATCAAGATCCTTCAATATCTGCTTGGTTGCGGATTTGTCCATACACAGAGCGCTTGAAAAGCATTTACAGCCGATGTACGGGATATGCAGAAGCTCAAGCACACCCTGCAATTTTCCGTCCTCTGAATTCTGTCCGTGAATGACAGGAAATATAACATCGGGTCTTATCTGCTTCATTGTGCCGTTGAGACAAATGAGAGCTGACTGATTGCCCTTCGGCAGAATCGCGACATGGACAGTGTTCTTTAAGTCGGATACCCATTCACCGTTAGCTATCTTTTCTACGGGTCCGTTGTAAAGATTCCATTCTCCGCTTTTTGTGATTCCCATTTTTATTATATCGTATTTTTCCTTGTCTGCGTTTGCGATTACAGCAGCGGCAGAGCGCAGAGAGACCTCGTATTCGTTGCTCTCTCCGCCAAAAATTATCATGAGCGAGAGTTTCATTGATTAAAATACCTCATTATAATATATAGTTGGTTTGCGGTTATGCTTCCTTTCGCAGTACAGCGCCTCTGTGATTTTTTCCGTAGTCGGTAAGGCATTCGCAGAAAAATGAATTTTCCTTTGCAAGCAGAGAGATTTCTTCTTTCTGATCATAGCCCGTCTCGAACAGGAAAAATCCGTCTCGGTCAAGCGAGTCGCTGTATTCCGATATTATACGGCGGTAGAATATCATACCGTCCGAGCCTCCGTCCAATGCGATGAGGGGTTCTTTTTTTACATCCTCGGACAACATGCCTATCACATCGCTCCTTATGTAAGGAGGGTTTGAGATTACAGCGTCAAATTTGCCCGCAAGCGCCCCTTCCGAAAGAATGTCGCGCTGAACAAAGTCTATTCTTTCCGTCACATTATTAAGAGCGGCGTTTTTTTGTGCTATCTCCAATGTCTTGCGGGAAATGTCACAGGCAATTGCTTTGCAGTCGGGGCGGTGAGATAATATTGAAACGGCGATACATCCGCTTCCTGTGCAAAGGTCGGCAAAAAAGGCGTTTTTCTTTAAATGCCTGATAGCGTACTCTACGATTATTTCTGTATCCGCGCGGGGAATAAGACAGTCGGGTGAGACAAAATACTTTTCTCCGTAGAATTCGGTCTCTCCGAAAATATATGCGAGAGGCTCATTGTTCATTCTGCGCTCAAGGGCGCCCTTTAATTCCTCGGAAGAAAAATCCGGGTTCTTCAGAAGAATGTCAGATGCGCTGTATCCGCCGAAATGAGACATAAGAAGGCGTGCTTCATATTCCGCGCTTTCTCCTGAGACATCCTTCAACAGTTTTTTCAGCTCGGTGACGGTCATGCCTCTGCTTTTCCTTCGTCGGTCTTACTTTCCTCGGGCTTTTTTATATAAGCATCACGGTCAAAATCGGGGAATTCCTCGGGAAGAGCGCACTTCATAGCAATGATAGCGACCTCCAACTGCTTTTCATCAGGCTCTCTTGTTGTAAGACGCTGCATCCAGAGCCCGGGAGCCGAGAGGATTCTTGTCAGAGCATTCGGGTGCTTGCCCGCAAACAAAATAAATTCATATCCGAGTCCGACAATTACGGGAACGAGAAGCAGCTTTATAACACTGCGCAGAATGTTGTTCAGGGATGCGGGAATAAAGAGCGAAACTATTATTCCGATAAAGAGCATTACAAAGAGGAAGCTCGTGCCGCAACGGGGATGAAATCTTGTGTATTTCTTTGCGTTCTCGGGCGTAAGCTCAACTCCCGCCTCAAAGCAGGCGATGCTCTTATGCTCCGCACCGTGATACTCAAAGGTTCTGCGGATATCGGGCATAAGCGAAACAAGATAAATATAAAGGATGAAGATCGCTATTTTCAAAAATCCTTCGGGAACGGCACGCCAGATACCAAGCTCTTCGATGCCGAAAAGGGAGGCGACTCCGCTGACAGCCAAGGTAGGTAAGTAAATGAACAGCCCAAGACAAAGAGCAACACCTAAAATAAGAGCTATTACCATAAGAATGTCAAAGAGCTTTATTCCAAGATGCTTCTTCATCCATTTTTCAGCCTTAGTCTCCTCGGCTTCCTCGTCAATTCCGAGCATTTCCGCAGAGGCGGTCAGAGTCGAATAGCTGAGCATCATCATTTCAATGAAATTGATAACTCCGCGGAGAATTGGAATGTTGAGCCATTTATGTTTTTTTCTTACTGATACGAATTTTCTGTCGTTTACCGCTACTTCGCCGTTTTCGAGACGGCAGGCGGTACAGCAGTTATCTCCCGCCTTCATCATTATTCCTTCCAGAACCGCCTGACCGCCGACACGGTTGAGACGTGAACAGGTTTCCTTGTTTTTCATATTTTCTCACTTTCTTATTATATGTAGTTTTTTGATTATAGTCTATAAAAATATCAATCTATAATATTATAGCACATACTTTGAACAAAATAAACTGTTTTTTTGAAAAACTTTTATATTATTATTGAATTTTACGTGAAAAGTGAAAAAATTCAAAAAAATTCTGAAAAACCCCTTGACAAATAATAAACAAAGTGGTATACTAATCGGGCACCGCAAGAGAGACAAGCACTTTTGAGGTGAGTACATCAAAAAAACTTTGAAAAAACTTAAAAAAGTTTTGAAAAAGGTCTTGACAAAGGCAAAAAGATGTAGTATAATAACAAAGTCGCCGACAGGAAAGCCTGTCTGCGCATCGGTCTTTGAAAATTGAACAACAGAATTTCGAACACAAATTGTGTAAAGGAATCTCGTTAAAACACATTGAGAAAAACTCAAAAAGTAAAAGAAGCTAAGATAAAGCTCTAAAGAAGTATATAACGCGAAAGCGTATATAATAAATTTTTAGAGAGTTTGATCCTGGCTCAGGATGAACGCTGGCGGCGTGCATAACACATTCAAGTCGAACGGAACGAGGAGAGCTTGCTCTCCGAAGTTTAGTGGCGGACGGGTGAGTAACGCGTGAGCAATCTGCCTCTTAGTGCGGAATAACAACCGGAAACAGTTGCTAATACCGCATGAAGTATATCTGTCGCATGTCGGATATACCAAAGATTTATCGCTAAGAGATGAGCTCGCGTCCGATTAGGTAGTTGGTGAGGTAACGGCCCACCAAGCCGACGATCGGTAGCCGGACTGAGAGGTTGAACGGCCACATTGGAACTGAGATACGGTCCAGACTCCTACGGGAGGCAGCAGTGGGGAATATTGGGCAATGGGCGCAAGCCTGACCCAGCGACGCCGCGTGAGGGAAG
>SVQV01000138.1 GCA_015065175.1 Oscillospiraceae bacterium | reverse complement strand
CATATTTTCGGTATTGTTATGAACACAATCTGCAAGGCGTTCATAACAATACCGAAAATATGCCTCACTACCGTGCAGATATATTCTCTTTGTGCTGCGGTCAAAAGTGACTGTTTATATGCAAAGAAATAGCTTGTTGCCGATTGCAGAACGAACAACAAAAAATATAGCTTCAGATATGGTATCGGAGCATCGCTCTTAACCAAATAATCTAAAAATGGCGTTAATATAAGTCCGGCACCGATTATAAATAGTCCGACAGCGTTATATGCCTTTTTATAAAAGTTCATAAGGCGGCATATTTGGTCTTCGTCATTGTCTGCCAGCGGCTTATACAAATGGATTATGATGACACTTGCAATTCCAAGCTCCGAGAGCGACAGCACAGATATAATATTAGAAAACAGACCCGAAAGTCCCAGATATTCTGTTTCCAAAAGCTTGGCAAACACCGTGCGGCAAGCAAAGGATAAAAGAATCGTAATAGCTTGCATTATCAAAGAAACCGTCATATTTTTAACCGAGTTCTTTGTCCTGGACTCCATACTGTCACCTCCTTATTATTGATTTATAAATCGTATAATGCTTTCTGATTGTTTTTTGTAGGTTTGATTTTCTTTTATATATTCGATAGCCGCCTCTGCTCTAGCTTCCCTCGCTGATACATCATCAGCAAAAATTTGTATTATCGCACCGGAAATCAGGTGAGGATCAACATTATCTATAGTATAAATAAAATCCTTATACTCTTTCGGCAGAGTTTTAAACTCCGATGACAAAACATTTTTTCCTGCCAAAATATAGTCAATAAGCTTTGATGGGAAAGTAAAATTCTCAATAGAAGAATCAAGTATTCTGGGATTTATCAGCAGATTATATTTTGAGAGAATCCCCATTGTGTCACAGGGAGAAAACCTGCCGCAAAAGCTGATGTTAGAATGTTTTTTTACCGCTTCCTTAACAAAATCTTCAAGAGGACCGTATCCGTAAATGTCAAGCTTGTATTCGTCGCCAAGCAAGGCATATGCCTCAATCAGCTCCTTAATGCCGTTATAATATATAAGAGTTCCTGCATAAACGGCAGTCCTTTCACTCGTGATATTCGGCTTGCACCCGGCAATATCTTCCTCATTGCAGCCTATGGCAAATTGGCAAAAAGGAATGTCGATTTGCAAATCTTTCTTTACGTTTTCTGTAAACGAGATTAGTCCGTCAAATTTTTGCATCGCTTTTATTCCGGATTTAAAAAGCAGTTTATTAATTTTCCCCAAAAGCCCTTTATCGTTAAAGGCTCTGGTGAACGGTGTATCTATCGTAATACTGTAAAGGCGAAGATTCAATCTTCTTTTCAGAGATGCCGCAGCCGTTGCGACGGCGAACGGAGAATTTTCAATTATAACTGCGACGTCTTCTTCAGGATTAGATAACCTGATTTTTCGCAGTATTTTTTTTATGCTTGCGCGTAATTTTAGTTCAGACAAAAGGAAGTGTTTGCCTCGTTTGGCAATCAAAAGCGGCTTTCCCTTCCATATTTCGAGTGATGACTGGTCAATGCTATCTGGCAAGGCTGCCGTTGAAACAAATGACAAGTTGCCACACGACAATTCGTCCAAAGCACGTGCCATATTAATAGAGAACTTGTTGCCCGCAACAGACCAGCTAAGAGCGTCACTTAGCAACTCAGATATGGCACCCGATATGTAAATATAGTGCATAAATAAATCCTTACTGTTTTTAAATTTAACAGGTCAAACATTCTTATTCTATTACCTATTTTATATCCAATTTTTAAACAACTTTTCAAAATCTCTGAAATTTACTTTGTTTTAACTTTGCTACAAATACCGAATTCAAATATATCGACAGTTGTATTATCCGATAAAAGCTGTTCGCAAAGAGCAATAAACTTCTTAGCGGCACTTTGCGCATTCCATTCTTCGGTTATCGTTAAATATGCTTTTTTTGAAAATTGCAAACGAGTTTTTTTGTCATCTAAAAGGATTTTTATTTTATTATAAAGTTCGTCTTCGTAGATGTCTTTGTATGTGAAACCGTTTTCACCGTTCTTAACGAGAAAAGGCACAGAGCCTATTTCTTGATTTGCCACAACGGCACAGGCGGAATTCATGCTCTCATTCAGCACTGCCCCCCAGCCCTCGTTTCTGTCAGATGTAAAGAGGAAAATCTCGCTTTTTTCCATATACTCTCTCACGCGCTCCGGAGTCATTGAACCAAGCAAGTGTACTTTATCTGATATATCTAGGTCATCTACCATATTTCGTATATCATCCTGCATTTCACCCCTGCCTATCATATTAAGCTCAAAGTCATATCCGTCATCACGCAGTCTTTTCGCAATACGTACAGGAGTTTCGGGATGCTTCCAATCTATAAAGCGAGCACACCATAGCAACGAGTTTTTCTTTTTAGAAGCGATCAAAGCGTCAATATCTTCATATTCTTTGCACTCGGGAAAATAGCCCCATTTATATGCTTTGTTGATAAACGTAAACGTTTTTGCATAATCCTTGGCAGTGTATGCACTTGCACATAAAAGATAAAGATTTTTATAACGGCGATACCATAGACCGAACTTCAAAAAATGAAGCGGAAGCTTAAGATAAGGTGTTTTCTTTTTATATATTCGCTCGCTATATATAAACGTCAGCTTGTTGTCCTCAAGCCTTTTATCTACAAGCTTCTTAGGTGCACTGCCAATTATGATCACGTCTGCATTATTTATTGCAGCGTCAATCACGTCCTTTTCCTCATTATACTGCCTTACGTATTCAGGAGTTTTTGTTTCGCCCCACCCCATATTCTTTCGCTCCTCGCTCATCGCTTCGGTTTCTACGAATATGTAATTTCCATAGGTTAAAAGAAACAGCTCATCGGACAGAGGTTTTTGATGGTGGTTAAAATAATTGGAAAGAAAGACTATCTTCATTTATTTATCCTCTCCTACCATACTCTCGTATAGGTTGCAATATTTTCTCGCCATTTCCTTGGCAGAGTAAGCATTTTTTGCCGCATTTGAAATTTTCACTGCGGCTTCTTCGCTTTTGAAATCAAGCCATTTGTTTCGTATAGCAGATTCTAAAGAATCTACATTGTCATATGGAAGAAATTCTGAATACTCATTTATAGCAATGCTCTCAGAGCCGCCTGATTTAAATCCGACAACAGGAGTACCGCAGCACAAGGATTCCGCGACCGTCATACCAAACGTTTCGCGTTTACTTACCACTACGGTAATATCTGCGGCTGCATAATATAAAGCAAGCTTTTTTTGGTCTTTGATACTTCCAGTAAGCGTTATATTGGTCGGAAGATTTTCTATTGTGCTATGCTTTCCGACTACCAGAATTGAGACGTTTTCCCCCTCAAATCTGCGAGCAAGCTCTAAAAGATACCTGCCGCCCTTGGAGTCCGATTCCAGATCGGAAAAGTTGGCGGTGACGTGTAGAATTATTTTCTCGTTCTTCGATATTTCGAGGGCATCTCTCGCCTTCTCTTTCGGTATGTAATCAAAAACGCAGTTATTTACGCCGTTAAGTATAACAGACTGGGGAATATTCTGCATAATCGGTGATGAAATAGACCTATTATAAACCCAGGGCGATACGGATACAACGCTGATTCTTTCGTGTCCCGAAAACGCTTTTTTCATCTTGCACCAAGCGGTGTGAGTTCTGTCAAACATCTTAGACTCGGATGCGTAAAGCAGCATCGGACATTTGCCACACCCAGTTTTCCACCTTTCGCAGTCAAGTGCATGCGGGCAACTGCCTGTATAAAAGAACTCGGCGTGATTAGTGACAACGGTAGAAATTTTATGCTTTTTCAGGTAGCCTAACAAGCGATATATATTCACCATAGCACAGTTAATACTGTGAAGATGAACTACATCCGGCTTTTCCTTTCGTAAGATACCTAATATTCTTGCAGTGGAAATCGGTGCAAATCCGTAATGCAAGCCGTGAACGTATGACAGTCTTCGATAAATCCCCTGCTCGTATGGCAAGGAGCAAGAATATTCTTTTATATCACTACGAGATGCTCTCGTTTTCTTAGAAAAAACGGATACGCAATCATATCCTCTGCGGATAGCTTCGTCACAGATATCCAAAACAATTTTTCCCGTGCTTCCTGCATCGGAAGCGTTAAGATGCAATATTTTCAATTTCTTCACTTCCGTTAGTTTCTTTTTCAGGCACCGCCAAATATGCAATCATAAATATAGATACCGCATATACCGAGCCGGATACCAGAGGTGCTGCTTCTGCTACGCTATGCAGTATAATTCCAAGCATACCGAGTGCAAGCGGCATATAGTCCCGCTTTCCAACAGTCCCACGCAAAATTCTTTTATATCCAAAATACAGTGCTGCAAAATACACACCGAATACCACTATTCCAAGCGAGGCGACAACGCTGAGCATACCATTATGCATATTGCCCAGCTGATACTTTTCAAAATTGCCAAAAAGCAGTCCGAAAGCATCGAGATTATCAATATACTCAAGTATAATGTTCATCCTGCCGTTTTCTATTGTTTCTCCCATAAATTCAAGATAAGCAAGCGATGGGAAGCAAATAACGATAATTGTATATACGATAGGAATAATAAAGACGGCACCGATGAATAACGGCTGAACATAAAGCTCGGCACTGAAAAGCATATATACTAAAACCAGCATACATACAACAAGCACTGCTCTGCAATCCGTTTTATATATAAGAAATGCGAGAAAACAAATTTCGGCGGCCGCTATAAATCTGACCGTAAGTTTGTTTTTATAGTAAAAGAAAGCCGACAAAAGTATAAAAAAGCAAAACATTAAATAAAGAGCTGTTTCATTTGGATTATTGTATCCAAGAGTAATATCGTCGTTTTTTACCTCTCCATATTCTCCAACGAAACGATAAGCAATAGGAGAAAGATATAGAATGAGGAACAAAACGGGATATAAAAGATTAGCTGTATAAATTACTTCCTTGAGCCTTTTAGTATTGTTTCGAGTTGCTATGAAAAGAAATGTCGGTAGCTGTAAAAAAGTCACGAGC
>SVQV01000137.1 GCA_015065175.1 Oscillospiraceae bacterium | reverse complement strand
GGGTATCCGCTCGCCTTGGAAGCGAGAGCAGAGGAACGGGAAACTCGGGGATTTACTTCTATCAGGAAATATTCGGAGGAATTGGGATTCAAAGCGAACTGAACATTACATCCGCCCGCTATCTTAAGCTCTCTTATTATCTTTATAGCGCTGTCGTTCAACATTTTTCTATCCTTGTCGGAAAGTGAAAGGATAGGAGCGACAACGGCAGAGTCACCTGTATGAACGCCTACGGGGTCTATGTTTTCCATGCCGCATATCGTTATTGCATTGTCATAAGCATCACGCATTACTTCAAACTCTATTTCTTTAAAGCCCTTTACGCTTTTTTCAATCAACACCTGATGTACAGGGGAAAGCTTGAATGCATTTATACCTATTTCAACAAGCTCTTCTTCGGTGTCGGCAAAGCCGCCTCCTGTACCGCCAAGAGTGAATGCGGGGCGCAATACTACGGGATAGCCTATACGCTTTGCAGCCGCTTTAGCTTCTTCAAGAGAATATGTTATTTCGGAAGGAATTGTAGGCTCGCCGATAGACTGGCAAAGCTCCTTGAAAAGCTCTCTGTCCTCGGCTCTTTCTATACTCTCGCTGCTTGTTCCGAGAAGCTCTACTCCGCACTCTGCGAGTATCCCCTTTTCTTCAAGCTGCATAGCAAGATTCAAGCCTGTCTGACCGCCGATTCCGGGAACTATTGCGTCGGGGCGCTCATATCTCAATATCTTGGCAACGTACTCTAATGTAAGAGGCTCCATATAGACCTTATCGGCTATTGTAGTGTCGGTCATTATAGTAGCAGGGTTGGAGTTAACGAGTACTACCTCGTATCCCTCTTCCTTCAAGGCAAGACAAGCCTGTGTTCCCGCGTAGTCAAACTCGGCAGCCTGTCCTATGACAATAGGGCCTGAGCCGATAATGAGTATCTTCTTTAAGTCTGTTCTTTTTGCCATTTTTATTATCCTCCGAAATTATTATTTATCTATCCAAACGATATTACCGTTTCTCACGGTAAGAACTATTTTGCCGCATACAAGTGCGTTTTCAAAAGGTGTTGATCTTCCCTTTGAAAGAAATGTGCTTTTGTCTATTCTGTATTCTTTGTTCAAGTCCCATACACAGAAGCTTTCACCTATCGGAATATTAAACCTCTTTGAAGGATTTATACTCATAAGCTTAACTAACTTTTCAAGGGAAATGATGTTTTTCTTTACCAATTCCGTATAGAGCAACGGGAAAGCGGTTTCCAATCCCACAACGCCCATCACGCTTTTCTCAAGTCCTCTCGACTTTTCTTCCTCACTGTGAGGCGCGTGGTCTGTCGCTATCATATCAATAGTTCCGTCGCACAAGCCTTCAACAAGCGCAAACCTGTCCTCCTCGGAGCGCACGGGAGGATTCATTTTAAACCTTCCGTCCTCCTCTAACATCGAATCGTTTAAAAGAAGGTAATGCGGAGCGGTTTCACAGGTAATGTCTATTCCCTGCTTTTTTGCTTCTCTTATAAGAGCGACGCTTTCCTTAGTTGAAATATGGCAGACGTGATAAGCACAGCCTGTTTCCTTTAAAAGCTCTATATCTCTCTTGATAGGTCCCCATTCGCTCTCGGAGCAAATGCCTCGGTGTCCGTGAGATTTCGCATATTCTCCGTCATGAATATAGCCGCCGTTAAGAAGACTGTTATCCTCACAATGAGCGACGATTATTTTGCCGAGCTTTTTCGCCTCTATCATTGCCGCTTTCATCAATTCGGGATTCTGAACGCCTTTTCCGTCATCCGAAAAGCCCGCAACGTAAGGTGCGAGTACTTCCATATCGGAAAGCTCTGTGCCGTTTTGCCCTTTCGTAATAGAAGCATAAGGATGAACACCTATCACCGCGTTTTTTTCAATCAAGTCAAGCTGAACACGCAGATTTTCAAGACTGTCGGGAACGGGGGAAAGATTTGGCATACTGCATACCTCTGTATACCCTCCGTGCGCCGCCGCTTTTGTGCCTGTCTCTATACTCTCTTTATAAAAATAGCCCGGCTCACGAAGATGAACATGAACATCAACGAAACCGGGTAAAACGGTAAAATTATTATTTTCGATAGAGGTAAGAATAGAGGGGCACAAAGTCTTGTTCTGAGCGAGTGTGGCTTTCACTTCATTTACATTACAACAAACAAAACTCATACTACGTCCTCCCTTTTCATAAAAAGATGCCGAGCTTTCAGCACCCGATATCTATTAGAGATATGATACCACATTATCGTCTTTTTGTCAAGGGCTTTGACATGATTTTCGATTTTTTTTGCATATTTTCAATCCTGATTTTTCTCAATTTTAACAGCATATTTGTTGCGTTAACTGTAACATACCGAGACTCAGCTCAAAACAATTGAGCAGGAGACCGAAAAATCTCCTGCCCGTTTTTTTCAATTGTTTTTATTCAGGATTTAGGACCTAAGACTATAGAGGAAGTTCCCGTATCGTAGTCATAATTTGCCATATACTTGCGCATAAGCAAGACATCAAGTGCGGTAACATTGCCGTCGCCGTTTGCATCGGCTCCAAGTCCTACGGAAACAGTCGAAATTCCTGTCGTGTAGTCATAGTTTGCGACATACTTTCTGAGCAGAAGTACATCAAGCGCGCTTATGACATCATCATCGTTAGCATCACCGTAAATAAATTTATAGGTTGTTATCTTACCGTCCGAAACGAGAATATCAACCTTTTCTGAGTCCTCATTATACGCTTCGTTTACTACAGCACTTATTGTGTAATCCTTTGCTTCTGCGTTCTCGTTCACTTCAAAGGTAAGCGTAGCCAAAACTCCGTTTCCTTCGCAGTTTTCGTCGGCACTCCATAAAAGATTAACTCCCGTGTCCAAAGTATCAAAAATTTCACCGTTTTCAACTTCTTTAAGGGTAAGCACAGTCTTATCATAATTGAGCGTGATAGAAGCTATGGCAATACCGGGATTGTTTTCAAGTGAAACAGTAACGCTCACAGTTTTTCCAGTTTTAACCTTGTATTCACCAAACGAAATTGTCGCCTTCTTCGCTTCCAACGGGAAAATCATTTCCTTGTATTCAGCCCAGTCCGCATGAGACTTGTAGGAGTCAACTGCCGAGGCGGGAACATAAATTGCTTCAATAGCCGAACCGGAAAGCGCGCTGCTTCCAAGCGTTGCAGGTGTTTCTGACAAGAGTGTTAACCTCGTCAAAGAAGAGCAATTTAAAAATACGTAATTGCCAATACTGGTTACACTTGACGGAAACTCTACATTTGTCAAGCCACGACAATATGCAAATTCATAATTACCAATACTCGTTACGCCATTGGGAATTGCGATGCTCGTAATTAGCGTTTCTCTAAAAGCATCTTGATCAATACTTATAACGCTGTCAGGAATAATAATAGTATCAAGACTTCTGTTGCACAAAAAAGCTCCGCAACCAACAGTTTTGACACCATGAGGAATTTCAAAACTTGTCTCTGTTTTTCCTGTAGCATACTGTATTAACACCGTTCCGTCCTTTGAATACAGATTGCCGTCAATCGACATAAAGTTAGGATTGTTGCTGTCGACGGTAATACTCTTAAGATTTGTGCTTGCATAGAATGCATTTCTGCCAAAACTTGTTACACTTGACGGTATCTCTACGCTTGTCAATCCATAGCACCATGCGAGTGCATTAGTGCCAAGACTCGTTACGCTTCCGTCTGAGGGAATAATACTGTTTTTGCAACCTGCTATTAAAGTTTTTGTGCTTGTATCAATTATGCAATTATTCTTGCTGTGATATACAGTGTTACCCTCTTCCACAGTAAGAGATTCCAATGATCTACAACCCGCAAACGCTCTATTACCAATATTCGTTACACTTGACGGAATCTCTATCTCTGTCAAGGAGTAGCATCTCTCAAATGCGGCATGACGAATACTCGTTACGCTTCCATCTGTCGGAATAATACTGTTTTTACAACCCGCAATCAAGGCTTTACTGTTTGTCTCAATCAAACAATTCCCCTCGCTGTGATATTTAGTGTTCCCTTCTTCCACAGTGAACGTTTCTAATGAACTGCACCCCGCAAATGCTCTGTTAGCAATATTCGTTACACTAAAAGGAATCTCTATGTTTGTCAACAAGGAGCATCTCTCAAATGCGGAATATCCAATACTCGTTACGCTTGACGGAATTTCTATGCTTGCCAAAGAAAAGCACTCAAAAAATGCGTAATTGCCAATACTTGTTATTTCATCTGCTATAATAATGGTTTTAATCTTCGAGCGATAAGAATACCACGGTACTCTTAAAGAAGTATCAAAAGTTGTCATTTCACCGCTTCCTAAAATCTTAAGCTCGCCTGTGCTTTCGTAATACTCCCATGTTGCGTTATTTCCGCAACTGCCGCTTGCGGTGGGAGTTAATTCTTCGGCTGATGTCGGCAGGGCTATTGCTACGCTAAGAAGTACGCACAAGAGCGCAATAAATAGTGCTGAAATCAGTACTTTTGATTTAATAATTTTTGTCATCTGTTTCTCTCCTTTTTTACTACATAATTTTCATTATGTGGTAATCTAACTGCAAATAGGAGCAAAATTTTCTGATTTTTTCAAAAAAATTCTGTTTTTTCTCAAATTTGTTTTTTTAAAAGACGGTTTGAGGTGTTTTTGTTATGCTTTTTTCAAATTTCCTTAATATTTTTATGTAAAGCACTTGATTTTGTCTTCCAAAAGTTGTATAATTATCAGTGTTATCAAATAAAAATTCAAAGATAACACCACATAATGAAAATTATGTAGTAACGCCTTTTTAGCATCTGAGGAGTCCTAATTTTTGAATTTGTCTTCTGTGAACGTCGCCGTTTTCCATGGTGTAGATGCGAGTGGTGTTAATGCTGCTGTGTCCGAGGATATCGGCGAGTCTTACTATATCCTTTTGGATAGTGTAATAGGTGCGGGCAAAGAGGTGGCGGAGGTTATGCGGAAAGACCTTTTTTTCGGATACTCCTGCTTCGCGGCAGAGCTTTTTCATGTCAGACCATATATTTGACCTATCGAGCGGTTTTCCTGTTTTGGTTATAAAGACAGGACCGCTTTTTATTTTTTGTCTCTCTG
>SVQV01000136.1 GCA_015065175.1 Oscillospiraceae bacterium | reverse complement strand
CTTCCGACCTCAAAATATTTCTTCTGTCTGGGAGACCACGCCTCAACGTCGATGGATTTCACCTTAAGGTCTGCAAGGTCACCCGAGCAGCACTCGAGTGTTCTTACAGGAATATCGAGGGAGCGGAAGAGGTCTACTGTGTTCTGCCAGAGCTTATCAAACCAAATTTTGCTTTCTTCGGGCTTACAAACAACAATCATTTCCTGCTTTTCGAACTGGTGGATACGGTATACACCGCGTTCCTCTAAGCCGTGCGCGCCCTTCTCTTTGCGGAAGCAAGGAGAATAGCTTGTCAATGTGTAGGGCAATTCCGCTTCGGGCAAAATTCTGTCAATGAACTTACCTATCATAGAATGCTCACTTGTACCTATAAGATAGAGGTCCTCGCCTTCGATCTTATACATCATTGCATCCATTTCCGCGAAGCTCATAACGCCTGTTACTACATCGCTTCTGATCATAAAGGGAGGGATGCAATAGGTAAAGCCTCTGTCTATCATAAAATCACGGGCATAGGATATTACAGCCGAATGGATACGGGCGATATCGCCCATGAGATAATAAAATCCGTTTCCTGCAACTCTGCGCGCGCTATCGAGATCTATACCGCAAAATCTTTCCATAATATCGGTGTGATAAGGAATTTCAAAGTCGGGCACGAGTGGCTCGCCGTACTTCTGTACCTCAACGTTTTCGCTGTCATCCTTTCCTATCGGAACAGAGGGATCGATGATATTAGGAATAGTCATCATTATTTTCTTGATTTTCTCATCAAGCTCTGCCTCTTTAGCCTCGTCTGCCGCAAGAAGCTCGGACTGCTCGGTTACTTTCTTTTTAGCTTCCTCAGCCTCTTCCTTTTTACCCTGAGCCATAAGAGCGCCTATCATTTTAGAAAACTTATTTCTGTTTGCGCGAAGCTCGTCCGCCTCCTGCTTAAGTCTTCTGTTTTCCTCATCAAGAGCTATGACCTCATCGACAAGAGAGAGCTTGTTATCCTGAAATTTCTTTCTGATATTCTCCTTTACGATTTCGGGATTTTCTCTGACAAATCTTAAATCCAACATTTTTTATTTCCTCCAAAAAATTATTTACAAAAAAATAAGAGTCCTCCGTCACCAAATATATGGGACGAAATGACTCCGTGTTGCCACCCAAATTGTCGGACAAAGCCGACCTCTCGTTTATGCTGTAAAGGGCATTCCCTTCGGCTTTCACCGAAAACTCCGAAAGTGGATACAAGGAACATACATTACTGTCTTTCAGCACCCGACAGCTCTCTGCAAATGTATTTCTTTGATAGCTTTCATCAACATCTATATTATATACACAATGACGTATAGATTATAATGCGCAAAGCTCGCATCTGTCGGCTTGCCAGCAAGGGCGAGCGACCATATTTCAAGGAATGTGCGAAAATCGGTAGATTTTCGAGGCGATGCCGCAAGGCAGCGCACATTAATTTCATAATTTATGAAATTAATGACACATAGATTATAATATACGAAGCTCGTGTCTGTCTGCTTGCAAGCAAGCACGAGCTACCATATTTCAAGGCGTGTGCGAAAACCGACAGGTTTTCGAAAGTGGTGCCGCAAGGCAACACGTGTTAATTTCATTTTAATGAAATTAACGACACATAGATTATATTATATTTTTTTAAAAAAATCAATAGTATTTCAAAATAAATTTTATTTTTACACAAATATTTTTATTTTATCTCTCTAAAAGATTGATATATTAAAAAAACTGTGCTATAATTATAGCATTATAATTTTTTTGAAGGTGTTAATAATGATTGATATAGTTACTCTTTTCAGCAGTGTCTTACTTTTACTTTTAATGGTCATACCCGGAATATTGATGTCAAAATTCGGACTGTCTAACAAATTATTCGGAAAAGGACTATCAAATTTAACTCTTTATGTCACACAATCCGCGCTTATAATTCATGCTTATATAAGAGACTTTGACAAAGAGGTTTTCGCGCGCGCAGGCATTATGCTTGCTTTCGTGGTTGCTTTCCACGTCATCTTTACACTGATTTCTTTCTCTCTCTACAAGAAATATCCCGATGACATAAAACGTGTTCTCCGCTATGCTACAATTTTTACAAATGCGGGATATATGGGAATTCCGCTCATTACAAGCATTTTAAACGATGAAGCCGCTATCTACGCATCTATATACGTAATAGTATTCAATGTTTTTTCCTGGACTGTCGGCTGTTACATTTACACTGGTAACGGAAAATATATTTCGCTGAAAAAAGCGTTTTTAAATCCCGCCACGATATCAACGCTTATCGGTTTAACTATCTTTATTCTGCCGATAAACGGGTATATTCCGCCTATAATTATTAACTTTTTGATTTCCATGAAGAATATGGTAGCTCCGATTTCGATGCTTATTATCGGCTTACAGCTTGCAAATATCGACCTTAAAGGTATTTTTAAGGATGCCGCTATGTACAAATATCTGGTTTTGAGAATGCTTTTAATTCCTGCCATGGCATGGGGAGTATTAAAGTGCGCTTCCCTGCTCGGTTACAGCGATCCCACAGTGATGACGGTCATACTTATCTGCTCCGCCACCCCTGCGGCTGCCGCAACCTCAATGTTTGCCGAAATTTTCGACGGAAACTCCACCTATGCAAGTAAAATCGTATCGGTGTCTACAATTATTTCTCTTATAACAATGCCCATTGTGGCTCTGCTTTTATACATATAATTATCTGCCGTATTTGACACAACGCTCTCTTATCTTATCTGACAGCTCTTGTGTTAAAAGCTTTTCGGAAACTCTCCAGCGCCAATTTCCTTCTAAAACGGACGGTGTGTTTATTCTGGCACTGTCATCAAGACCTAAATAATCCTGAAGTGAAAAAATTGCGATATCTGCCCTGCTTTCAAGCCCTGCTCGTATTATTTCTTCGGAAATAGCGGCAGGGCTTTTATTTTCGATATTGAAATAATCGCATGCAAACTCCAATTCCCTGTTATCACACACCGAAAAATACCCAAGCAGTGTTTGATTATCATGAGTTCCGCCGTAAATGACAGAATTTTCCTCAAAATTATGCGGCAGATGTCTGTTATCATATCCCGAGGTGAATGCAAATTGCAAAATTTTCATTCCCGGGAATCCCGCATCCTTCATCAACTCGCCTACCTCATCTGTTACGTTTCCGAGATCCTCTGCGATTATTTTTATATTACCGATATCTCTCCAGCTATCAATTAAATGCTTGCCGGGGCCTCTTTTCCATTCGCCGTTCTTTGCGTCATGCGCTCCGTACGGTATTGAATAATAATTTACAAAGCCTATAAAATGATCTATGCGAACGGCATCATATAGAACAGAGGAAAGCTGTAATCTTCTTTTCCACCACATATAGCCGTCCTTTTTCATCTCGTTCCAATCATATATGGGATTGCCCCACAGCTGTCCGTCGTTTGAAAAGCTGTCGGGCGGAACTCCCGCAACCTCTAAGGGATATCCTTCCTCATTCAGCAAAAAGAGCTGTCTGTTAGCCCATACATCGCTGCTGTCTAAGGAAACATATATAGGCAGATCTCCTATAACTGTAATTCCATTCTCATTTGCATATGATTTCAAGCTGTGCCATTGAGAAAAGAATAAATACTGAACATATTTCCAGAACTCTATCTCGTCTCTATTCTCAGACAAAAATTCCTTTATAGCTTCTTCATCATGCCTTTTTAAGTCTTCATATTCCCATTCGAGCCAAGGCTTATAATTATTTCTTTCTTTGATTGCCATAAAAAGCGAATAATCTTCAAGCCAGAATTCGTTTTCCTTACAAAAAGTTGAATATTCATTCTTTATTTCTTGAGGAATGCCCGAAAAGTTCTGCCGCAATATTTTTGCCCTGTTTTGAAATAATTCGAAGTAATCTATATGCTCAGAAAATTCCGTTTCCAAGTGATGCGCGGTGTCATGCGGCAATATCTTTGATATATCCAAAAAGTAAGGATTTCCCGCAAAGGCACAACTGCTTTGATACGGACTATCGGCAAATCCTGTCGGATTTAAGGGCAGGATCTGCCAATACTTCTGCCCTGACATTTTTAAAAAATCTACAAAATTATATGCCGCACTGTCGAAAGCGCCTATACCGAATTTTGAAGGCAAAGAAAAAATCGGCAATAAGATACCCGCTCCGCGCGCAAAACGTTCCTGTTTTTCCATTAATAATCACCGTTTACCCCTTTACTGCGCCTGCTACTACACCCTTAATTATATACTTCTGTGAGAAAGCGTAGAACAGTATTATAGGAATAATTGCCAAAACAAGCATAGCCATAAGCGCACCCATATCTCTTGAACCGTATCCGCCCTGCAAATACTGCACCGCAACGGGAATGGTTTTATATTTTGAGCCTATAACAAGATAAGGCAGCAAATAGTCATTCCATATCCACATAACATTCAACACGGCAACGCTTATGGCGGTAGGCTTCAATATTGGAAGTATCACCTTAAAGAATATACCGATAGGATTACATCCGTCTATTTCGGCTGCTTCCTCTATGGCAATAGGCATTCCTCTTATAAATCCCGAAAACAGCATAACGGAAAGCCCTGCACCGAAACCGAGATAAATAAGAATGATGCCGATTGGATTTTCAAGTCCTAAAATATTTGCTACCTTTGACATAGTGAACATTACCATCTGGAAAGGGACTATAATACTGAATACATATAAATAATAAAGCGCATTGGTTATTCCTCTTTTTGCTCGCACAATATACCATGCGCTCATTGAGGTAAAGAGCAATATGGCGGCAGTAGAAAATACTGTTATAAACAATGAATATGCAAACGCCATAAAAAAATCTATACGAACTATACCGTTTACATAGTTCTGTATTCCTGCAAATGTCTCCGTATTCGGCAAAGAAAAGGGGGATGAAGAAATAAAGAACTGTCCCTTAAACGAATTTATTGCGACAATAATCACGGGCATAATAAAAGCAATCGAAACAATTGCCATTATAATAAATATAGTTATATTTGCAGCTTTTCTTTCCTTCATCAATAGACCTCTTTATCTGATGTTAATTTTAACTGTATTGCCGCAATCAGTGCAACCATT
>SVQV01000014.1 GCA_015065175.1 Oscillospiraceae bacterium | reverse complement strand
TGAAATCCAGATAAGTGGTCAGATTCTTGGCATTGATACCACCGGTAGGCATAAACTTCATATTTACATAAGGAGCTGCCATAGCCTTGATCTTAGCCAGACCACCGGACTGCTCAGCGGGGAAGAACTTAACTACATCAAGCCCCAGTTCAATAGCCTGCTCGATATCACTGGGGCTGGAGGTACCGGGAGTAATGGGAATCTGCTTCTCCTGGCAATACTGAACGGTCTTGGGGTTCAAGCCGGGGCTTACGATGAAGGAAGCACCTGCTTCAACTGCCGCATCAACCTGAGCGGTGGTAAGAACTGTTCCGGCACCCACTATCATATCGGGGAATGCGGTTGTAATGTTCTTAATAGCCTCTGCCGCACATGCGGTACGGAAGGTGATCTCCGCAGCGGGAAGTCCGCCGTCTATCAATGCTTTTGCAAGGGGTACTGCATTGTTGGGATCTTCGATCTTGATAACGGGAATAATACCGATTTCATACAGCTTCTGATAAATTTCTTTCATGACTATATCTCCTAAAAATAAAACTTTTACAGTTATATTTTACCTCAAAATCATGCTGATATCAATTGAAAATATTGTCCTCTGCTTTGCGTATATTGCTTTTTATTGAATATTGACATTGAAGGGAAAATAAAGTATAATATTTATAATCAGAATGTATCTTAATTTTAGCGGAGGGAATATGAAGCTGGACGTCTGTATCGTTTCTACCGACAGAATTTATGCACAATGGATGAAGCTTGAGCTTATCGAAAAGGGAAAAAGCGCATCTGTCTCCGAAGGTCTTGCCTTTGCGCCGAGCGCGAAGATATATATTATAGATATTGATACTGTTCCCTTCGCGCAAAAGGGCGACTCAAGGATAATTTGCTTCGGGCGCTCGGAAAAGCCCCCAAAAGAAAGGGGCGTCATATATCTTGTCCGTCCCTTTACGTCCGACGAGCTTTTATCGGCTTGTGAGCAGGCTTATATTTATAGCTCGACTCTGCTACGTACAGAGACAGGCGCTCAAAATCAAGGGCACAGCATCATATACAGCGGCGAAGAACACATACTGACCGAAAAGGAACATATGCTGTATGAAATTCTAAGAGATGCCGACGGTGAGCCTGTGGACAGGCTTTCCATATGCGAAAAGCTATGGGGAAGGCTCGACGACAATTCACTTAACCTATATATACATTATTTGAGGCAAAAATTGGAGCATAACGGAACAAAAGCTATCCGCGCTCACAGAGGAAAGGGCTACAGCCTTATTATACGAAAGGACAAAAACTGATGCTGCACATAGTAAAAGGCGATATCGGAAGCGGAAAGACCACCTATCTTGCCGCACTTGCGAAGGATGCTGTTCTGCAAAAAAAGCATTGCTATATAATAGTCCCCGAGCAACAGACTGTCGCGACAGAGAAATTTATGGCAGAGCACTTGCCGTCAAGCGCTCCTCTCTATTCAGAGGTCACTAACTTTTCACGTCTCGCCAATACTGTTTTTCGTAAATACGGCGGTATATCCTACAAATATTCAAGCGAAGCCACACGCTCCCTTATAATGTGGAAAACGCTCGGCGAGCTGCTTCCGCTCCTGAATGAAAAATCCGACAAGGTCGAATTCGGACGTGTGAAAAAAATGTTATCCGCCCTCTCGGAGCTTCACGCCTGCTCGGTGAGTCCTAAAATGCTTTCGGATGCCGCGCTTCTTTCCGAGGATGCTTCACTAAAGGATAAGCTGGGTGACCTTGCAATGATATCCGAGCTGTATTCTTCCCTGCTCAAGGAGCATTACAGCGATCAGAGCGAGGACCTTGACAAGCTGTACGACATACTCTCGGAAAACAGCTTTTTCGAAAACTCCTGTGTTCTTGTAGACTCGTTTACGAGCTTTACTGTACAGGAATACAAGGTTCTCTCTCTTATTATGAAGCAGTGCGATCTTACTGTAACCCTATCTTTGCCGCCTATGAGCGAGGAGCGCGCTTGCTTTGAGGAAACACAAAACTGCGAGAAAAAGCTTATTATGTACGCAAGCTCCCGCTCTGTAGATATAAAATTTACCGAGCTTGGAAACAGCAAACGCAACATTTCGCCCCTTATGCAATACGTCGCAAAGAATATGACCTCTCCCGTTTGTTCTTCTCTGCCTTCATATGACGGCGACGTTTGCGGCTCTGACTCCTTGAGAATAGTCAGATGCCCCGAGCCTTACTCGGAAGCTGAATTTATAGCTCTTGATATACAGAGACAGGTACAGAACGGAGCAAAATACAGTGATTTCTCAATTTTTGCGAGAAGCGCCTCCGCATACGAGGGAATTATAGACACCGCTCTGCAAAAATATAACATACCGTTTTTTATGTCGGTTCGCACAGATATTTCCTCCCTCTCGCCTATCAGAATGATTTACGCCGCTTATGCCGTATGCATAAAGAGCTTCAACAGAAGCGATGTCATCACCTATATGAAGTGCGGTCTTGCGGGAATTGACGAGAAGGATTGCGACGACTTCGAAATATACACTAAGAAGTGGAATATAAACGGAAAACGGTTTTATGACGGCATAGACTGGAATATGAATCCGCGCGGCTATGAGGTGAAAAGGTCTGATGACGGCGGAGATTTTCTTGTAAGAATAAACGAGACTCGGCGAAAGCTTATCGAACCGCTTGAAGACTTTTATGAATTTCTTTCTCAAAAGCACACTGTCTCCGAGCATTGCGAAAGACTTTTCCGCTTCTTACAAAGCGTATCACTTGAGGATAGGCTTGACGAGCTTGCGACCCAAGCGGAGCTTGAAGGAGAGCAAGCTGATGCCGACATTTTTCGCCGTCTTTATTCCGTTATCTGCGCTTCTCTTGACCGTCTTTACGAGACGCTTGCAGACACAGAGGTGAATGCGGAGCATTTCGTTCAGCTTCTGCGAATTACATTCGGCGAGACCGATATAGGACAGATACCCGCTTCATTTGACGCGGTGACTGTCGGCTCTGCCGATATGCTGAGAGCTTCGTGTGAACACATTTATCTTATGGGAGTAAATGAAGGTGAATTTCCAGCATCGGTTACCGAAAGCAGCGCATTTTCACAGAGCGACCGAGAGGCTCTTTCCGAGCTTGGACTCGACTTGGAGCAGGACCTCGGAGAACAGGCGTCCCGTGAGCTTTTCTGTATTTACAGAGCCTTCTCCTCGGCAGAAAAGACCGTCACGCTTTTATATACGGACACCTCTGTTTCCTATTCTGCTTCGAAGCCGTCATATGTGCTTGAAAACATAAAGCATTTAGCAGGAGAGTACGCTCGGTATATCTCTTACACCGAGCTTTCCGACAAGGATAAAATATGGGCAAGGGATGCGGCTTTTGAAATGATAGGAGAGCTTTCAGAAAAAGAAAGCGAAAGTGCGCTTTTTGAAATTTTTTCCGAAGATCCCGAATACGCAAGAAGGCTCTTGTCGGTAAAGAAATCCCTTTATTCCAACAAGGAGAGCCTTTCCGACAACATTATGAAAAACCTTCTGCCGTCGGATATAAGCATTTCCCCTTCCCGTATAGAGAGCTACGTGAAGTGCCATTTCGGATACTTCTGCAGATATATCATGCGCTTAAACGGTCACGAGGATATAAAGATAGATGTACGAGGCATCGGAAATTTCGTGCATGCTATTCTGGAAAGGCTGTTTTCCTATCTTTCGTCTGAGGGCAAAAGGATAACAGACCTCGACAAAAATGAAACGCTTTCCGCCGTCAAGGATATCACGGCAAAATATATAGAGGATATTTCACCCGACGGAAGCGAGCATACACCGAGAATGAAGCATCTTTTCGACCGCCTTTACAATGCTGTGCTTCTGCTTGTAAAAAATCTTCAAAAGGAATTTTCACAGAGTGAATTTACTCCCCGTTTCTTTGAGTTTCAGATTACAGAAAAGGACGCTAATGCCCCGTCGCCCATAAAATTCACGGCGCAAAGCGGAACACGCATAGCCCTTTACGGAAATATCGACCGAGTTGACACCTATGAAAGCAACGGAAACGTTTACGTCCGTGTCGTTGACTACAAGACAGGCGGAAAATCCTTCTCGCTCGACAGCATTGAATACGGACTGAATATGCAGATGCTTATATATCTGTTTTCTATCTGGAAGACCGAAAACAAGGCATTCAAGGAGCGTATAGGCTGCAAAGAGGGTGGCGAGATAATCCCTGCGGGAATTTTATATTTCAACGCCAACGTAAAGGACTCCGAGGTAAGCACACCGAGCGAGGACGAAATAAATAAGGTGTTGGACGAAAAATTCAAGCGCAACGGTCTTTTACTTAACGACGAAAGCATACTTCGCGCAATGGACAGGAACTTGGACTCTGGCTATATCCCCGTAAAGCTTTCAAAAAAGGGAGAGCTAACTCCCGCCAAAGCGCTGGCGTCGCTCGAGGATATGGGAAACATTCTGAAAAAGATAGAGAACGTTCTCGGGAATATATGCGAGGAGCTGCAAGGCGGCAATATGCACGCATCTCCGTTAAAAGCGCCGAGCCTGACCTCCCCCTGCACCTATTGCGAATATAATTCTATCTGTCGCAACAAGGTAGAAAAACTCAAATTTTAAAATATAAAGCGTCAGCTTTTACCCGAATCGGTATAAAGCTGACGCGCTTTTTTGCTTATAGTCCTATGACACTTAAAGCTAATATTCCTAAAATTATTCCTATGATCTGTGTTTTACTGAAACGCTCTTTGAAGAAGATGACGCCCGCAAGCAGTGTAACGAAAACGAGACCGCCGTTTACAAGCGGGAAGAAAACTATCTTAGGCATTACGGATGAAAGAAACAGATTGATTATATGTGTTACGCCAATAAACGCACCCGATGCAAAGGCGAGCACTGTTTCCCTGCTTTTTACCTTGAAGGTTTCTTTTTCCTTTCTCGCACTTACCTTCCACAGAGGAACATTCATGAGGGCGGAGCAAAGGAATGCAATTCTCAAAAAGGTGATAAGCTCATCCTTATGATCGGAGGACTGATGATAGGTCTGCATAATTCCTATAATGCCCATAAATAGCATAGCGAGAAAAGCAAAAAGTAGCCATTGCTTATTCAAATTCCCTTTTTTCACCTCTAACGCCAAAAAGAGAGCAAAGAGAAGTAAGGCAAGCACTATAGCGTTATATGGCTTTATGTATTCCTTGCATATGATAGCGCCGCCGACAGTGGAAATTACCAATCCGCTGCTTTGAATGAAATTTGTCGCGGATACTGTTCCGCGGGAAAGCGCTTTTAAAAAGAATACTTGGTTTAGGTTAAGAACAAGAGCAAAGATGACTGCGGTGACCAATGTAAATACCGAAAAAGCTCCTCGCCCGAAAAATATAGATATAAAAAATGAGCCGATATAACTGAATACATTGAATTTATAAATATCGGTATCGCTATTGAGTGAATTTTTGCTGAATTTAGTGCAAAGCACATTTTTTGTCGTTTCAAGCAAAATGCCTAAAAACAAAAGTAAGAAATATTTTGCTTCCATTTTTCTACCCTCTTTTTAAATTTATACTTGATTATAGCACGAGGATGTGCTAAAATGATAGTAATTTACACATAAATTTTGGTAAATTCGTACTGAGGAGTATAAAAACGCCAATGAAATTTGAAAAAGACTCGCTTACAAATGTTATGAAGGACTTCTATCTTCTTACGGGAATACGGATAGTTGTTTTTGACAGCGACTTAAATATGATAGCAAGCATGCCCGACACAGATACCCCCTTCTGCGCAAGCCTTAAAAGAAACAAGGAGTTTGAAAAGCTCTGCGAAAAATGCACACAAAAGGCTTGCCTTGAATGTAAAAAGAGACAAAGGCTGAACATTTACCGCTGTCACGCGGGCTTGATAGAAGCTATTTCGCCTGTAAGTATAAACGGCGCGCTTGTCGGGTATATCATGTTAGGACAGATAATAACTAAAGAAAACTATTCGGATGACAAAAAAAGAATAATAAAGTATATTTCAAAATACACAAATTCTGCCGAAGAAATATTTTCCGAGCTGACAGTAAAGGATGAGGCGTTTATAGAAGCTTCTGTAAAAATAATGGAGTGCTGCGCTTCATACCTTTTAATGAAAAAGCTGATAATAACCGACAAAAGCCGCATTATCGACGAGCTGACGACATACATAGAAAATAACATCTCAAGTCCTATAAGCACAGACGACCTATGCGACAAATTTTTTATAAGCCGAAATATGCTATACAGAATATTCAATGAAAGCTTCGGCACCACGGCGGCAAAATATATCAAAAAGCAAAAGATAGAGCGAGCAAAGGAGCTGATTTCAAGCGGCGCATCAATAACCGAAGCCGCTTACAGCACAGGCTACAACGACAGCAGCTATTTTTCAAAGGTTTTCAAAGAAGAAACAGGGGTACTGCCTACTGTATTCAAAAAATGCTTAAATCAATAAAAAGTGCCTTTTACGTGAAATCAATTCCGTAAAAGGCTCATTTTTTATAATCTTTTCTTCCAAGCAAATAGTCAAGAGAAACATCAAAGTAGTCCGCGAGCTTTATAAGAGTTTCATAATCAGCTTCCCTTTCAAGATTTTCATATCTCGAAATTGTGTTCTGATTCATATTCAAATCAAGCGCTAACTTTAATTGAGATATTTTTCGCTTTTTTCTCAATTCTTTAAGTCTGAACTCCATCTTTCTCTCCTTCTTGCCGTCTTAATCATTTTTATATCACTCTTGACATTATTATACCATTATGGTATAATGAAAACATCCCATTATGGTATGTAAAAGCGTAAGAACCTAATCGTTCAATAAAAAAAGAAGCCTTTTCGGCTTCTTTTTTTAGAAATGCATTAGTTAGCCTTTCTTGCTGCGTAGCACTCGCTGCAATATACGGCTTTGCCTTCGGTCGGATTAAAGGGCACTTTCGCTTCCTTACCACACTCAGCGCAAACTGTAGTAAACATTTCTCTTGCACCTTTGGCACTGTTCTTCTTCGCATCGCGGCATGCCTTGCATCTCTGGGGCTCGTTCTGGAAGCCCTTCTCTGCATAGAATTCCTGCTCGCCTGCTGAGAAAATAAACTCGTTACCGCAGTCTTTGCACGTTAATGTTTTGTCCTCGTACATTGTGTTTTACCTCACTTAAATTGGTTATAATTTTTGCCCTTAGACGGATTCCAACCGACGCCTTTGAAAACAACGCTCTCCCTTAAGCTACTGGGGCATATAAACTATTTTAATATGACACGGAGCTTTGACGTCATTCGAGCCAAAGCATTGCTGACAGACTTCTCTGTCTTGCCCAAGCTCTGCGCTATCCCCGAAGTAGTAAAGCCCTTGATATACAGATCAAAGACCTTTGCTTCATAAGCGGAAAGCACCAACGCCGCCTTTTTATAAAGGTATTCCGTATCCTCATTTTCTATTAACTGCTCGGACAGGTCATAGCTTTCCTCGGGAAAATATGTACGGTAGCTTCCGCTTTCCTCTATCTCATCAAGAGAGAAAACCTGACCTTTGTTTTTACTTCTTTTTCTCGCATCAGATATTAGCGCATTGCTGATACAAATCTTAGCGTATAATCCAAAGCTGACCTTTTTCTGTGTCAAATCGTATGACATTGCGGCATTATAAAACGCAAGTCTCGCTTCCTGTAAGCTCTCTCTCTCGTCTGCCTCTTTCGCATATTTAAAGATCAAAGAGTGGATAAGCGGAGAGAAATCCTGCTCAATTGCAGAGAAAACACTTTTTTTGCCTTGTTGCAATTCTTCCAATAAAAAAGTTAGTTTGTTATCATTTTCATTCATATTCAACAACCCACGAACACTTAAACATATAATACAACAACATTTAAATTTTGTCAAGAGTTTTGTTAATTTTTTTGTTATATTGTTTGTTCTATAATGTATTTGCAGTCCAAAGAAACAAAGAGGATTGCGAAATTTTCAGTTTTAGCCAAGAAAAAAACAAAAGAAAAGGAGATTTAAAATGGCAAACGAAAAGAATGTTAACGGAAAAGAAGTTTTGGAAGGAGTAGGCGCAGCAGGGGCTTCGGCTGAGGTCGTAGAAGTTAAGGAAAAGACCTATGCGGAAGAGGTTGCAGAGCTTGAAGGCTTTGATGATGATGAAATCATCGAAGAAGACAAGGCAGAGTTTACAGGCTTGAAGGTATATCGCAGACCTTTTAAGAGCAAGCGCACAGGAAAGGTTTATGACTCTTATTTTACTAAAGGCAAGATAAGAGGAAGGGAGGCAGAAATTTCGCTTGTTCCTCCTGACAGAAAAGGCTACGAGCTTCTTTCAATCGTATTCGGTGACGCTAAGAGTGTAGACCTTTATAGCACTGACGGAAGTATGAAGAATAGCGAAGGCGGTTATGTAAATTATACCACTTACGAAGTAAGAGTTTACGAAGGTGACAAAATGTATTCCTGCAAGGTCAAGCCCGAAAATCCCTCAGACAAGCAAATGCTTTTGACGGTACTTGAGAAATGAGTTTTATGATACATCGTTTAAAAATATTACCTGAATATTTTTTAGCAATTGCAAAAGGTATAAAGACATTTGATGTTCGTTTTAATGATAGGGGTTATAAACTTGGTGATTATATTGTTTTTGAAGAATATTGTGAAGGTAAATATACAGGTAGATTTTTAGTTGCTAAAATAGTTCATATTTTGAATGATCCTGAATATTGCAAGGAAGGATATGTCATTTTAGGTATAAAATAAAGTGAATGATCGTTATGTACTTAAGGTGTGTGAGCGTTGCAAGGAATGCGCAAAGTATGAAGAATGTGAAAGAACGTGGCACACTTTGAGCTGTAACACTGAAAAGGTTTGTCAAAACAAAACTTGCAAGTTTGTTGAAAGATATACCACATGTTTTGTGAAACAAGGATAGGGGGTGTGATGTTTGGCAGAAAAAATATACAGGAATAAACGTGTTGTTTCTTCTTCAGATAATTATAATTATGATGGCAGAGAACAGTATAAACAAGGTGTTGTTGACGGAATGAACAAGGCTTTGGAATATGGCATCAAATTAAAGCCTAAGGAAAAGAAAGAGGCGCTTATGGCTGCAAGGTTTGCACGTAGCAGAAAGATGAACCCTGTTGATGTTCATAAGCGAATGAAGACCGATAGGAAATTCAATCGGCTTGTGAAGACACACAAAAAGCTTGGTTTTCTTTAATTAAAAAAACATTTAAGAGAGGTGTTTTAAATAGCAAGCAAGATATTTAAAAGCGGAGTCTCTTTTGGAAGAAAGATTTTTCGGGATAATTTAAAGGTATTTGGAAAAGACGGTGTTCATAAGTCTGATAAAGCTCATTCTACTTGTAATAAATATGGTTGGGATAAAACGGTAAAGAAGAATAAAAAAGGTAAAGTTTTAACTAACGGTATGCGTGAGAATTACAGGGGTATGAAGTATGGTCTATTTTTTGAATATCAAAATTATGAGGAAAAATCTTCCGAAAAACAAGCAAAAAAATATCAAAAGACTTCCGCTTTGAAAGAAAAGGAAAGCAAAAGGCTTAGTGCTTTAGAAGATAAGCATTATGCTTTGTACGGTCCTCATCGTAATGCTTTGCGTGCCGAAATAAATAAGGAATTGAATAAGGCAAAACCGAATAAAGACAAAATAACAAAGTTAAAAGCTGAGCTTGTACAAACGTCTTTCGCTTCTGCTTATTCCGCAGGCTTGTATGATGACTAAAAAAATAAAGCTCTAAAAAACAGGCTTTAGAAAGGAAGTGTATTTGAATACCGAATAAAAAACATATAAGGGGTAGAGTTTATTTGGTTAATGATCATCTGCTTGTTAAGCATAGTAAAAATAATCGTAGGGTTGTTGCTTTGAATAAGGATAGAAATAATATGGAAGTGCGAAGGATTACGAGTCGACATTATGCTGACGGTAGAATTAAAGATGTTATTCCAATCGAAAAATATCCTGATATCCGTGGAGTAAGCGGAGTTGAGAAAAAGACTTTTAGAAAGACTTTGCGTGGAAAGCCAATTCAAGAAAAGTTTTTGAAGAAAACTAATACAAGGCTTAACAAGTGGGATATGCAGAAAATAATAGGAAATAAAAAATGAGGGCAACAAAAACATGTTCCCTCTTTGGATAAATAAAATTATCCAGTGTCAGATGATCTGACATTCTTATTCTATCATAAATAAAATAAAAAGTCAATCCCTTAAACGAAAAAATCTAAAAAAACAAAAGAGGTGAAAAAAATCAATGAGAAAAAGTAGCAAACTTCAGTCTATATTGTATTTGCTTTTGGTAATAGTTCTTCTCGCTGTTGCGGTAGGTGGTGTATCAAATTTAAGAAATAGTATAGATGAAGCCTTTAATAATGGCGGTGGCTCTTCTTCAAATACTACACAAGCAACAGATAATAGTACGGCAAATGTACCTGTAACAACTGCGCCTACAACAGGTTCATTACATACTCATGTTTATTCAAACAATGGTTTTTGTTCATGTGGCGTAGCCTGTGATCATTTGGGCTATAGAACAAATGCTTATATTCCTGTCAATGACGGAAAAAATCATATACATAAATACAAGTGCGATTTGTGTAAAGTATATTATTATACTGTAGGTACAAAAAGCTGTGAAGATAACAATAATGACCGTAAATGTGATTTGTGCGGTGGAAGCATTTCAATAGCTGATACACATGTTCATTCATATAGTAACGTTACAGGTTATTGTAGTTGCGGTGTTGAATGTTCTCATTACAGTAAAAGTACGAGGTATTCTTATGCTTCTGCTTTTGAGAACAAACATTATGTTGTTGAAACTTGTGATATATGTGATATGAGTTTAAGTGGCGCTACGGCACTTGCATCTTGTGTTGACTCAAATAATGACGGCTTATGTGATGATTGTAAGCATGAGATAGAAGTTGAAGAAGAACATGTTTGTTCTTATGGTTCCGACGGATATTGTAGTTGTGGCGAACAATGTTCTCATAGTACCACGCGTGAAGAATATTCTACACAGGGTAGTGACCATACTGTAGATACAATTTGTTCTACCTGTGGTTATTTAGTAAATGTATCCAGCGGTATTCCGTGTACCGGCGAGGATTGCTTTATTTGTGAGCAATTGAACAATTAAAAATTTGTGCAACGAAGCACAAAAAAACAATTTTTTAAAAAGAAAAGGAGAAAAAAATAATATGACAAAAACAAATTTTAAAACAAAAAAGGTAAGAATGCCTGTAGTTATAGCAATAGTGCTTGCTGTAAGTGCTTTGGTAGGTGTGGTAGGTTATCTCTCAAGCGGTTATAAGGATATGGACGTTAAGGGGTGGATTTATGAAAGAAATCCCGATAACCTTTTCGATTATGCCTTTGATACAGGTAAAAACGAAGACGGCGTAAAGGTAAGCGTTGACGAATACGGTGTAATAAATGTAAAGGGCTTTGTTGCAGATACAGGTAGATCTGAAGAAATTGTTTATACTCTCGAAAGTGTAACTTTGCCTGCGGGTACATATGTACTTTCTACAACGGAAGGTAATTCTTCGAAGAACACAATTTTGCTTTATGGTATTATAGAGGGCGACTCTAACACATGGTATGCCGATAATACTTCTTCTATGGTGAGAACCTTTGATGCGAAAACCAAAGTTACATTTAAGGTCGGTGTATATAAAGATGATTGTGATGTAAACTTCACTATTCATCCTGTGCTTAATGAAGGTACAGAGCCTCTTAAAGATTTCTTGGTAACACGTGCAAGCACAAAGTGAAGTTAAAAAAAATAGTTGAGAATGGCCCTGCAAAATGCGGGGCTGTTCTTAAAAAAAGATAAAGGAAAGAAAAGGAGATAAAAGAAAAAAATGAAAAGAATTCTAATACTGTTTTTAGCTTGTATAATGCTTGTCCTTTCAATGCCTTTAACTGTTTGTGCGCTGAAACACAAAAAACGAGAGTTGAATATACAGATTTGTCTAAAACAACTATTTCCGAAGATTTGAAGCGTGTAAATACTGCAAAATATACTGTAGATCCTGATAAGAAAAACATAGAAGTGGTAACGCTCTCAGAACAGAATTATAAGAGAGACGGAGATCTTTCTTCTTACGGCTTGTATATTTATATCTATAATCCTAAAGGTGATTTGATTATGCCTAATTTGAATAAAATCGAATTAGCTTCAAATGTAGATTCTAAAAATCCTTGGGGTGTAGACGGTACTAAATATAATTTGACTTATATAAATAGGACAAGCGATAACACCATTTATAAATTCAAGGTAAATGTAGATGAAGCCTTTATAAAAGCGCTTAATTCACAGGAAAGAATCTATAATATTGTAGGTATTGAATTATACCATAAGAATGGCGGTTTGAAAGATTATCCTATAGGCGGTTCGTATAAGTTTACAGGATACCAAAGATTATATGCCGATGATACTGAGACAATAAAGTGTGTCGCTTCTACGTTTCAATTTGTTGAATTGGACTTGAGATATACAACGTATAGAAATACTTCTAAGCTCGGTTTGCCTTGGAAAAATCAATTGACATCTGTATATTTTGCAATTCCCAATTATCTTATTGAGCATTACGGCGTTGTATACGGAATTGAAGTGGATTATGAGAAATACTATACTAAGCCCATTGTTGTAATAGATACAAAAAACAATGAAGAATTGTATGAAAAATTATCCGCTTATGAAGGAAAAATTCTTGAATGGAATGATGAAAGAGATACTTATTACAATGAAAATATAGGTGTTGATTTGTATTGTAAGTGTGATGTTGACTCTGATAGTATTGTAGGTGGTCTTTGGTATACTGATATTTATTCTCATTTTTCATATAATTTGTATGCAAATGAGAGAGTAAATTATACATTAAAATATTTTGCTAACAAAACAGGATATAAAGGCTATAACGGAGATAGTGTCGTAAAATTGGATTGCTTGCCTATGATTATTCCCTACGAGGGTGTAATAACCGATGAAACATATATCTCGCAAGATATAGTGTCAAAGGAGATAGAAAAATTCAGAACAGAGGAGTTTGCAGATGAATTTTTGAGCTTGAACGGAGAAAGTTTTTCCAAATATCAAGATACGGCTGTCGGAGATTATTACAATAAACTTGCTTTTGAGGAGTTTTGGTTAAATTCTGAAGGTGTTGTGTCTAAATATTTTTATGACAGATATAATACAATAAATTCTTCTAAAGTTCATACACGTGTAACGTTAGCTATTCCTCTTATCAATATGGAAGCGTTCGAAGGTAATTGGTGGCAAAAGTTTCAGCAGTTTGGCTTTAAAGAACCCGAAGATAATCTAAGTGTTTTAGATATAAAGCCTGTAGAAAAGGTTCTTTATTCGGATATTTCAAATTTGTCTGCTGAAAGAATTTCAACTCTTTATTGTGTAGAAGAAAGTGAAGTCGACGGAGATAACGGATTTTATAAATATGTAGAAGAAAATTCGAAAAATGATTGTACTACATATTTATTCCGTATAGGTCAAGACCTCTATAGAACCGAAAAACTGTATTCAGGTGCTGATTATTCTACCCCTGTCGGCTTTTATGTGCAAGAGCATGTTTATATGGGCTTTGATGTTGTAGATCTTCTTTTTGTGGACGAGGACAAGCTACAGGACGTTATAAATAAAGATAGCTTCCGCACTCTTGGTGGACAGTATTCAGATAATTTAAATCCCGATGTTGAAGATGATATAAATAAAGTCCCTGTAGTGAATACTCCTACGGATATAGTGGGCGGTTTGGAGTCTCCTCCAAATACAAATACAGAACCCAATGATTTTTTTGATTTTGGTTTTTTGGATTTTTCGGATAAGTATAATGAATTTATGGCAACTCTCAAAAAGTTCATAATGGTAATAATGGGCGTTTTTGTGTTTATTCTTATATTGCCATTTTTGATTGACGGCTTGAAGCTCGTGTCAAAGTCTACAGCAAGCAGCATAAGGACACTTACAGGAAGTAACGAAAATCGAAAAACCAAATTCAAGAGGAAAAAATAATGTTCAAAAAATATTTTTTGAGAATTCTTTTTCTCTTACTCGGTATATTTATATTATCTTATGCAATGTGGATATTCGCCCATTGTTAAATAAAATAAAGGAATAGGAAAATAAATATGTTCAAGCAAATGACAAAAAACAAAATTTACATAATAATATCTACTGCCTTGCTTATGTTCTCGGTAGCATGTACCGCTATATTTTATCCGTATTGTGCGGTCAGATGTTATAATGCCCTAAGAGATTTTATAATGTCTCTCGGCAACTATTTTTCGACCTTGTTTGATATAGAATTTCCCTATTCCTTGTCCTTTTTGGAATTGCCCGATTCTTCTATGTCGGCACATCTCCCCTTTGATATAGCCGAAATAGAAAGAAAGCTCAGGGTCTTTTTTAAAGCCTTTGTAAACATAGATAATTTCAAGCTCTTTCTCTATGTATCACTAAAGAAAATAAACGATATCTCCGTTATAATCCTGTTGTTCTTGCCTGTATTTTTAATGCTCGGTATAGCAATAAAGCCTCTTATTATGAGAGAAAATAAAAGGGCGTATAACGAGAAAACAAAAGCTCTCGTTTTATTTGAGAAGTACATAGAGAAATACATAAAAATAGCAATATTTTATGTAAAAGACTTTTTTGTGTTCTGTAACACAAAAAAATGGTATAAGATATCATTTATATTTGTGTGGCTCGTAAATTTGAACCTTCTCCCCATTCTTTTCGGGGCTTTAGCATACTATTATTATTTCGCCTGTGAGTTCAAATTTCTGTCTGTGTTCAATCAGATAGTAAGACTCCTGTGTGATGTGCTTGTGGCATATCAGACAGCCTGCCTGCCCTTGTGGTTTGCTATAGGCTTTTATATATTTGATAAATGGCGCAAAAAAGTCGCCTATGATAACTTAGATCATATGGAAAGAATGAACAGGGGCTTTATAAATGCCCGTCCTCTATGCTCCCTCATAGTTGGCAATACAGGAAAAGGAAAAACAACTATGTCGGTGTCTATGGCTATCTCTACGGCTTTAATGTTCAGAGATAAGCTCCTTAAGATAATGCAAAATAAATGGCTACAGTTCCCGAATTTTCCTTTTATCAATCTTGAAAATGAAATAATAAGAGCAATGAAGTATCACGAGATTTTCAATCTCGCAACCTGTAGAAATTTTGTCGAAAAGAAAACTAAAAGATTTTTGAGCAGTAAAGCACAAAAATCTTTGTTTGATTACGATTATGAAAAATTTGGCTTAGAATATGACGGTGCTTTAAGAACCGAAAAACTCACGGATATGATTGAAACATACACTAAGGCTTATTTTATGTATATCATAGAGAGTTCTCTTATTCTTGCTAATCTTTCTATACGTGAAGATGATTATATACAGTATCAAGGTCATTTTCCTATCTGGGACAATGATTTGTTTCACAGAACAAATGCGCAAAGAGACGAATATAATCACTATGCTCATATTCTTGATTTTGATATCCTTCGTCTCGGTCAAAAGATAGTTGAAGAAAATAAAGACGATGTATTCGAATTTGGTGTGTTTGTAATTAGTGAAATAGGAAAAGAAAGACTAAATAAGGTAGAGCTTCAAGAGGTCAAGAAAAATTCCACGGAAGCAAACCAAAAGAATGACCTTTTCAATGTTTCACTAAAATTAGACCGTCATCCGTCTACAATAGACTTTGAGCCGTTCATTAGATTTATATGTGATGAACAGCGTCCCGAAAGTCTTAATGCTGACGCTCGTGAAATGTGCGATATTATCGAGATTGCGGAAAAATCCGATTTAACACTTGTAATGCCGGGCTTCCTGTTCGGTGACTTAGCCTATGATTTTATAGTGTCAAAATTCAAGGGATTTTTCACGGAATATAGATATTGGCGCTCGGATAATACCTTGCCCATGTATCTGCTGAGGAATGCAATTTCTCGGTTATTTAAATATTACAAAAATATATATGATACATTCGGAGCTTATGAGCTTACTTTAGCCGTCCAAGGTGGAAGAATGGAAGACGAAAAGCAGAGCGCAAAGTATTATATAATGTGTATAAAGGACTATTCGGATAGGTTCTCAACAGATTGCTTTAGTGAATATTTCTACGATAAGACTGAGAAAATGCTCTACGGTGTTGATGATATGTCTACATATAAAGGAGTTAAAGCAACCTTTGAAGAATTAAAACAACAAAATAGCTATCTTGTAAAATCTCTGCTTGAAGCAGACGAGAAAGGCGGTGTGCAGGAATGAACGAGGTAAGATGTGAGAATTGCAAACATATAACAAAGTTAAAACACAATTTTCAAGTGGGGAGTGGCTTTGAAGAAACTTTTTGTTGCACATTGTTTGAAAAAGAAAAAGATGGATTTGTTATTCAAGTTAAATTAAATGATATGTGCGAAATGTATGAGAAAGGCGTTGACGATATGTCGACATATAAAGGCGTTAAAGCAACCTTTGAAGAATTAAAAAAACAAAATAGCTATCTTGTAAAATCTTTGCTTGAAGCAGATGAAATTGAAAATTAAATAAATAATAAAATAAGGGGTTTCTATTATGGAAAGTGTTTTAAATGTCAATCAGAATTTTATTCAATGTAAGGTATATAATGACGGAAATCATTATATAGCAGTTCCCAAGTTGAAATATGCTTCAAAGAATAAAGGAAGAAATTCTATAAAAACAGAAATGCAAGAAAAAATAGAAGCCTATTATTATGAGTCTTTAAAGAAGAATATATCCAAGAGTGAAAGAAATTCCTACATAGTAGATAAGGTTACCGAAGAATACGGAGAAATAGAAGATATTTTTGATTATGTAGATATAGAAAAAGGAAAAATAGTAAATAAGCTATATAATAGGTTGAAAAGAGCAAAGCGGAAGGCTTATATGAATGAATGGAATTATTTCGTTACACTCACTTATAACGATAAAATCCATACTCAATCGTCTTTTGAAAAAGCAATAAAAACAAGCTTGCAGCATTTTTCTTCCCGCCGTGGTTGGCGGTATATGGGCGGTTTTGAAAATGGAGAAATTGGCGAAAGAAGGCACCTTCATCTTCTTATGTATATACCCGAAGGTCAAATGTTGGGAACACTTTATACACGGCATGATTATTCTACGAAACAAAGAAAAATGGTTGAGACGGTCTCTAATTCATTTTTTGAAAAACGCTTCGGAAGATGTGATTTTCAAGCCATAACAAAAGCAGAATTAGAGTCCTCTCTTGACTATATTCTCAAATATATAACTAAGCAAAACGAAAAGCTGATGTATAGCAAGGGTCTGCTCTCTGAGATATATACATACGTTCCCGAGTGTGAAGTAGCCTGTGAATATACCGATTACGTTAATAAGCTGGTGCTTTTTGACGATAGTATAGTTATAGGAAGCAGAATATGGATTGAAAAGAGCAAGTATTATGAAAATCCCTATTTCTTTACTAAACAAAAGCCGTGGATACCTGTCTTTAAAAGTCTTTTGTCTGCGCAAGGGTATATAGCATATTTTAATGCAAAAAAAGAAAAGGATAAAGAAAACGAGCCTCAGCATCAAAAAGAAAACAAATTTAAACAAGTGGGCTATATTATAAATAGAGGCTCACAAATGCAATTCTTTGATAATAATGAATGTGAAAGGAGTCTGACAGGATAATGCGTTATAGATTGATAGAAATGTTAGATAAAGCCTTTTTGGAAAGTGAAGATAATTACGGAATTCCCAACACGGAGTATGTTGCGGATTATCTTATTTCAAATGGTGTAATAGTACCGCCTTGCAAGATTGGTGATACTTTATATAGCGTAAAACCTAAATTTTTTGTAGATAGAATATCTAAGGTGTATGTAAAGGGGTTTTCTGTATTTATAGAAAGTAATAGCCAAATTATACCTATTGATAGAATAGGAAAGGATCTGTTTTTTACAAAGTCAGAAGCGGAAAAAACAATAAAATAGTGTAAAAAAACAAAAAAATCAAATAAAAAGGCACAGACGGCAGTTTTTTAATAGCAATTACCGTCTTTTTGTCGCGTCTAAAATGGCTAAACGGTTAGAGGGAGGTGTGAGGTTCGGTCGAGCCTGTCGAGTAGGGAAAAAAGACGAAAGCGCAAAAAAAATGAGCGACAAAAAACGCAAAAAAAGAGGGAGAAAAATTCTCCCCTTTTTCTATTTGCCGTAAGAGTTTCTGCCTTGTCCGCTGAAATCGCATAATTTCAATTTTATGTATTTATCCTGTCTGACTCCTATTATTAAGCCCAAACTCTTAAATATAGCCCCAAAGAAGTGCTTCATTGAATTACTTCCTTTGTCATAAAGTTTATATCTTCGTTATCTTCAAAGCAGACTCCGCATATCAGATGTAAGTCCTTTGTGCTTTTGAAAGAGCAGTCACAGTTCGGGCAAGTGTATTTGTAAGACTTGCTTTTTGTCTTGTTTGTGTCTGCTCCGAAAATCCCCTGTCTTACTATTTCGAGCCTTTGAATTTTAAAGACTCTTTTACAGTATTCTTTTAATTGCTCTGTCGGTGTGGTAATGCTCCAGCCGATGCGCTTGTCATAGGAAATTATAAGTCCCCGCTTTTCTGCTTCAGCTTTAAATGTTTTGTTGTGGTATTGTCCCCTTCTTGACGTGTCCTGTATGTTGTTTTCGTGACAGTAAAGGTGAACCATTTCATGTATTAGAGTACCGATTGTTTCTTCAATAGGTCTGTTGAGGTTCTCCGCTCCTATGTTTATTTCGTGGGTGTGTTCCTCTGATATCTCCCAAACCTTGTTCACTGTAAAGTGTCCGTAAGCCTTGGGGCTTGCCTGTATGGTGATAGCGACCTGAGGAAGTGCGCCCTCAAAATACTTCTTGTTAAAAGTGTTGAACGCCTTTTCTATAAATTTAGTTGCTTCAGATATTGTCATTGTTTTGGTCTCCTTTTTCTGTTAAATATAATTCTTCTTCCATTTCATCTTCTTTTATGATAGTGGGAAAATCTTTTCCGTTGCCCTTGTAAATTCTTATTACTTTGCCTGTTTCTTTGTCTGCTATATATGTGGTCTTTTTGCCGTTTGTGTTCTGGAGTCCCCAAAGGTTAATCATAGCTCTGTATCCTTCAAGGCAGATTATTGTTTTTCCTCTGCCGTCTACTTGTAAGCACGTGCATTTTTGAAGTGTTTCATTGTTTGTCATTGTTTTGTTATCCTTTCTGTGTGAGAGAAGCGGAGTGTTCCGCTCCTCTCGGTATTTTTTAGAGTTCAATTCCGTCTACTGTGATTTTTATCTTGGTTATGAGGTCTGATTTTAATAAATTTTCTTGATATTTTTTCTTGTTGTATTCATCTTCTGAGTTTTCGTAATATTGCATATCTGATTTTATAACTTCGTGTAAAGATGCTATATGATAGTCGATATGTTCTGCAATTTCTGCAACGAGCTGAGCCTTGATAAGTTTGATTTCGTAATTTTTCATGATTTTAAATTCCTTTCATTTTTGTGCCGTGTAGCACAATTTTAATTTTTTGATGATTTTTTGTTGACAATTGCCTTTTTATGTGTTATAATGAGATATCCTAAAGGGTAGGATTTTTTACTTAAGTGTTTCCGCTAATGGCAGTTAGCGGAGATTTTTTTCACTTCCGGATTTTAATTTTTTGACTTCTTCTCGAAGTTCTTTGTTTTCGTCCACCAGCTCTTTTAGTGCTTCTGTAAAGAGCCTGTGACCTTTGCAAAATTCAGTCCAACTGTTTAGTACTTTTTCTAAGTAATCATTCATAGGTTTATACCTCACTTTTTTAAATTATTTCCTTCCCTTTAGGACACTTATATTATACCATATCTGTGCCCAGATGTCAATAGTTTTTGTGTTATTTTGCACAAAAATATTATACAAAAATACCTGTGCCCATATGTGCATTTTGCACAAATTGCACAAAAAAAATTAAGAGGTGTTAAAAATGAGTAAATACGAAGGTTTTACAGAAGCACGAAAAAAAGCAAATATCAAATATTTTTCCGAAAAAGTCGAAGAAATAAAAGTCAGAGTTCCAAAGGGTAAAAAGGAAGAATACAAAGCCAAAGCCGAGAGCAAGGGCTTGTCTCTTAATGCCTATATCATCAGTCTGATAGAGTCAGACAATTAATAACTTTTACCAAACACCCCGTGGTATCCCACAATTTCAATGCGCTTCTTTCGGAAGAAGAGGGCGTGCCTTCGCCCTCTTGTTTAACTCAGACCATAATGACACAGCCTTGTACAACTCAAAATCTCCGCAGAGATTTTCCCAGTGGAGATTTTTTTCGTCTCCCGAAAAAAATACTACTGGGTTGAGTTGTGCAAGGTTGGGGCATTATGGTAAACCACATAACAATGTTTTACTGCCGTAACATTTGCGAGAGCAAAAATAAACACAAAAGTCAAAAGCAAACTATCTAAAAAAAACAAAGCATTGTTTCAATCAGTAACAATGCGATAGCAATATTAAACACAATAGCCAAGTTCAAACTAACTTTTTACCCCATATCCCCCGTGATAAGATAAAAACAAAAACGGAAGATGTACCCCGCAAAGCGAGCTAGCGGAGACATCTTCCGTTTTTATCCCGAAAAAATAATTGTGTAAGTGTGTGAGTAGGTAGGTGAGTAGGTTCGGCAGTTATGCGACACCGACTGCCCGAGCGCAGCGAGGGCACTCGTCAAAGACAAGGTGTCGCATAACTGCCTTTTAAAGAAATAAGGCGAAAAAAAGGAGAGTGAAAAACGTGAAAAAGAATAAAAATATGACAATGCTGACAAGAGGAAAAATAGAAGTCCTCTACAATAGCGGAGTCCCTGTAAAAGAAATAGCTAAAATAATAGGCTATTGCGAAAGGGCAGTATATACAGAGCTGAGAAAGGGTTATTACATGCATACAAATACCGACTTGACTGAAACAAAAAAATATTCTGCGGATAAAGCGCAAAAGGTGACCGACTATAATAATACTGCAAAGGGCTGTCCTCTAAAGCTCGGTAATGATTGGGACTTCGTGCATTTTGTAGAGCATATGATAATCCAAGAGCATTATTCGCCCGAAGCGGTCTTAGGGTATATCAAAGAGCATAATCTAAATTTTAAAACAAAGGTCTGCCGTGCTACTCTTTATAGCTATATTGAAAATGGCGTTTTTCCTAATCTCTCTAATAAGCATCTGCTCCGTAAGAAAAACAAAAAGCAAGCCCATAAGAGAAAAGAGCAAAAGAAAATAATAAAGGGTGCAACGATAGAAGAACGCCCTTTGTCTGTGTTGGAGCGTATTGAGTTTGGACATTGGGAAATGGACACAGTTATAGGAACGAGAGAAAAAGGAAACGTTCTTCTTGTGCTTACAGAGCGTAAAACAAGAATAGAGTTAATATTCAAGATTAAAGATAAAACAACAAAGTCTGTGGTAAAGGTTTTAAATTCGCTTGAAAAGTCTTACGGAAAGAATTTTTCTAAGGTATTTAAAACTATAACTGTCGATAACGGTACAGAGTTTTCTGCTTATGAGGAAATGGAAAAATCCATTTACGGAAAGAATCGAAAAAGAACGAAGATATATTATTGTCACGCTTATTCATCGTGGGAGCGTGGAAGCAACGAAAACCAAAACGGCTTTATCCGTCGTTTTATTCCCAAGGGGACAGATATAAATCCAATATCCCCGAATGAATTGCGCTATATACAGGATTATATAAATACATATCCCCGACGTATATTCAATTTTGCCAATTCCGAAAAGCTCTTTTTGTTAGAATTAGACAAACTTTTAAAAAAGTCAGAAAAAATTGAAAAAACTTCTTGACATTTGCCATTTTTTTGTTATATTTTCACTGATTTTTTATTATTTTGCTTTAAGATGAGCAAAATGAGAGTTAATCGAGCAGATAGTCTATCTCTCCTGTCAACGCTGACATTACCGAGCGGTATATTTTTTCGGGAGCATCCTCGAAATGCTTACGGATATTATTGACCTGACTCATTGAGGAAAGTCTCAATTTCAACGTAAACAGCTCCCCGCTCATATCGGTAATAGCGCAGGTGAGCAAGTATTTTTTATCCTCTCGTTCTTCATAATTGACGGATATCTTTGCGCCGCTTTTCTGTAGTGAGAGCAGCTTTACAGCACTTTTGATGCCCGCATTTTTGGCAGACTCGACTATAGTGCTTTGAAGCTCACGGGCTAAGCGTCTGCCGCTGTCCGAGATCATATAATAACGCACTCCCTCAACGTCCTCGCCGATTATATGCCCCTGCTCCGAAAGCTCGGAAAAGCACTCGGCAAAATCGAAGGCGCCAACATATCCGTTTTCTATGATAAGATTATTTATAGAAGTATATTCAAGCGGATAGTTTATATTATCCAGAAGAAACAGTACAAATATTTTTATGTCGGTCTTATCTTTCATTACCGCATTTGTTTCTTTACTCATTTTTCCTCCGTGGTGGGTATAAATAATGTGGCTGTTTCACTTAGTGCAGGTGGCATAAGCTCCTTATTCTAACTGAAACAGCCAACATTCTATAGATCAAAGGATAGGCTTATTCTTCTTCAGGTGTGAGATAAAGCTCATAATCCTTCATTTTCATTTTTGTCATAGATACAAGTCCGTAAGGATTTACGGTTATCTTGCTGAGAGAATCGCTTGAAAGGTAGAAGGACTGATTGAAGAGCAAGGGAACGATAGGCATATCTTCAACAAGCATTTCTTCCGCATCGTGCAAGATCTCAGCTCTTGCGACCAAATCCTTTTCCTCGTATGCCTTAGCGATCAAAGCCTCGTATGCATCGCTTGCATATCCGCAAACGTGAGTAAGGTACTCATAGCTTCTGTATCCTTCCTCATCCAAGGTCATATCAATTCCGTTACCGTTCATAGAGGAAGAAAATCCGCAGAGAGGAGCAAAAGCATCTACGGAGAGCATCTGGTAATCAACCAGAACCGCATCGCACTTGGAAGCGGAGCTTGAAAGCGCTTCATAAGCCTCCTGAAGCTCGTTTGACTTAAGGTTTATCTTGGTAGACTCATCGTTGGGGTCTGTAAGGATCTCGATATCGTCTGTGGAAAGAGGTCTTAGAGTAACAGTAAAGCCGAGCTGTTCCCAAACGCCCTTGATGTAGTTAGCGATAGCCTCGTCAGCCTGAACCTCTTTATAACCCAAGTTGATCTTCTTTGTCTTTGAGTTCAAGGTCTCGCCCGATTCTTCCATAAGCTTTATAGCCGCATCGATATTGCCCTTTGTTTCAATAAGATTTCCGCCGACCTCACGGAAGCTTGTCTTTGAAGAACCGCTATCGTAAACACCGTAAGAAATAAAGCCTGTAGCGGGCTTCGCAAACACGAGAAGCTCTGCCATATATTCTCTGTCAAGAGCAACAGAAAGCGCCTGACGAACCTTTGCGTTATTAAGTATTGTATTGTTGCGACCGAATACGCAGCTATAAGTAGAGGTGATATCGGAAACTTTTGCGATGTCCTTACACTCTGCTCTCTTGGCAAGAGACAATTCTCCGATATAGAAGATAGAGCCTGCCGCAAACGCATCGTACATCTGGTTGAGATATTGCTCGTTTGTGAGCCATTCGCCTGTTTCTGCATACCACTGGTTCTTCAAGAGGTTAGGAGTTACCTGGTCCTTTATTCCCTTGGTTGCCTCGGGGCTGCGGCGGTAATAGGAATTACGCTTCAATGTAAGCTCGCCCATGTTGTAGTCGAGTGTATCGATGCAGAACGGACCGTTTGTTACGATAGTTGCCTTTCTCTTGCCCCAATAATCGCTCGCCTTATCAACGTTAGAGCTCTTATTGTAAAGCGGTACCAATGCAAGAGATGTCAGATTACGAAGGAACTCGTCATAATCAATTTTCGTTTCGAATGTAATTGTGAGCAGCTTACCGTCAGCGGAAACTCCAAGGTCGGAAATTGTCATATCACCGCGCTTTACAGCCAATGCATTCTTAACATTGTAAAGCAATGCGGCAGCCTGGCTCTGGAAAGAACAGTCGAGAATTCTCTCCCATGCGAAAAGCACGTCCTCGGCAGTTACAGCGTCACCTGTGCTCCAATATGTATCACGCAGGGTTATTTCCATCTGGTAAAGCTCTTTTTCTTCATCTTCAATGATCTTATAGCTCTTCGCCAAAGCGGGCTTTACTTCCCCTTTATCATCAAATGTGAACAATGGCTCGTAAATCAAGTTGAAAAGCTTTACAGCATCATCATCAACATATGCTCTTGTGGGGTCAAAGTCGTATACGTCACCGACAAAGTACATATTAACTTCAGCACCCAGGTCCTTGTCTTCGCCGCAGGATGTCATTGCAACGGGAAGGGAGAGAAGCATAGCAAGAGACATAATTAAAGCTAAAATTTTCTTCATAAAGGAAATCCTCCGAAATGTTATATAATACTAATCGTACATACTATTATACCACTAAATTCTTTTAATATCAATCAAAATTTTGCTTCAAAACAAAACATTGTATACTTGCACAATTTAACGGCAGTTTTATTGTGAGTTTTTAACAACATTTTTCGATAAAAAACGAATTCAGAAGCTAATTTGCAGTTGCGATATATATCCAACCGTATATTTTTTTACTTTTTCGCAAAAACTTCCTAAAAAAGTGATTGCGAGAAAAACGATGCAGAATAAAAATTATGAAATTCACACAGACCTTGCGCTCGAAAGATACAAAGCCGACACAAAGAAGCGAGGTGTACATTATAGCGAAGAAAGCGAGTCAGGGATAACTCTTTGCGAGCTTGATATAAGCGACGAAGAAAGTGCCGAAGCGCAAGGAATACCCATGGGAAAATATACTACTCTCTCGTTTGAAAATCTCGGGGAGATGCAGAGCATCCGGCAGGAAGATCTGTCTAAGGTGCTGTGCAAAACGCTGAAAAGCTATGCGCTGAGGAGTGCGAAAAAGGAAAAGATTAAGGATATTTCAGTGCTTATAGCAGGGCTTGGCAACAGATATCTGACAGCAGACGCGATAGGTCCGCTTTCAATAAAATACATTACTGCCACAAACCATATATCCGAGATATCTCCCGACATATTCAAAACTCATTTCGGAAGCAGAATATCTCTTATCTCACCCGGAGTAATGTCACAGACGGGACTCGAAAGCTCTTATATTATAAGGAGTATATGCAGAGAATGCGACTTTGACCTTGTTATAGTTATAGATTCCTTGGCGGCTCGCTCCTGTGACAGACTTGCGACGACTATCCAGCTTTGCGATACGGGCATAACTCCCGGCTCGGGCATAGGAAACACAAGAGAGGCTCTGAACGAAAAGAGTCTCGGAGTGCCCACTGTAGCTATTGGCGTGCCGACTGTGGTAAAATCATCAACTCTCGTATATGATGCCTTAAAGGATGCCGATATAACGGATATTTCGGAAAAGCTGCAAAAGACACTTGAAAGCGGAAAGAGCTTTTATGTAACGTCAAAGGACAGCGACACAGTAAGCGAAAACGCGGCAAAGGTGATATCAAGCGCTATAAACAGTCTTTTCAATGCCGAGCTTTATATATGACAGTTATTATTCTTCAAAATCGGTCTGAGGACAGTTTCTGACGCAGTCACACAAAATACCCGCAAAAGCAGCATCGGTCTGCAAGAGAACTCTGTATACTGTATAATCGTTACGAACCGTAAGGCAGGTAAGATGTGTCGGTGAAAGCGAGAGCGTATAGCTATAACGTAAGCCGCTTGATGCAAAGCTCGTTTTAAGAGCTTTTACCCTTTCGGGTGTGTCAGCGGTTTCTATTCTTTTAACATCGGCAATTTTGAAATTGGCAAGAGTGCTTATTCTCTTCCCTTGTGTCTGAGTTACGACAAGCATAAGATCTCCGTACTCCTCTGTAAGAGTGTAACGGTACGAGGAGAGGAAAAACCGTATACACAAAAAGAGATCAGTTACAATAAAAACGACGAATGTGAGCTGCAAAAGCGAACGGCTGAAAATCTCTGCCATACCGAGAGCGAGAGAAATTACCGCGCATATCGCAAGAACAGCAGTAAGGGTTATCTCTTTTTTACCCTTTGCGCTTGGAGAATAGTAGACGTCTCTCATTTCGGAAGCTCCGATTTCGGTATTTTAATTTTCTCAAGCTCGCTGTAGCGTTCATTGTTTTCATAAACGGCAATGCTTCCGAGACGTGTTTTTTCTTCATTATTCAAATGTATATCAATTCTTACCCAATAAACTCCGTCAAGGTCTATGCCGTCAAAGCAGAGCTTGGCATATGTATACATCCAGAAATCGTCATAAACTATCTCTGTCGGCTCATATTCTGTTCCGCTATAGCCCTCGTCTCCGTCAGAGCCTGTACACGCAAAAGCGGAATAAATGAACATATCCTCTTTTGGCATATCGGGAGCAAAGCCGTACTCCTGTTCCAAGGTCTCAAAAAGCACATCGTTATATCTGACCGATGTCTGCAAAGCGTCGGCAGACGGAACAAGCACAGTATTGAGCGCAAAGAAGTAGCCTTCCTTACTGTCATCATACTGTATACGGATATCCTGACGGAAAGCCTCGAAGCTTTCGGGAGCTTCCCTGTATTCTTCGGTCAGTGCTTCTGTAAAAAACAGTTTTTTCATTGATTTCGGGCAATAGTCCGCGCTCCATATTCTGAAAAAGAGGGCGCCGATTATCGCAAAAATCAAAACGGTCACCGTAGTGCTTATAATTTTTTTCGCTATTCTCATGGTAATAAATTCTCCATTAAATTATATAAGAAAAACTAATTAAGCTCGATCAGATCCTGAGCAAATACAAATTCAAATCCGTTTTTACTCATAATTTCACAGGCTTTTAAAAGCTTTTCGCCGTGATTCTGCTGGTAGTCAAAATAATCGGGATAAAAATACTGCTCGTGGCCGCCAAAGGTTGCGAATTCGCAGGAAAGCATTTTTTTATATTCCTCTTCCATATCCTCAAGCTTACTTAAATTCACAACAACACCGTGTGTAAGCAGTTGCTTGAAATACACACCGACTTCGTCATCATAGATAGCTTTAAGGTTGCAATTTGTTTCCTCTAACTGTTTTGCGGTAAGATGATTGTAAGAGCAAACTGAAGTTGAAATAGCTTTATTGAGGCTTATTCTTGTAAAAATCTTTGTTTCGGGCTGCCTGTTATGTAAAAGCCTTAAATCATGCCCATACGGAAGGGATACATCGGATTCTTCAAATTCCTTCACGTCGCCGCCTGTGGCATTGATCATTTTAATACCGCAGTCAGCCAATGCCCTGCACCCAGCTTTACTGATAGGTCTCCAATGCGAGCATACTGTAGAAGAAAAGCACTCTTCTCCCGCAAATCTGACAACCTCACGTTTTATATTATTAAAATCCTTTATCATATCCTCATAGCTTACATTTACAAACGGGTAGTCGGGAAACTCCTGTCTTGCATGAAAACCGAATTTCAGCCAATCTGAATTAGCCTTAAATTCTTCTTTGTATGCGTCTGTCATATCGCAAAGAGCAAAGTCATCCATGCCATAAAAATAATCGGTACGGTAAAACACATTCATCTGAACCTTCATACCGTATTTTTCATGCGCTTCTTTAAATATTTTCAGATAAAAATGATCGAAGATCGATTTCGGCTTCTCTCGTGTCAGGTCACGAAACAGCCAGATCACATCATCAAAATAAAAAAACGTTTTCTTCATAATGAATTCTCCCTATCAATTATTGCACCATATGCAAGCCGGACATTTCAGATGCAATTCTTTTATATGGCAAGTTTGTATTAAATTACGAGCAAAAAATTATTTCTCAAAAGAAGGATGCAATCCCGATTCTGACATCGGCTCTCCCTGTATGTAAAGATGAGATATATCACCCACTCCTATTGCGCGAAAGTGCGAGACACCTGATGCATCAGTCTCGGAAACAAGGGTCGTTACCGATGTGGGAGCGAGAAAAAAATTATTTTGCGCCACAACAGGAGATATACCCAGCAAATAGGACATCACCGTAATACCTAAAGCAAAATGGCACACAAGGGCAATCGTTACATCCTCTCCGCCACGATACGCCATTCCTTCTCTGCGCCACCCGTACCTTTCAAGCAAAGCATCTACACCGTCTGCTGTTTCTTTAAAAACCGTTGAGCTTTTACCGCTTGCCATAAGCTCAGGCTCACTCCAATGTTTTATATCATAATATCTGTCATCAGAACACCATATTGAAGGCGGCAAATCCCAACTGACCCGTGCTTTTCCTGTAAACGGTGAAATAACAGTACCGCGGAATTCATGAAGCCATTCCAATATTTCCGCCTCCTTGCCAAGCTTTTTGAGTGTTGAAGAAGCGGTGTCCTTAGCCCTCCCCAAAGGAGAACAGTAAAAATCGTCTATATCTTCCTTTATAAGCCTTTGAGACAATAGCTCCGCCTCGCGCCACCCTTTCTCGGTAAGGCTGTCTATAGAATAATCAGGATCTCCGTGACGAATTATCATAATTTTCATATCATATTCTTCTTTCAACAATTTATATACTTTCTGCTATGCTCATTTAAGATACATAATAAAAATTCACCTTAATATATTAGCACAACAAATTAAAAAAGTCAATCTGCTTATTGTGTATTAGGTGTTAAGTCTGTTTTAATTTTAATCAAAAAATCAGTCTCAAAAAAATATTTCAAAAAAATTCGATATTTTTTTTAAAAACCTATTGATTTTTTTGAATTTATGTGTTATAATAGCAACGTTCTGCAAAAAGGCCCGTTGGTCAAGAGGCTAAGACATCGCCCTCTCACGGCGAAAACATGGGTTCGATTCCCGTACGGGTCACCAGAAAAACGAGATACACATTTGTGTATCTCGTTTTTCTGTTTTGGTGCCCCGTACGAGGAATCTCACCTATCTTCGCGCAAAACCGAAAACGTTCTTTTTTTCACGAAAGGTAAGGCGCGAATTGGGTTCGCATTCGCCACTCGTAGATCGACAAGCTCGCTTGTCAGGCGGAGAGTGTGCGAATATTCGCCGTAGGCGAAATTCCCCCCACATTTGTGTATCTCGTTTTTCTGTTTTGGTGCCCCGCACGAGGAATCTCACCTATCTTCACGCAAAACCGAAAACATTCTTTTTTTCACGAAAGGTAAGGCGCAAATTGGGTTCGCATTCGCCACTCGTAGATCGACAAGCTCGCTTGTCAGGCGGAGAGTGTGCGAATATTCGCCAAAGGCGAAATTCCCGTACGGGTCACCAAACGTAACAAATCCGAACTATTTCGTCAATCGAAATTGGTTCGGATTTCTTTTACATCAGGTATTTGGATGGGCATTTGGATAACCTTGTGCAAATATTCTTCGCCATTTCCTTCTTGAACTTTCCTTAGTGCTTTTGTCACTATATCTTTGTAAAAAACCAAGAGGTAGGCGGTGTTCGGAAATTTGGCTACAGAAGAAACAAGTTGAAAAATTTGGCGAATTTGTTCACAATTGAGCCTATCAATGTCATCTATCACTATACGAACTCACCAAACTTTAAAGAGTATTATTTCTCGGTTTTCTTATATTGCAACGGAGTTTGACCGAATTTTCTTTTGAACAGGCGGATAAAGTGTGCGCAATCCGAAAAGCCCGACTGAAAGCAGGTTGTGGTAACGCTCGCACCGTTATCCAGTAGCTTGATTGCCCGAGCCATTTTCTTTGATTCCAGGTATTCTCGTGGTGAGACCTTCAGGTACTGACGGAACCAACGGTTGAGCGTGGAGGGGCTGATAAAATGCGCTTTGGCAAGATCGGAAACCGTGCCGACTTCCGCAGGATCTTCATCGATCTGCGAGAGGATGTGTTGCAGCTCGGACGGGATGGTGGGAACAGCGCTCATTTTGATTCCCTTCTTCCGAAGGAGTAAAAGGATATATAGAATATGCAGCATCCGCTCGGATGCATCACTGGCGTCTTCCAAGGGAAGCATTTCCGAAAGCTCTCTCAGATGGGAGTGGAGCATATCGGCCGCTTGGACATCAAAGGAAAAGACGGTGGGGGAGGAGAGCGCAATGAGAAGGGAGTGAAACACCGAGTCCTGCGGCGCATTGATCCATAGGCAATAATGCTCGTTGAGGCAGGGGGAGTTATATATGCACTTATGCACCTCGTTTGGTCGGGTAAGCACAGCACCGCCCATAGGGACAGGAAGGATGCGATCGCCGATCGAGAAGGAAACGTTGCCCGAAACATTGAAAAAAAGCTCAAAGGCTTCGTGTATATGCAGAGGATCGGCCGCGGAATCATCCGGAACTCGGTATGGCGCGGAGTGCGTGATTCCATACCGCACCCCTTCTGTGGAAATCAGCGGCATACTTATGTCTGGAATATAAAAAGGCTCGTACATAATACCTCCAAATGATTGAAAAACCATAAAAAATGATATAAATTTCATATAAATATGAATTTTCGATTGATATAATAATATCACGAACACAATAGATTGTCAAGGGGAAGACGAATGGATACTACGCTTTTGTTGAGTATTTCGCTTGCGGCAGCGCTTTGCGGAAACGTGGTCAGAAAGATTTATACGAACCGCAGTGAGGGGGGCGCCAGGATATTCGTTTTTTCTTCGGTAGGGTGCTTGGTTGCTGCCGTGGTCTTGATAGCATGGGGAGGAATAGGAAAAATATCGCCCTTTACTGCCCTTTTGGGGCTCCTGTTCGGCGCGGTAACGGCAATGCAGACGGTGGCGAATATGGCGGCGCTCAGCGTCGGTCCTCTTTCCTACACATCGGTTATCATATCATGTTCCACGCTGATTTCAGCTCTTTCGGGTTTCTTCTTTTTCGGTGAGTCGATCGGTGTATGGGAAATTTTGGGAATTCTTTCAATGCTGATCAGCTTTCTCCTCGCCCACGCGAGCTATGAGAAGGAGCGGAAGGGAAGCGTTGCCTGGCTGCTGCTTTGCGGTATTGCCTTTCTTGCTACGGGGGCGATCGGTGTGATGCAAAAGCTCCATCAAAGCTCTGCGTTCAGGTCGGAGCTGAACGGCTTTCTCATTCTTGCCTTTTCGGTTTCTGCCTTCGTTTCCGGAGTGGTAGCCATCGCCTTGCGAAAAAGAATGAAAGGAAAAAGCTCGGGCGGCTTCGATACACGCGGGGTACTGCTCTGCCTTTCACTGATGCTGTGCAGCGGCATTTGCTGCGCGGTGAATAATCTGCTTAATCTGCATCTTTCGGGTGTGATGGATAGTGCGGTCTTTTTTCCGATCGTCAACGGAGGAGGACTCCTGCTTACGACGCTTGCGGCGTTTCTCATATTCCGAGAGCGCCTTACGGGGAAGCAGTGGATCGGCGTAGGCTTTGGCATCGCATCCGTCGTGCTTCTTTGTGTTGGCGCATAACGGCATAGATCGTAGATATTAGTTTGCAAAAGGAGGGGCTGAAAATGTTGGATCGTAACAAGGTGACAAAAAAGGATATGAGGATGGTGGCCGACATCCTTACATTCACATCCTTTGAAGATGTTCCGCTCTGTTTTTCCTATGGAGGCGTAACGATACGGGGGATACCCGAATCCTTTTCTCCTACGGTGGAAAGCAGGGTCACTGCCGATACCGTACAGTATATTATCAAGGGACGGGATAAGAGGGGCCTATCCATTTGTGCCGAGTACACCGAATACCGCAGCTATCCCGTAACGGAATGGCTGTTCTATTTGAAAAACGATGGGGCGTGCGACGGAGAGATCATAAAAAATGTCAGAATTGAGGGAACGCTCGTCTGTCCAGGTGCTTTGCTGA
>SVQV01000013.1 GCA_015065175.1 Oscillospiraceae bacterium | reverse complement strand
TGCCCGGACGCCGTTATAATGACGGACTGCATCAGGCAATTGAGGCGAAAGAAAACGTCAAAATCGAAAAAGAGTCAAAAACTCTTGCTACAATTACATTCCAGAACTATTTCAGAATGTATTCAAAGCTCTCGGGAATGACGGGTACAGCTCTTACCGAAGAAAGCGAATTCCGTGAAATTTACCGTCTTGACGTAGTTGAAATACCTACAAACAGACCTATGATACGTAAGGATCACGATGATGTTGTATACCCTACAAAAAGAGGAAAATACAGTGCCATTATAAATCAGATAAAGGAATGTCACGAAAAGGGACAGCCCGTGCTTGTCGGAACTGTATCTATAGATAAATCCGAAGAGCTTTCAAAAATGCTCAAGCACAACGGCATTCCCCATACCGTCCTCAACGCTAAATATCACGAGCGTGAAGCAGAGATAGTAGCACAGGCAGGAAAAGAAGGCGCTGTTACTATTTCGACAAACATGGCGGGACGCGGTACCGATATTATGCTCGGCGGAAATCCCGAATATATGGCGAAGGCCGAAATGCGTAAAAGAGGCTTTGATGACGCTTTGATAGCCGAAGCCACAGGCTTTGCGCAGACCGACAATGAAGAAATTCTTGAAGCAAGAAAGTTATTTTCCGAGCTTAATAAGAAATTCAAGGACGAAATAAAGGATGAAGCCGAGCGAGTAAGACGCGCAGGCGGTCTGTTCATATTAGGCACGGAAAGACACGAGAGCCGCCGTATAGACAACCAGCTCCGCGGACGAAGCGGACGTCAGGGAGACGCAGGTGAATCGCGTTTCTATCTTTCTATGGAAGATGATCTTATGCGTCTTTTTGGAAGCGACAGACTTCTCGGCACTATAACACGTCTCGGAATTACCGAAGACACTCCGATAAACGCGAGAATACTCTCTAATTCCATAGAAAACGCTCAGAAGAATATAGAGGACAGAAACTTCCAGCGCCGTAAGAATGTTCTTATGTATGACGACGTAATGAATCAGCAACGTCAGATCATTTACAATCAAAGAGGAGATGTCCTTAACGGCTCCGATCTGCGCCAGACTCTTACCAATATGATAAAAGAACAGATCTCGGCGACTGTAGATACCTTCACTGTCGGAGAAACGAGTCTCGAATGGAATATTGACGGTCTGCGCGCAAACTACTTAAATCTGTTGACCGATGAAAATTCCTTCAGATACACAGAAGAAGAACGCGCGTCACTTAATGCTGAGGCGATAAAAGAAGAGCTTATTTCGAAGGCTCTTAAGATATATGGCGAAAAGGATGCGCTTTTCGGAGAAGAAATGATGCGTGAAGTCGAACGTGTTATATTGCTCCGAAATGTTGACAGCAAGTGGATGGAGCATATTGATTCCATGGAGGAATTCAAGGGCACTGTAGGACTCAGCGCATATGCTCACAGAGATCCGATAAACGAATACCGTTTGGTCGGCGCGGATATGTTTGATGAAATGGTAAACGACATACGTGAAAGCACCGTAAGAATGATTTTGACCGTCATGCCGCAAAGAGAACCTATTGAAAGAGTTCAGGTTGCCAAGCCGCTTATAGAAGGCTTTGCAGGTGGAAAAATGCCCACTGAGAGAAAGCCTATTGTACGCAAGGAAAAAGTGGGCAGAAACGATCTCTGCCCTTGCGGAAGCGGAAAGAAATATAAAAAGTGCTGTGGGATGAACCCAAACGAAGGTAACAACTGATGGGCTTCGGGTGGCTGTTTATCGGGTCTGTTATAGGAATAAACTTTGTTTATAACGGATTTACGGATATAATTTCATTTCTGCTCATACTGTATGCGTTATTGCTTTTGTCCCGTCATAACAAATATTTTAAAAGCAGCTTATATGCCATTATTCCGCTATGCATAGCAGGGCTTTGCTTCTTTGCTTTTGAATTTCTTACTATCCTTGATATCAAGCTTGTATCAAACAAAGAGCTGGTATATTCTTATTACGCTATACTCAGCGCCATACTCAAGCTTATATATACTGCTCTGCTCCTTAAAGGAATAGAGACGCTTGCATTTGAGCTTGACATTCCAAATATACGTGTAAGAGCTTTCAGAAACAGACTTTTTATATATTTATATTACGTATTACAGATTTGCACAGAGCTTAATAACGAGGCATTTGCAAAATTTGCCCGTTATGCGATTTTACCTGTTATGCTCTTTGGATTTGTCTGTCTTATTCTCAATGCTGTTCTCTTCTACTCCTGCTACATGTGGATATGTCTTGAAGGTGACGAGGACATGGAGCGAAAAGAATCAAGCTTTGCCTTTTTAAACCGCTTGCGAAAAACAGAAAGCAAAATAGAAGATCGCATCATAGAGCAAAAAAAGGCAGAAAGACAATTCAAAGAACAATACAAAAAGAAAAGAAAGAAAAAATAACGCTATGAAAAACAACAACGGTATTATAGGATACGGCTCTGTTATTGCCGCCGCATTCTTTTTAGCTACACCAAATATCAGCCTGTTTGATTTTGCGCCCGACTTCATTGCTTATATTCTTCTTTACAGAGCGCTGGGAAGGATTTCAAACGTAATTCCGCATTTTGATGATGCGCGAGAGGGATTTTTAAAGCTCCTTTGGGTCTCGCTTTCCAAGCTTCCTGCTCTGTTCATTATGCTCGCTATTTCTTCGACACACATTTCAGAGCGCTCCATTGTATCCGTTTTCTCGCTTGTATATTCCATTATTGAGCTGATATATATTTACCCCGCATTCAATGCATTTTTTGAGGGGCTATTCTATCTGGAAGCACGTTTTTCGGAAAACGAAGCGTCAGCTTCTGTAAAGTCTCCGCAAAAATTTACTCTTATATTTCTCACTTTGAAAATGGTAGCTTGTTGCTTACCCGAAATGTCACTTATATCGGTAAGCGACAGACTCGGCACTGTATCTCAATTAAAAATTAACATAGCAAAATACTATCCTGCGTTCTCTGTTTTAGCGGCGTTCATAACTCTTATTGTAGGAATTATCTGGATAGTTAAATTTATCCGTTACATAAAATCAGTGTCAGCCAACCATAAGATTGGTCACTCGATCGCTCAGATATACAGTGAAAAGCATGCTGAAATTACAGGATTTTACACACATCGCTGCAACTGCATCGCAATTCTTCTTTTATTCATAGCGGTATGGTTGAATTTTGACTTGATCTTGGATAACAAAAATTGTCTGCCCGACTTTTTCAGTGCTACTTTAATGGTCTTTGCTGTGGTTATGATGAGAAATCATACAAAGCGCATAAAGCTCGCGATTCCGCTCGGTATAGCATATTTCCTTTCAAGCATCATTTCCCTTCATTTTCTTGACCTGTTCCAAAAAGAATATACATATTCGGATATTGAAAGAATAGTTTCCGCAAAGCAGGCTTATGATCTTGTTTTTGTATGCACCTTTATAGAATGCATTATCTCAATCGGCTTCTTCTTCTCTATTGCCTTTGCGCTCTCGGAATTTGCAAAGAAAACCGTCGGTTATTCTTCAGACGGAAATCCTGCCCACATAAACTATAATAATTCTCTGCACAGAAGCTTTAAAATCCGCTCATTGATTTGGGCGGGCATCGGTTCGGTTTCATCTGTCGCTTACGTAGCCTATACCTATCTGATGTCATTCACGGAAAAGGTAAAGCTTCGTCCCGAATACTCTCAAGATGAAGTATTTATGTCAAGCTACGGCTGGTTCTGGTTAGTTCTTGCGGTAATATCTATTGTCTGGATAGTATATACTTATCAGCTTTCTTCTATTTTCAAGGAAGAATCGGAAAGAAAAAATTTAATATAATCTAACAGTCAAGTTTCATTACTTGATTCCTCCTTTTGCTTTTTTGTGCGGTTAGCGAACCCACACTTATTATAGCAAAAGGAGGATATTTTTTCTACTCATAGCTAAAGCTTTTTAGAACAAGCATCTCCGATGCTTTTCACGCCAACCTTTTCTTTGAAAATGTTAGCTATTACAAAAAAACAGACTCCCTTCAAAGCTCGGGAGTCTGTTTTACTTATATTTCGACTGTTTTAAAGCTGTTTAATATCGTCTTGTTGACCTTTTTCCAATACGGAATGAACAGAATGATGGCTATGCTCATAGCAATTATATCCGATATAGGCGTTGCCCACGGAATTCCGTTTGCGCCTGCAATAGCGTCCATAATGATCATAAAAGGGATATCTACACACCCTTTTCTTAAGAGAGACAAGATCATAGGCTTTACCTTCTGCCCTGTCGCTTGAAAGATTGTGACTATCATCATTGTAACTGTAATCGCAGGACATGTTGTACAAATAATTCTGAGAAAATTCTGACCGTATGCAACCGTTTCCGAGTCGTCAATAAAAAATCTCATAACAGGCACAGCGCAAGTGAACAACAAAACTGCGCCAACAAAGGCGACCGCAATACTGTACACAAAAGAGGTCTTTATTGTCGCACGCATACGGGAATGATTTTTCGCTGCATAATTATATCCTATCAAAGGAAGCACGCCCTGCGTCATTCCGTTGGCAATAGCGAACGCGAGCATATCTATCTTTTTTGCTATTCCCATTCCCGCTATAGCCTGATTTGAATATGAGACAACCATTTTGTTCAAAACCGTATTTGAAACTATACTCATCAAATTCATCACGAAGCTCGGGAAGCCTACGAGCAATATTTCTTTAGGTATGCCGCGTTTTAAGGAATAATTTCGCAAAGAAAATTTGATTACAGTTTTTTCTCTGTTTTTATGTAACAAAATGATAAAATACAGGGTTGCGATAACATTGGAAAGCATTGTGGCAACTGCCGCGCCTATGAGTCCCATTCTCAGAGGAAACATGAAAATAGGGTCGAGAATGATGTTCAGAACACCGCCGAGCGCAACGCCAAAGCTGGATTCCTTTGAATATCCCTCAGCTCGTACAAGATGCGCAAGGCAGGCATTCAATACAGTAGGAACACTTCCCACGCCTATAGTCCACAGCACGTAATCGGCACAATATCCGAATGTATTCCCGTCAGCGCCGAGAAACGGAAAGATTACAGGGCGAAGAAAGTAGATAAGCAATCCGTATGCAAGCGCGACGGCAGCAGAGGTCCATATACTGAACGCTGCACATTTTTTTGCTTTTTCTGTGTCGCCGACACCGAGAGAACGTGAAATGAGACTTGAACCGCCTATGCCGAAAAGGTTGGCAATGCCTGTCAGCATAATAAACGGCGGCATTATCAAGGTTGCTGCGGCGACCCTGTGAGGATCATTCATCTGACCGATGAAGAAGGTGTCTGCCATATTATAAATGACAGTAATTATCTGACTTATTACTGTAGGTATTATTAATGTGATGACTGACTTTGAGACAGGCATTTTTTCAAAAAGCTCGGTGTTGTCGGTTTTCATTGGGTACTTCCATTTTAAAATTTAATTGTTAGACTGTAAAGCCATATTGTATTATATAAAAATACACGTGTTTTGTCAATATGTATGTTTATTAAAAAAGTTTCAAAAAGCTATTGACAAACTCAGACTATTGTGATAGTATATACTATAGTAATAGTCCGGAGGTTATGACAATGTCACAAAAATTATTTGATAGCGAGCTTAAAGTAATGGAATTGATTTGGGCAAATGAGCCAATCAGCGCAAAAGCGCTTAGTATGCTTGCCGAAAGAGACTTCGACTGGAATAAAAACACCACCTATACCGTAATAAAAAAGATCGAAGCAAAGGGATATATCAAGCGCACCGAGCCTGGATTCATATGTTCTTCTCTTATCTCAAGGGCAGACGTCTGTAAGAGTGAGACTCAGGGCTTGATAGACAAGCTGTTCGGAGGCTCAAGAAAAGCCCTTTTTTCCGCTTTAATTGAGGACGAGGAGCTTACAAAGGAGGAAATAGAATCCCTTCGCCAACTCATCGACAAAGGGTAAAAGCTATGCTCGGTGAAATATTTTACTGGATATTTAATATGAGTATTGCGGCAACTATTTGCGGGATACCTGTATTGCTTATCCGTCTTATTAAAAAACTGCCGCGCCGTGTATCAGTATGGCTGTATCTGATACCGTTTATAAGAATGTCTTTCCCTGTAGGCATTTCAAGCAAATATGGCGTTATGGCGCTTATATCAAAATTCACCGCAAAAACGGTTACAGTATACGAAACAGATGGCTCTTCTGTATTTACGATGATGAATCATGTTATGGGAGCAAAAAGCTATTTCCCTATCACGTACAAGCTAAAGCTACTTGAAAAAATATTCGATACAGCGGCTCTCATATGGATAACTGTGTTTTTTATGGCACTGCTGATAATTATCATTTCTTACTTTTCCGCAATGAAAGAAATAAAAGAGGCTCAGCTTTTTAAAGATAATATTTATTTATCGGGGAGAATAACTATCCCTGCCGTTTACGGTATAATAAAGCCTAAAATCATCTTCCCTTACGAATATGAAGAAGACTGCTTTGAATACATTTTAATGCATGAGAGGGCACATATCAAACGTATGGATAATCTTGTTCGTATAGCGGCGTTGTTCATTTCCTGCATTCATTGGTTCAACCCGTTTTCCTGGCTTTTCTTGAAGTCTTTCTACTCGGATATTGAGCTTGCCTGTGATGAAGCCGTATTAAAAAAATGCAGCGAGGCTCAAAAGAAGGAATATGCGCGCGCTTTACTGTCCTCGATAGAAAAACAAGCTTTCTTCTCCGCAACATTCGGCGGTGCCAAAATAAAACCGAGAATTGAAAACATACTCTCTTATCGGAAGCTTTCGGCGGCTTCTGCCGTGGCTTTTTTCGCTGTTTTGCTTGCTTTGGCTTATGCTTTTCTAACAAATGCATCTTGAAAGGAGATACAAAATGAAAAACAAAACCTTTAATACCTACTGCCTTTTTTCCTGTATAGGCATTCTTATCGCGTCTTTTTATCCTCTTTACATGGGTATATCGGTCATATCAGATATGATACGATTTGGCACTGTCAAGGCGGAGGATTATCCTAAATATATCATTCCGTATACTCCAATAGCGCTATCTCTGATTGTCGGAATTGCGCTTATGCCTGTTTTCATCAGAGTTTTCAAGAAATATTCTCTGCTTGGCGGCACGGGAATTTCAACTGCAATATTTTTCACATCGGAATTGATATTTGAACACACTGTCACGGTTACAAGAACGGTAACGGGAAGCTTTGCTCAGTTAAAGGATTGGCAATTGTCCTTGTGCGCCGTAACGCCTGAGGTGTTTGAGTCGGGAAAGCTGACAGAGGTTGATATTCTTATGGGGGAATACAGCCCTGCTTTTAAGCTTCACTTTTACATAATATCATTGGTTCTGATAATATCAATTCTGAATTGCTTTTACGGCTTCGCCGAAATGATAAAAACGGGCGACAAAAGCCGATGCAAAGCGCTTACAATACAGTCAGTCGCAAGTGTTGTTTTTCTTTTAATGTGCATTTGGGCTTGCTTTACTGCTTTTTACAGAAACGGGGATATAAACGTTTCGCCTTTGTCAGCCATTCTTATGAGCGTATTTTTTGTTCTTTTCGGAATGACCGTAGGAGTTTACGTCACATCATTCACATTACAGAAGAAAAAATCACTTTCCGTACTTCTTCCTTCTGTAACTGCTTCAATCATTACTCTCGTTATGTACATAGGTGAAATGATACTCCTGAACGGAAATCTTTACAGATTTGGGCAAGGATCGTTTTTCGAAGGACTTCCCTTCATCGCACTCGCACCTGTCGATATTTTTATTATACTTATATCAGGCGTTTTTACAGGAATTATATCAAATTATATTCGGGACATAAATACATAAATTAATATAAACGCCGCTCCCCCTTGACGAATTGGCGAAAAAATGTTATAATTTTAGTGTTAATATTTTTTCGTCGGACTGCCTCCGAAAATGACTTCAAAAGGAGAAATTGATATGTACATAGTTATGGATATGGGTACAACCAACACAGAATTGTTTTTGTGCCGTGATGGAAAAGTCGTAGAGCGTGTCAAGGGAAGCTTTGGCGCAAGTTTTGGAAAAAAGAACGGGCACGGCGCTCTTTGTGACAGCGCAAAGGCTCTTATTGACTCTCTTATCAGCAAATGCGGAATAGGCGAGAGTGATATAGAAAAAATAGTCGCCGTGGGAATGGCGGGAAGCGAGTTCGGTCTTTTTGAATTACCGCACATCGCTTTACCGACAGACCTGCTTGCTTTGGCAGAAAACGCTCGATTTGAGAAGATAGACGGCATCAATATTCCGTTTTTGTTTATTCCCGGTGTCAAGAAAATGAAGGAAAATGAAGCCGTAGACGTAATGAGAGGCGAAGAAACAGAGGCTATCGGTCTTGTATCATCTTTATCTATGTCGGAAGCCTGTGTTCTTGTATTGCCCGGTACACACAATAAAATAATGAGCATCAGCGACGAAGGAGAAATCCTCGACTTCCACACCACCTTCAGCGGAGAGCTTCTTGACAGTATTGTTACAAACACTATCCTCGCAGGACAGGTTTCTCACAAATTTGAAATTGCGGATTCAGAAGTGCTGAAGGGGGCGTCATATGCAAAGGAAAACGGCTTGAACGCTGCTCTGTTCCACATAAGAGTGATGGCTAAAAATAAAATAGGTATAGATGAATTATCCTCATTTTTATACGGTGCCGTAATAGGAGAGGATGTTGATTTAATAAAGCGTATTGCTCAGGGCAAGAAAATATATGTCGGCGGAAGAAGAACTCTCCGATATATTTACTCCTTGTTATTAGGAGAAGAAAATGCGGTATTCCTTAGCGATGAAGAAGCATCCGACGCTATGGTTAACGGCTCGATGCTGATAAAGCGCATCTATAACGCCTGCACAAAAAGAAAGGCTATAATCGAAGCTGTGGAAAAGGAAAAGATCATAGCAATCGTCCGAGGTGCTGAAAAGGAAAGCTGCGTAGAAGCAATGAAGGCGATATACGAAGGCGGAATTCGCTTAGCTGAGATAACCTTTGACCGTTCAGGTAAAAAAACACCTCAGGAAACTGCCGATATCGTCAGAATGCTTGTAGAAGCCCTCGGCGACAAAATGTATATCGGCGTGGGCACTGTAACGAGAAAGGAAGAGCTTATAGCCGCTTTTGAAGCGGGAGCGTCTTACATAATCTCACCAAACTGCGACACAGAGATTATTTCACTTACACGCAAATTAGGATTGGTGTCGATCCCTGCGGCTTATACCGCCACGGAGATCGCCGCAGCTATGAACAGCGGTGCTGATTTCGTTAAGCTCTTCCCCGCCAATCAGGTAAGTGCAGATTATGTAAAAGCAATTTGCGCACCGCTTTCTGATGCAAAGCTGCTTGCTGTAGGCGGAGTCAATGCGGATAACGCGAAAGACTTTTTAAACATGGGCTTCTGCGGCATAGGAGTCGGCTCCAATCTTTACAACAATAAACTGATAAAAGAGAAAAATTTTGATGCGCTCCGCGAGCTTGCCCGCAAGTACTCCGAAGCTGTAAAGAGCGAATAAAACAACTGATACAATTTAAGCAAGCAAAAAGCGGTTGGGCTTTACCGAAAGGTACCGTTCAACCGCTTTTAATAATAAATATATTCTAAATTTTATTCAAGAAAATTATTTTTCGCAAATTCCAAAAGTTCCTCTTTTTTGTTCTCTACTTCTCCGCTGATTACCGCACGAAGAAGAAATTTTAGTGCCTGACCTATTTTTTCGCCTTTTGAAATTCCTGTTTTTGAAAGGTCATTTCCGTTCACTTTGAGATCTGAGATATAGACGCACTCTTTATTATCTCGAATTTCAGCATAATATTTTTCGGCAGAAGAAGTCCCCTTGCCGAGCGCAGACAAAAGCATAAAATATTTGGGGATAAGCTCTATATACGTTTCGGAAATAAAGAACTTCATTTCAATTTTATTTTTCGGGATATCCTTTTTCTGAAGACTCAATAATTCCGTTATTTCTTTTCGTTCCGCATTTGAAAATTTAAGACGGGACAAAGCTTCGTTTGCCTCTTTCTCTGTCGAATCTGTCAACAAAAACGCGAAAAAGACGTTTACGTCATCGGGCGCAGTTGAAAGCTTTTTTAGCTTTTCTGTACAGGAAGAAAACATTTCTGGTGAAACAAAAGCGAGGATATCGGAATGTTCCTTGAGAATTTTTATTGCGTTCTTTCCCAGCAAAAGCTTCTTCAGCTCTACGTTTATTCTTTCTGCCGAAATGTTTTTTAGTAATTCTGCGTTTTCACTTGCGGCAAATGCTGTTTTTTCTTCGATATCAAAGCCGAGGACAGAAGCAAAGCGGAGCGCGCGGATTATTCTCAAAGCGTCCTCTTTAAATCTTTTGTCTGCGTCTCCTACTGCCATTATGAGCTTTTTCTTTATATCGTCTATGCCGCCGTAAAAATCGACTATACCCGTTTTATCGTTATAAGCCATAGCGTTTACGGTAAAATCACGTCTTGACACGTCATCCTTCAAATTACGTGTAAAATAAACCTTGTCGGGATGTCTGCTATCATGATATTCTCCGTCCACTCTGTAGGTGGTTATCTCGACGGGAATGTTTTCCGAAATTACCGTGAGAGTGCCGTGCTTCAAGCCTGTTTCTATCACCTTGTACTCGCAAAATACCGTCAGCATCTCATCGGGCGTTGCGTTTGTGGTCATATCGAAATCGTTAGGAAGTCTGCCCATGACACAGTCACGGACACATCCGCCTACAGCATATGCCTCATAGCCCTTTGAATTCAACAAGTCTATCAGAGATTTTATATATTTTGGCAATTCTATTTTAAAATCCGAATTGTTATTGATTTTCATTTTTGATCACCGCTTATTATTTTATATACTAATAATAACACAAATTTTTTAAAATATCAATGAATTTTACACTAAAAACTTGACAAACAAGCAAAAAAGTATTAATATATTACTGTTACACTCAAATAAAACCAAAGGAATATTCTATGTCTGATTTTATAAATTCCGCTAAAGAAATTTTTGCGGAGCTTCCCCACTTGCTTTTGCATTCATTTAAAGACACTATTCACATTTTGCCTTTTCTTTTTATTTCATATCTGGTTATGGAATTTATAGAACACAAAGCAAGCGGTAAATTGGCAACCGCTATTCAAAGATCCGGAAAAGCAGGGCCTTTTATCGGGTCGGCTGTCGGAATTATTCCGCAGTGCGGATTTTCCACTCTCGCAAGCTCTTTTTATGCGGGAAAGATAATTACTATGGGCACCATTGTTGCGGTATTTCTGTCCACCTCGGATGAGATGCTGCCTGTAATGATCTCAAACAAGTTCCCTGTCGCAAGCATACTGATAATTCTGTTTACAAAATTTATAATCGCTGTAATAGCGGGCTTTATAATTGATCTTATCTTCAGACCGTCACTTCACAATGACGAGGAGATCGAAGAATTCTGCAATCACGAGCACTGCCAATGTGAAAAAGGTATTTTCCGTTCTTCTTTGTATCACACAGTCCATGTTTTCATATTTATTTTAATAGTTACAATTGTTCTGAATATATTTATTCATTTCGTTGGTGAGGACAAGCTGGCTTCCCTTGTTATCGGAAAGCCTGTTTTGGGACAGCTTATTGCGGGAATTATCGGTCTGATACCTAACTGCGCTTCCTCTGTAATTATTACAGAGCTTTATATAAAGGGCGCAATTTCCGCAGGTGCTATGATGTCGGGGCTTCTTGTCGGAGCGGGCGTAGGATTATTGGTATTGTTCCGTACCAACAAGCACTTAAAGGAAAATCTGATAATTGCGGGACTGATGTACTCGATAGGAGTTATATTTGGTATATTGCTTGATCTCATTAATTTCGGGGCTATACTGAAATAAAAGATCCTGTTGATATAAATTATGCGGTGAGTTCGAGACCTTCCTCACCTAAAACAAAACTAAAGGAGACTTTTTATGCACTCAAAAAAAATCAGAAGCTTGACGACAGGCGCAATGATTGCCGCTTTATATGTCGTACTGACTTATGTTTCACATATGTTCGGGTTGGCAAGCGGCGCAATTCAAGTAAGGCTTTCGGAAGCTCTTACTGTTCTTCCCTATTTTACCCCTGCGGCTATTCCCGGGTTATTTGTCGGCTGCATACTTTCAAACCTGCTTACAGGATGCGCCGTCTGGGACATAGTTTTCGGAAGTGTCGCTACTCTTATCGGCGCTATAGCCGCTTCGATATTAAAAAACAGGAGCAAATGGCTCGCACCTATACCGAACATTATTTCCAACTCGGTCATCATTCCTTTTATACTCATATATGTATACGGACTAAAAGAAGCATACTATATACATTTGATATCTGTATTTTTGGGAGAAACAGTGTCGGGCGGAATATTGGGAATGATTTTGTTTTTCGTACTTGAAAAACATAAAAATTATATCTTTAAGAAATGATTATTATATGTTAAACACTACTTTATGTTACATTGAAAAAGACGGCTCATATCTTATGCTTCACAGAACAAAAAAGATCAATGACGTGAACAAGGATAAGTGGGTTGGAATCGGAGGAAAATTCGAAGGCGGAGAATCTCCTGAGGACTGCCTGCTCCGTGAAGTGAAGGAAGAAGTCGGGATAACGCTGTTGTCTTATTCCTACAGAGGAATAGTCACATTTGTTTCGGACAGATATCCGACAGAATATATGCACTTATTCACCGCAAATGAGTTTTCGGGCGAGCTTTCCCCATGTGACGAAGGAGAGCCTGTCTGGATAGAGAAAAGCAAGGTTTCTTCTCTTCCCATATGGGAGGGAGATAAGATATTTTTTGAGCTTCTGAACGAAAACCGTCCGTTTTTCTCACTTAAATTAAGATATGAGGGTGAGCATTTGGCAGAAGCCGTTCTGAATGGCAAAAAAATGGAGCTATAAGAAAAAACTTCCGTAACAAAACGGAAGTTTTTTCTTTTATATAATCTATCAGTCGGGATAACCGTCGGGGTTGTTTTTCTGCCATCTTGCGGCGTCCTCGCACATCTTTTCTATGCCATACTGTGCTTTCCAACCGAGGACCTCATATGCCTTGGTGGGATCGGCATAACATTCGGCAACGTCGCCGGGTCTTCTGGGTGCGAATTCATACTTAACCGTGCAGCCCGAAGCCTTCTCGAACGCCTTGACAGTCTGAAGAACGGAATAGCCGTTTCCTGTTCCTATATTGAAATATTCTATACCTGTAACGGCTTTCGTTCTTTCAAGCGCTTTCAAGTGAGCATTCGCCAGATCGACTACGTGAATAAAATCACGAACGCCTGTTCCGTCAACGGTAGGATAATCGTTTCCGAAAACCTTGAGGCAATCCAGCTTACCGAATGCGACCTTTGAAATATAAGGAAGGAGATTGTTCGGAATTCCCTTGGGATCTTCACCGATAAGCCCGCTCTCATGCGCGCCTATAGGATTGAAATATCTGAGTATAGAAACGCTGAGCTTAGGATTGGGGACTGTCAAGTCCTTGAGAATTCTCTCTATCATAAGCTTGGTTTCACCGTAAGGATTAGTTGTGGAAAGGGGAAAATCCTCGCTTATCGGAACCGACTCGGGAATACCGTAAACAGTAGCTGATGAGCTGAATACTATTCTGTTGACGTTATACTTAATCATCAAGTTGCAAAGATTAAAGGTTCCTGTCAGATTGTTATGATAATAGAGCAAGGGCAAGGTTACAGATTCACCGACCGACTTCAAACCGGCAAAATGGATAACCGAATCTATTTCAGGATGCGACTTGAAAACCGCCTCAAGCGCATCGTAGTCCAAAAGATCTACCTTGTGAAATTCAGGTCTTTTTCCGCATATCTGCTTAATTCTGTCGAGAACGCAAATTTTACTGTTAGAAAGATTGTCTACAATAACAACATCGTTGCCGCTCTCCAAAAGCTGGATAACGGTATGTGAACCGATAAAGCCTGTTCCGCCTGTAACTAATATTGACATAATATTCTCCTTTTTTGATATAGATAACAAAAAAGAGCAGAAAATCTACTCTTTTTTGTACATGATTAGTCAGCGTATACGCTTACACGCTTCTTATCTTTTGTAGCATACTCGAACTTAACCTTGCCGTCTATCAAAGCAAACAAGGTATCATCAGAGCCATGTCCTACATTCGCTCCGGGAGCGATCTTAGTTCCGCGCTGTCTTACGATGATATTACCAGCCAAAACATTCTGACCGTCTGCCTTCTTTACGCCGAGACGCTTGGATTCGCTATCACGGCCGTTCTTGGTGGAACCAACACCTTTTTTATGAGCGAAAAACTGTAAACTGAGTTTTAACATTTTAACACCTCCGAATTATTAAGTATTTCGGACAAACCGAAATGGGTGACCGCTTATCAATCTATCGGTCTCTCTTCGACATCTACTGAAAGGTAATCGTAATACTCTTCCACTAAGTCGTTGAGCTGATAGTAATAAGCCATTATAAGACCTGAAACAGCATAGCGTTTCTTGTCGTCTTTTTCAAATTTTGAAAGCGCGCCTTTTGCAATAACCTTTATGTCGGTAGTTTTCTCATCGATAGTATACTCGACATCGGAAGCATAAGCCACCTCGATCGCATTAAGTATCAACATAGTCATTGACGAAAGCGCCGCGCACAAAACATCGTCGCCCGATTCGCCATAGCCTGTATGTCCCTGCTCTTCAAAACCGTAAAAAACATCGTTCGTCTTATAAAATACGATTTTCGTCATGATTAACCTTCGATTTTATTAATCTGAAGCTTAGTATAGAACTGTCTGTGTCCTATCTTCTTCTTTTCGTTCTTCTTAGGCTTGTATTTGAAAACGTACAATTTCTTGCCCTTGCCTGTCTCGATAACATTAGCAACGACAGAAGCACCCTCTACATACGGAGCACCTACAGAGAACTTATCACCGTTGGAAACAGCAAGTACTTTATCAAAAGTAATTGTTTCACCGTCAGCTACATCGAGTTTCTCTACGTAGATAACATCGCCTTCGTTAACTTTGTACTGCTTTCCACCTGTTTCAATAACTGCAAACACGAAAAGCACCTCTCTTCCATAAAAAATCGCTACTGTAGGCGCGGATAACCGACTTTTTGAAGCCTACACATATGCGTCGTAATATTATACAACATTATTTATTAAATGTCAAGAAGAAATTGACATTTTTTAAAATATTTTTTTGAATTTTTATTTAACAACAATATTTACAAGCTTTTTGGGAACTACTATCTCTTTTACGATAGTTTTTCCGTCTATTGCGGGAGCAATTCTCTCGTCTGCTTTAACCTTCGCAAGAAGCTCGTCCTTGGATATTTCACTTTCTACAGTGACAGTTCCTCTGAATTTGCCGTTAAGCTGCATAGCGATCTCAATAGTATCGTCTACTATCTTCTTCTCGTCATATTCAGGCCACTTCTCTATAGAAACCAGGGTTGTATTTCCAATTTCGCTCCAAACCTCTTCTGCCAAGTGAGGCGCAAAGGGAGAAAGCAAGCGACAGAATATACCAAGCTCGGCTTTAGTGATACTTCCGTTATCATATACGGTATTTATGAATGTCATCAATGCCGCAATAGCAGTATTGAACTTCATATCGTCAATATCCTCGCCGACCTTCTTTATCAGCTTATTCAAGGGTTTGTCAAGTGCGTCGGTTATATCGCCGTCCTTAACGATGTCAAGGAGTCCCGCAACTCTGTCAAGGAATCTCTTACAGCCCTTAATGCTCTGAGGATTCCAAGGAGCAGACTTTTCAAAGTCTCCTATAAACATCTCATATAGACGCATTGTATCTGCGCCGTATTCGTTTACGATATCATCGGGATTTACAACGTTTCCTCTCGACTTGGACATCTTCTCGCCGTTTTCACCGAGGATCATACCGTGAGAGGTACGCTTGAGATAAGGCTCGGGACATGGTACTGTTTTGATATCGTAGAGGAACTTGGACCAGAAGCGTGAATAAAGCAGATGCAAGGTTGTATGCTCCATACCGCCGTTATACCAGTCAACAGGCATCCAATAATCAAGAGCCTCCTTGGATGCGAGCGCATCGTTGTTGTGAGGATCGCAATAACGGAGGAAGTACCATGAAGAACCTGCCCACTGAGGCATTGTATCTGTCTCTCTCTTGGCAGCCTTGCCGCACTTGGGACACTTGCAGTTTACCCAATCGGTAATGAGAGAAAGCGGAGACTCACCTGTCTCTGTAGGCTCATAGCTTTCAACATCGGGAAGTCTCAAGGGCAATTCTTCCTCGGGAATAGCTACGCATCCGCAATCATCGCAGTTTACTATCGGAATGGGCTCGCCCCAATAACGCTGTCTTGAGAATACCCAGTCACGAAGCTTATAGTTTACTTTGGGTGTTCCTATTTTATGTTCATCAAGATATTCGATTATCTTTTTCTTTGCTTCAGCAACCTCAAGCCCGTTCAAGAAGCCGGAGTTTACCATAATTCCCGTTTCAACGTCGGTAAATGCTTCCTTCTGAACATCTCCGCCCGCAACGACCTCGACAATAGGAAGATCAAATGCTTTAGCAAAATCCCAGTCACGTGTATCGTGTGCGGGAACCGCCATGATAGCACCTGTACCGTAGCTTGCAAGTACGTAGTCGGATACAAATACGGGTATAGAGTTTCCGTTCAAGGGATTTATAGCGGATACACCGTCCAAACGAACACCCGTCTTATCCTTTACAAGCTCTGTACGCTCGAAGTCGGACTTCTTGGATGCTTCTTCCCTGTAAGCGACAATCTCATCGTAATTTACGAGCTTGTCCTTCCATTTTTCTATCATTTCATACTCGGGAGCGATAACCATATAAGTAGCGCCGAACAATGTATCCGGTCTTGTGGTATATACCTTTATAACATCGTCGGTATTTGTGCGGAAGTCTACCTCCGCACCTGTAGAACGTCCGATCCAGTTGATCTGCTGAGTCTTGACACGCTCGATGAAGTCGAGTCCGTTAAGTCCCGAAATGAGCTTCTCGGCATACTCGGTTATCTTGAGCATCCACTGCTCCTTTACCTTGTGTATTACGTCGCTTCCGCAACGCTCGCACACACCTCCGACAACCTCCTCGTTCGCCAATACTACCTTACAGGATGTACAGAAGTTAACAGACATTTCCTTCTTATAAGCAAGTCCCTGCTTAAAGAGCTGAAGGAATATCCACTGTGTCCACTTATAATAATCGGGGTCAGTGGTATTTATCTCTCTGCTCCAGTCAAAAGAAAGACCGAGAGCCTTAAGCTGAGACTTAAATCTCTTGATGTTGTTCTCTGTAACAATTTTGGGATGAATTTTGTTCTTTATCGCATAGTTTTCGGTCGGCAATCCGAAAGCGTCCCATCCCATAGGGAAAAGAACATTATATCCTGTCATTCTCTTTTTTCTGGAAATAATGTCCAAAGCGGTGTAAGGACGGGGATGTCCTACATGAAGTCCCTGTCCCGAAGGATAAGGAAATTCAACGAGCGCAAAATATTTAGGCAAGGTATAATCATTCTTTGCCTCAAATGCCTTTGCGTCGTCCCACTTTTTTTGCCATTTTGGTTCAATAGTCTTAAAATCGTACTTCATTTTTCTGCCTTCTCTATTATGAATTATTTAAATTATAATCAGTTGTTTTCGTCCAGATTTTTCAAAAATTCGGACAGGTCTTCCTTTGTCTCTTCATTAAGGAGTCTTTCAAGCTTATAGAACTCGCGGGCATCCTTCGAAAAGATATGAACTATCACGCTTCCGAAGTCTACCAGCACCCAAGTGCCGCCGTCTCGTCCTTCAACGCGCAATTCTTTAACGCCTTCCAATTCGAGTCTGTAACAGACCTCATCTGCCAAGGCTTTTATATGTGTAGAGGAACGCGCTGAACAGATTACGTAATAATCCGCTATAACGGTATTGTCCACCACATTATACATCATTATATCGCCTGCTTGCTTTAAGTAAAGCGCCTTCACGGCAGAAAGCGCCGCCGCTTTAGGCTGCTCTGTTGCAGATGTCTTGTTTTCTGCTTCAATCATGGTAATGCATCTCCAAATTATGATTTTATATTTATATTTAAATTTTTGATATCTTCATCGGTATACACCGAATAATCAAGCTTCGGTGCATAGTATATATTTGAAAAGGTCAAGCTGTTCTTTTTCAGTAAACGGTATTGCGCATCAAATCTGATTTTTTCAAATCCGTCAAATCCCTGTGCAGAAAGCATATCTATAGCAGAAGCTCGGTTTACAGCATAATAAGAAAGTCCGTTTTCCGTATCTTTTGCCGCTTCTCCCGGCAGAGTCATATAGTAAATCTCATACTGCGAGGCATCTCCAAGCATTTTTACGGCAAATGAAAGTAAAAACTCATTTGACATATCCGTCGAACCGTTTGAAAGGCAATCTCTTATAATCGATACAGCGGTCGGTATGCTCAGCTTTTCCTTCGCTGTATTCAAAAGAGCTGAAAGAAAGATCTTCTGCGCATCAACACGTCCGATATCGCCCTCAACATACCCTACACGGTATCTTACAAAATCAAGCGCCTTTTTACCGTTTAAGACCTGCTTTCCTTTTTTGATACTTATATCAAGATTCTGTTCCGCATCGAGATACTTCATATCGTAAGGAACATCTATTTCCACTCCGCCCATTTTATCGACGGCATTTGAAAGAGTATCCAGATTCAAGGAAAAATAATAGTCAACGGGCAAAGCGAAAATTCCCGAAACCGTATTTTTCAGCCGCTGCATTGCCGAGTTATGATTTCCTATTTCCTGATAATAGGAAGAATAAAGGTTGTTGATTTTTCCGTTTGAAGTCTCGCCCGAGATGAAAGTGTCTCTCGGGATCTGAAGGAATTTCAAGCTTTTCTCCTTTGTATTGGCGGAAACTAAAATCAAAGAATCTGTATTGCTTCCGACATAATCAAAACCTGCACACAAAAAGGTAACAGTACCGTCCTCGTCTATATTTACAGTCCTGCTGTCAGGATGAGAGGAAGGAAAGTCGAGCATTGCGAGAACTCCAAAAAGAGATACGGCAATCAAAGATAAAGCAATAAAGTATTTTTTCATAAGACACTCCAAAATTAAAATATAATTTTAGTTTGTCTCAAAAACAAATAAAATACTTACTCGGTGTCAGAAGAAAAGGTTTCCAATATTTTATTGCGCGCCTTAACTGTGCGGAGAGAGATAAGCGAGTTTGACTTCAAAAGCTTGGAAATAGTACTGTCCAAAGAAAAGATGATAATTTCATCAAGCAAATGTACTTTTTCTTCATAGCTTGCGCACTTGCTGATATTCTGCCAAAATTTATTTCTCACATTTACGCAAAAATCGTTTGTCCTTCCGCTTTCCGTAAAGTCGGAAACGAAAAGAAGCTTGTCAAAGAGCGACATATCTTCCGAAGCGAGAGTGTGCTTATAAATAGCGCCCGCTATTTTCGGTGTTACAAGCTCGGGAAATTTTTCATAGGCTACATATGCGCCTGTAAGCGAATGGATGACCTGCGGAGATCGCAAATCACCATTATCTAACATTATACCATACCTTTCACATAATTGCAACTGTTTTTTTACAGAATATTCTTTTGTAATATCGTGCAAAAGAGCGGCTATTTGCAATTCAAATATTTCGTCCTGCAAATATATTTCTCCCATACGGGTTATCTCATCCTTGACGCCTAACGTATGAGAAAATCTGTTCTCACTCATTTCGCCCTTTAAAAATTCAGTTATCCTCTCCAAAACAGAGCTTTTCATTTCGTCTGATAAATGTTCCATTTTTTAATATATTCCTCTGTTTCTTTGGTTAAGTATGGCGAAGTGTCCTCGTTTTTGCTTATCATCTCACGCAATTCGGTAGAAGAAATGTTTATAGGCTCGGTCTTAAGCTCTCTCACGACTGCATTATATTTACTTATATATTCCTGTGTTTTCGCTTTTAACTCTTCTGTGATAAGCTCGTCGCTTTCCCGACGTATATAAACGATATCCGCCATTTTGAATATATCCTCAAAGCGATACCACTTATCAAAGGTCAGTATCATATCGGTGCCGCAAAGGAAGATGGGTCTTATGTCACTTCTTTCGCTCATCATTTCGGATAAAGTCAAATAAGTATAGCTCTTGCCTTTTCTTGAGATTTCTCTGTCACTGACAGAAACGCCGTCTATATCCGAAAAGGAAAGCCTGCACATTTCAAGCCTTTGCATTGGGGTAACGCTTCCGCTCAGCTCCTTGTGCGGAGACTGATATGTCGGCATTATTATAAGCTCGTCCAATTTTTCTTTATCTATAAAGGCTTTAGCGGCGGAAATATGACCGATATGCGGCGGAGAAAATGTACCGCCGTAAAGTCCGACCTTTTTAATTTTTGACATTAAAGCTCTATCCTCTTATGTTTTTTTGATTCCTTATATAATACGAACTTGAGTCCAAGCACGGCAACAACGTCAGCTCCGATCTGCTCGGCAATTACATCTGCCGCTTCCCTTGCGGTATAGCCGCTGTTGTCAAGAACTCTTGCTTTTATCAGCTCTCTTGCTTCCAAAGCGTTTCCGATCTGGTTGCACATTTCCTCGCTTATCCCGCCTTTTCCAACTTGAAATATGGGGTCAAGGGAATTTGCAAGAGAACGAAGATAAGCTCTTTGTTTACTTGTAAGCATTTATTCTCCTTTCAAAACGCGAAAAAATTCTTGGCAGAACCTCCTCATCGCTTTACCTCTGTGACTCTCTGTATTCTTTTCCTGCATAGAAAGCTCGGCAAAGGTCTTACCGAATTTATCTACGAAAAACAAGGGATCGTATCCAAATCCGCCGTTTCCTCTGTATTCGGTAAGTATTTTACCCTCGCAGGTATCCTTTACAATAATTTCTTTGCCGTCGGGAAAAATGCACGCAATAACGCAAACGTAACGCGCAGTTCTCTTTTCATCCGGAACACCTTGAAGCTCAGATAAAAGCTTGGTGTTGTTCGTTTCGTCATCGGCGTGATATCCCGAATAACGCGCGGAATAAACCCCCGGCGCGCCGCCGAGCGCATCAACTGCGAGTCCCGAATCGTCCGCTATGCAGATATATCCGAGATCTGCCCCGACTTTTGCCTTGATTTTTGCATTTTCTTCGAACGTTGTTCCTGTTTCCTCTATCTCATCATTATAATTTATATCGTCGAGAGAAAGAACATTGATGTCAGAAACACACTCCGAAAGAAGCGTTTTTATTTCTGCTATTTTGTTTTTGTTTTTAGATGCGAGAAGTACTTCCATAATTATTCCTCTTCACTGTCAAAAAGTGCCATTGCGAACTCATCGGGATCAAAGGGGCGCATATCCTCGACCTTTTCGCCTACACCGATGAACTTGACGGGAATATTCAATTCACGCTTGACAGAGATCAAAACTCCGCCCTTTGCCGTTCCGTCTAACTTTGTCATAATTATGCCTGTAATATTGGCGGCATCCTTAAATTCTTTAGCCTGATTTACGGCATTCTGTCCTGTGGTAGCGTCTATTACAAGCAGAGTTTCTTTATCGCTGTCGGGAAGCTCTCTGTCGATGACACGCTTTATTTTTGCAAGCTCATCCATAAGGTTTTTCTTGTTGTGGAGTCTGCCTGCGGTATCTACTATAAGGACGTCGCCCTTTCTGCTCTTTACTGCGTTTATGGCATCAAATACAACTGCCGCCGGGTCTGCTCCCGCATCCTGCTTGATTATATCTACGCCAGCTCTGTTACACCATACCTCAAGCTGCTCCGCGGCTGCCGCTCTGAAGGTATCAGCGGCGGCAACAACGACCTTTTTACCGTCATCCTTGAGGAATTTTGCTATCTTACCTATTGAAGTAGTCTTTCCTACTCCGTTTACACCGATTACAAGAATAACAGACGGCTTTGTGTTTATACGCAAGCCCTCATGCTCTCCTATGGTACTTTTCAATATTTCAATGAACGCCTTCTTTATTTCCTCGGGAGAAGAAAGTCTCTCATCCTTCACTTTGTCTCTGAGAGTATCCAATATTTCCTCAGTCGCAGAAACACCGACATCGGCGCATATCAAAAGCTCTTCAAGCTCCTCGAAAAAATCCTCGTCTATCCTTACAAAATTTTTGAAAAAGTCATCTATCTTTCCAAAAAAGGACTTTTTTGTTTTAGCCAGTCCTTCTTTCAGTCTGTCAAAGAATCCCATCGTCTGTAAGCTCCTTCTTTTTGCTTTCTATTTCATTTACATCAAGAGGCAAAACTCTCGATATTCCTCGTTCGGGCATTGTAACTCCGTACAAGCGGTCCGCGATCTCCATAGTTCCGCGTCTGTGAGTGATAAGCACAAACTGTGTATCCTGACAGAACTTCTTGATATATTCTCCGAAACGGAACACGTTAGCCTCATCAAGTGCCGCTTCTATCTCGTCAAGAATACAGAACGGAGACGGATTTACCTTCAAAATAGCAAAGAGCAACGCAATAGCAACAAATGCCTGTTCTCCGCCCGAAAGCAAGGAGAGGCTCTTTATTATTTTTCCGGGAGGCGCCGCTTTTATCTCAATTCCGCTTGTAAGAACGTCATCCGGCTCGGTGAGAGAAAGCTCTGCATGTCCGCCGCCGAACAGCTCTTTGAATACTACCGTAAAGTTCTTGTTTATTTCCGCGAAGGTAACTATGAAGTTATTACGCATTTCCTCTTCGATCTTATTTACAACGTCCGAAAGCTCTTCATAGGAGCGTGTAAAGTCATCGACCTGAATTTTCAACGCATCATAACGCTCTTTCACTTCCCTGTATTCCTCAATAGCGGAAACATTTACAGGACCGAGAGCCTTTATTTTTGATTTACAGGAATTTTGAACAGATACCGTTGCAGAACGGTTTTCTGCGGTTACGGGGGGATAATCAAGCTCTATAGCCTGCTCGTATGAAATCTCATAATTTTCCCAAAGGCTCACGCTCAATCTGTCCTGCTCATCTGTAAGGCGCTTCAGCTTTGCTTCAGCAGAGGTGAACGCGCGCAAGGAAAGCTCCTTCTGATTGCTCTTTTCCTTGGTCTTTATACGTATTTCAGCACCGCGCTTATCGAACTCAGATATCTCCTGCTCAATTTCTTCTCTCTGCGCCTTCAATTCATTCAATTGAATTTCTGCGGCTTCATAGTCTTTTCTGTTTTCAGCCTGACTGTCGATCTGCGCTTTTTCTTTGGAGTTGAATTCCTCGATGCGCTGATGCTGAAGCTCTTTTTCACGTGCAAGCTCGCTAAGACGTGTATCGGCATTTTCCTTCTGGCTTACCGCAGCATCTATATCCTTACCTATCTCGGTAATACGTATATAGGTATTGTTTGCCTCCTCTACAAGCTCGTCCTTACGGTCTATCTTGTCATTCTTGCAGACCTCCTGCTCGTTTCTGTAATTTTTTATCTCATCTATTTCGGCATTTACAGAGTCAAGCTTTTCCGAAAGCTCTTTAAGCTCGGTTTTAAACATAAGGCTATCGCCTGTGAGCTTTTCATAGTCACCCTTGATTTTTTCAATCAAGGAATTTTTTGCATCCAGCTTCGCATTGGCACTGTCAAGGGCAGCAAACTGCGCTCTCGACAGAGAAAGCAGCAAGCTCTTTTGCTGCTCGGCGTCCTTGGATTTCTGCTGAGCTTTATCTATTGATTTGTTTATGTCTGCTATGTCGTTGTCTAATTTAGTTATATCGGACCCGATCGATTTTGCTTTGGAAAGCATTTGTTCTATTTCCAAAGAGCGTGAAAGAATTCCGCTACTATTTTTCGTAGAACCGCCTGTATAAGAACCGCCTGCGTTTATGACCTGTCCGTCAAGAGTGACAAATCTGACTCTGTACTTAAGAGAAATAGCCGCGGCAGACGCATTATCTATATTATCAAAAACGAGCGTTCTTCCGAGAAGCCATTCGATAATATTAGAATACTTTGTATCAAAGGAGGTAAGCTTATCGGCTCTTCCCACATAACCCTTAAGCTTAGCGGCGTTATGTATCTCCTCAGGCTCTGCTCCTGGCTTTATCGCGCTGATAGGATAGAACGTAGCGCGTCCTGCCTTCGCATTTTTAAGAGCAGATATTGCCGCTTTTGCGGTAGAGTCGTTATCAACGACTATGTTCTGCATATTAGCGCCTAATGCGGTCTCTATAGCAATAACATACTTTGAGTCGGTAGAAATAATTTTTGAAATAGGGCCAAATATCTCGCCCGCACCGCTTATTGCATTTTCTGAGTATGCCTTCATAATGAAGCGAACACTTTCATTATACCCTTCAAAATGCTCTTCCATACGGCGCAAGGTTTCTACACGCTGTTCAAGAGTTCCCTTTTCTATTTTCAATGAAGCTGCTCTTTCGGTAAGCTCAGTACGCTTTTCCGAAAGCTTGGAAATTTCGGTCTCCTGCTCGGAAACGATTTCCTCCTGTGAAGAAATTCTGTCCTTGAATGCCTGTGCGCTTTCCTCACAACGCTTAGCCTCTGCGACAAGCATTTCACGCTCTGCTTCATATTCGGAGATCTGCTGCAAGAGATTGCTTCCCTTAGATTCGTCCGTCGTCTGCGTATTTTTAATTACGTTTATACGCACCTGAAGATCTACGGCTTCCTTTTCCTTTTCGGAAAGCTTCAAAAGACTTTCTGAAAGTATTTCTTCCTGACGCTTTATCTCCTCTGCTATTTTTTGCTGCTCAGCAAGAAGCTCAAGGCGCTCGGTTCTGAATGTTTCAAGCTGTTCTTTGAGTCCTTCTATCTTGGCTTCGCTATTGATTCCGTCGCTTCGTATTATTTCCTCTGATGCATCTATTTCCGAAATGCGCTTTTTGCACTGCTCTATCATTTCCTGTCTGTGAAGCGCTTCATTCTCGGAAACCTTATATACGTTATCAAGGTTGTGCATATTTTGCACAAGATCATTTATTTTAGAAAGCACCTGCTCGGAGGCTAACTTATTCTTCTGAGTCTGCTCATAAACTCGGTCTCCCTGTGCGGAGAGAGAGTCGAGCGCTTCCGAAACAACATCAAGCTCATTCTTGGAAAGCGCAAGGTTTTCTCTTGCCTTTTCTATATCAAAGCGCAAATGCTCGGTATCAAAAAGCCAAAGAGAAACATCGGCACGCTTTTTCTCCTCGTAAAGCTCCAAATATTTTCTCGCCTTTTCGGAGTCCCTTTCGAGAGGCCCAACACGGACTTCAAGCTCATTAAGAATATCTCGTACACGAACCATATTTGTTTCGGCTTCGTTGAGCTTTCGCTGTGTTTCCTCTTTTCTGTGACGGTATTTTGAAATACCTGCCGCCTCTTCGAAAATGTTACGTCGGTCTTCGCTTTTTTTGGATATCATTTCGGCGATCTTACCCTGTCCGATAATAGAATATCCCTCTCTGCCCACACCTGTGTTCATAAACAGCTCATGGATATCCTTAAGGCGCACAGGCTTGCGATTTATAAGATATTCACTCTCACCCGATCTGTAATAACGTCTTGTTACCGTAACCTCATCGTAGGGGCTGTCCATACGGCGTTCGGAGTTATCAAAGGTGACAGAAACCTCCGCAAAGCCCATAGGGCGTCTTGTATCGGTACCGCCGAAGATGACATCCTCCATTTTTGTTCCGCGGATGTTTTTGCTCGAAATTTCGCCAAGCACCCACCTCATTGCATCTGAGATGTTGGATTTTCCGCTTCCGTTAGGTCCGACAACAACGGTTGCTCCTCGTTCAAAATTCAAAACGGTTCTGTTCGGAAAAGATTTAAAACCGTGTAATTCAAGGGATTTAAGATACATTTTTTTCCTCTATTCTAAAAATGGATTTTTATTTCATACGCCGACAGGCACTCATTTTCTTCAACGTTTACTAATGAAAATCCGTAAAGCTCCTGTAAGCGAAGTATATTCTTTCTTTTTTGACCTATCGCCTTTGATTTAGCACCAAAAGGCACTTCAATATTCAGCCGCTTGCCTTTTACGTCATCTTCTGTCAGAAACTTCAATTCTTCAAGAATAAGATCGTAATAGACCTCTCCGTAAACCAGCTCACCTAATGCGGAATGATTAGGTCCCGCAAAATATGTTTCCTCGGAATGCAGATTTTCCGATGCGCAAAGTCCTACACGTATAATATCTATATTGTTCTTAATAAAAAACCTTGCGACCTCTTTTGAGCGCATTATGGCATCTTCCACTGCGAGCGGTGTGTAAATTCCGGAAAGGCACATATCCTTTAACTCTGTTTGCTGTAAAACTACAGTAGGATATATGCGCGCGCCTGACGCTCCGTTTCTGAGAATAAACTCTGCCGTATTCATTTCATCCTCAAGCGAAGAACCGGGCAGCCCTATCATCATTTGTCCCACAAGCTCAAAGCCGTATTCACGGATAAGACGGCAAGCCTTCTCGGCATCAAGTGCGGTATGACCTCTTTTACAGGTTTGCAATACCTTTTCCGACACACTTTGCAACCCCAGCTCTACGGTTTTCACACCGTACTTCTTCAAAGTATTCAATATTCTGTCATCAATATAATCGGGGCGTGTGGAGAGTCGGATAGATGATACACTTCCCTTTTTTACATAACTGTAAGCAATAGATAAAAGCTCACACATCAAAGAGTAATCTATTCCCGTAAACGAACCGCCGAAAAATGCTATTTCAACGTCCGAAGAGGAAATATCTATTGTGGAAAGAGCCTCGGTTATTATCCTGTCTACCTGAGAAGGATCAAATTCCATAACTCCCGAAATGGTTTTCTGATTACAGAATACACATTGATTAGGGCATCCCAGGTGAGGAATGAAAACGGGTATGTTTATATGCTTTTTATTCATTTTCTGTCGTCTTTTATACCAAAAAGCAAGAGAGCTTCGCGTGCTGCCCTCTGCTCCGCTTCTCTTTTTGAATGACCGCTTCCTTTGCCTATAACATTGCTGTTCAGCATTGCGGCTACGGTAAACTTTCTGTTGTGAGCAGGTCCGCTTTCAGAAAGAACCTCATAATAAAGACTTTCTATGCCGTCCTGCTGAACTAACTGCTGGAGACGTGTTTTATAGTCATCATCAGGGCAACAGTGAAGCAACTGTTCCTTCATCAAATCGAATATCACCGCCTTAACGGCTGACAATTTATTTTTATCATTATCAAGATATATTGCCGCCAAAAGGGCTTCAAAGGCATCAGAGATAACAGAGTCTCTCGCCCTGCCTTCAGCAGAGTCATCTCCCTTTCCCAAAAACAGATAGTCTCCCAATTTTATTTTTTTTGCAACACGGGCGAGAGCAGACTCGCAAACCAGATTTTGCCTCATTTTTGTAAGCTCTCCCTCATCCTTGTCAGGAAATTCAAGGAAGATATATTCGCTTATAATAATTTGCAGAATAGAATCTCCGAGAAATTCGAGCCGTTCATATGAAGGTGTCGAGTCGGGGGCTTTTCTGTTTTCGTTATAATATGAAGAATGGGTCAATGCAGTTTGCAGTAAAGATTTATTTTTGAAGGAATAATTTATTTTCTCTTCCAGAAGAGCAAAATCTTTTCTGATAGACATTTCTTTTTCCATTTCTTTTTGTTTGTTTTATTCTTGGGAAGCTGTATCCGAAACGGCTTCAGCACTTGCCTTTTCCGATTTCTTTTCAACTGCCCACTTCGCTATATCCTGATTTATTCCCGTGTTTACAAATGTGATAGCCTGATGGACCGCGTTTTTTATAGCACGCGCGTCAGAGCTTCCGTGAGCTTTAATAACGGGTTTTGAAATTCCCAGAAGAGGCGCACCTCCGTGTTCGGAAGGATCAAACTTCAACTTCATTTGATGAAGCTTCTTTTTCATAACCGCGGCAGAAATCTTTGTCATAATATTAGAGTAGAACACTGTTTTCAATTCGGAGAAAACATATTTTCCCATTCCCTCTATCATCTTAAGAACGATGTTTCCCGTAAAGCCATCAGCGACAAGCACATCGCACTTTGAAAAAGGAATCTCCTTGGCTTCAACATTTCCAACGAAATTGATATTCTTCGACTCGGACAGCAATTCATAGGTCTTGACCTGAAGCGGAAGCCCTTTGTTGTGTTCCGTTCCGTTGTTTACCTGTCCTACTCTGGGATTTTTTATGCCGTAGATCTTTTCCATATAAATGGAGCCCATCATTGCAAACTGCTCGCCATTTTCGGGGGTAATTTCCAGGTTTGCTCCACAATCCATAAGAAGAAGCGGAGAGGCAAACGGAAGGACAGTAGCAATTGCTGCCCTTTGAATGCCCTTAATTCTTCTGACAAGAAGCGTAGCGCCTGCGAGCAAAGCACCCGTATTTCCCGCGCTGACAAAAGCATCTCCCTCTCCCTGCGAAAGCATCTTAAGCCCAACGCTCATTGATGAATCCTTCTTATCTCGGACAACAGACAACGCGCTGTCCTCCATGTTTATTACATCGGGGGCATGTACAACGGTTATTTTTTCAAGAGAAATATCTTCTTTTCTTGCGGTTTCTTCTATGATCTCACGGTCGCCTACAACAACGATAGTTGCAGAATATGCGTCTGCCGCCATAGAAGCGCCGCGTAAAAGCTCGGCAGGAGCATTGTCCCCGCTCATAACATCAATTATTACTCTCATTTGCTTCATCCTGTCTTTCCTTGATATTTCTGTACATTTCATCGATTATCTCAAGAGAACGAACGGCATACGCCTCGTTTCTTGCGCTCTTTCCGCCCTTCACCTTTTTATCGAGAGGTGCTATTACGCCGAAATTGGCGTTCATTGGCTGAAAGGAAGATACGCCCGGATTACTTATATAAGAGGCAAGCGCGCCTATTTCGGTCTGCGGAGGAAAAATTACTATTTCCTCGTTCAAGGCTCTCATTGCCGCATTTATTCCCGCAACGAAGCCTGAAGATGCTGATTCTATATATCCCTCAACTCCGGTCATCTGTCCCGCAAAGAAAATATTCGGATTTTTTCTTGTGGAATAATCGCTGTTTAACAGCTTTACAGAATTTAAATATGTATTTCTGTGCATAACTCCGTAACGGAAGAACTCAGCATTTTCAAGTCCCGGAATCATTCTGAAAACTCTTTTCTGCTCGGAAAAGGTCAAGTGTGTCTGGAAGCCAACTATATTATACATACTTCCCTCTAAGTTTTCTTTTCTCAACTGAACGGTTGCAAAAGCATCCTTTCCTGTAGAGGGCAACGGAAGTCCGACGGGCTTCATGGGACCGAAGCGCAAAACATCATATCCGCGCTGTGCCATGACTTCGACAGGCATACAGCCCTCAAAGACCTGCAATTGTTGTTGTGATTCAGAATCAAATTCCTTTAATTTTGCCATTTCAGCGGTAAGCAAGGCATTATAGAACGCATTGTATTGCTCTTCGTTCATGGGACAGTTAAGATAATCGTCCCCCGAGCCCTTTCCGTACCGTGAAGCAAAAAATGCAATATCGTAATTTACGGTAGAGGCGTCTACTATAGGCGCCGCCGCATCATAGAAATGCAGTTCATCGCCTCCGACAAATTCAAGGATACTGTCGGCAAGCGAATCGCTTGTGAGCGGTCCTGTAGCATAAACGACCGCTTCGTCTGTATCCGCATCTATTTGTGTTACTTCTTCATTTATGACCGTAATGCGCGTATTACTTTTAATCTTATCGGTAATATAATCGGAAAATTTTTCTCTGTCTACAGCAAGCGCGCTTCCTGCGGGAACCTCACAGGCATAAGCCGCTTCCATGACAAGAGAACCCATTCTGTGCATTTCTTCCTTCAAAAGTCCTATGGCATTCGAAAGCTGATTAGAGCGAAAAGAATTCGAGCAGACAAGCTCGGCAAACTTTTCACTGTGATGCGCGGGAGAAAAGCTTTTAGGCTTCATCTCATAAAGCATAACGTCGACTCCAAGCTTTGATGCCTGCCAAGCCGCTTCGCATCCCGCAAGACCCGCTCCGATTATTTTTACGGTTTTATTATTCTTCATTGTTCTCTTTTATACTTTCCTCACGTTTATATCCGCAGTCCTTTTCTAAGCATAGAACTGTTTTTCTGCTTTTCCTGTAAAAGAGGATACTGTTACACTGCGGGCATTTTTCGTCAAGCGGAATATCCCAGGAGGAGAAATCACAGTCGGGATATCTTTCGCAGCTATAGAAAAGAGTCTTTTTCTTACCGTGCTTAGCGACTATATCCGCACCGCACTTAGGGCAAGCGACACCTATTTTAGATACCTTCTGCTTTGTGAATTTACATGTCGGATAATTCTTACAAGCATAGAAGCTGCCGAATCTGCCGCTTCGTATGACCATATCACCGCCGCAAAGCTCGCACTTGAAGCCTGCAAGCTGTTCCTCATCCTCCTTCTTTTCGATAGGCGCGCCGTTCTTTCCTATCGCCTTTGTATTTTTACATTCGGGATAGTTGGGGCAAGCGAGAAATCTGCCGAATCTTCCGTTCTTGTATACCATTTTAGAGCCGCACTTTTCGCAGAGATAATCAGACTCCTCGGGCGGAATTTCTATTTCTTCCTCAGCGGTCTTGCTTTCTGCCTGTTCAAGCGAAACCTTAAATTTATCGTAAAACTCATTTAAGACATCTAAAAGCTCGGCAGAGCCTTTTGCCACCATGTCAAACTTATCTTCCATATAAGCGGTGAACTTATAATCTACTATCTCGGGAAATTGCTCCTTCATAATTTTTGTGGTAATATCTCCTATAGGAGTAGGAACAAGAGATTTTCCCTCGTGCTTTACATAGTTTCTTGAAATTATAGTCGTGATGATCGGCGCATAGGTACTCGGTCTGCCTATTCCGTTTTCTTCAAGAAATTTTATGAGAGTCGCCTCGTTATATCTCGGGGGCGCCTCTGTAAAATGCTGAGACTTATCGAAGGAGTCAAGCGTAACCTTATCGCTCGGCACGAGTGCGGGAATGGCTGTAATGACAAGATCGTCATTATCCTCTGCACTTTGAAGGTCTACAGTATCGTAGATAGCGAGATATCCTTTAAATTTAAGGGCGTTTCCGTTTGCCTTGAAAATGTATCCCGCACTTTCAAAATCCACCGAAACCGTATTAAAAACAGCGGCAGACATCTGACTTGCCATGAAGCGTTCCCATATAAGCTTATAGAGCTTATACTGATCGTTTGTCAGACTCTTTTTGATATTTTTCGGGATTATATTTACGTTTGAAGGTCTTATAGCCTCGTGCGCATCCTGAGCGTTGTTTTTTGTTTTATACTGCTTGGGGGTATGTGGAAAATAATCCTCGCCGTAAAGCTCTGAGATCAAGGCTCTCGCCGCATCCTGTGCAACCGTGGAAACACGAAGAGAATCGGTACGCATATATGTGATAAGACCCTGTACGCCTCCGTACTCGGAGCCAAGGTTTATTCCTTCATAGAGTTCCTGCGCTATCTTCATTATCTTCTGTGTGGGGAAACCCAATCTCCTTGATGCCTCCTGCTGCAAGGTAGAAGTAATAAACGGCGGCAGAGGATTTTTGTTTCTCTGTGTTTTCTTTATGCTCTTTATTGCGAATGGAGAATTTTTTACGGCATTTTCTACAAGGAGTGCGTCTGCTTCTGTATTGAGCTTCATCTCCTTCTCTGAGGTTCCGTAGAACTTTGTTTTGATCTCCTCGCCTCTTTCTGTAATCAGATCAGCCTTTATGAGCCAATATTCCTTTGGCTTAAAGGAGCGAATTTCTTCCTCTCGCTCGGATATGATTCTGGTCGCGACAGACTGTACACGTCCTGCCGACAAGCCGCTCTTGACGTGCTTCCAAAGGAACGGACTGAGCTTATAACCAACTATTCTGTCCAAAATACGTCTTGCCTGCTGAGAATTTACAAGAGATTCATCTATAGCCACAGGATGCTTTATAGCTTCCTTTACAGCCGTTTTTGTTATCTCGTTGAAGGCAACTCTGCACTGTCTGTCAAGCGGTATTCCAAGCTGATTTGCAAGGTGCCAGGAAATAGCCTCTCCCTCACGGTCAGGGTCGGTTGCGAGGAATATTTTATTTGCTGTCTTTGCTTCCTTTTTCAAAAGCTTAATAACATCGCCCTTGCCGCGAACATTTATATAATGCGGCTCGAAATTATTATCTATATCAACACCGAAGGTGCTTTTCGGAAGGTCTCTTATGTGTCCCTTTGAAGCTATAACCTTATAATTGGAGCCAAGATAGGATTTAATAGTATTTGCTTTTGAAGGGGACTCCACTATTACCAAATTTGCCATTTTTTTACCTTTCTGTTTTCGGTTTTATTTCTTTCTTATACGGTTTCCCGGGAATACTTCTATAAGTCCGTACACCTCAAGTATTGTTGTTGCAGACATGGCATCATTTATATTGCCGTCCTCTGCCAATGCTTCGATATACACGGTTTCGTTTTCGGGTATTCGCTTATAAAAATCCGCTGTTTCTTTACTGAGCGAAGAGAGTATTTCTTGCTTTTCAACATCCGAAATCTTGTTTTCCGGCTCGGGCGCATCTTCAACAGCTTCTTTTTTGATTTCTTCTATCGGAAAATCATCTGATTTAACTTCTTTTTGTTTTTGACCTTTTAGTTTTTTACTTGGGGATTTTGCCCCAAACTTTGACAAAGCGTCCTTTATGTTTTGCGGTACTTTATCCAAAAGCTTGAATATATTTATTTTTCCGTTATATGCCTGTGAAAAATCGCTTAAGATATCGTCAGCGCAGGTTGCGCATTTTGCGCCTTCCTTCAGCAGGACCGCTGTACAGGAGCCTTCCGCTTCGTCTATGTTCCCCGGCAAGGCATAAACTGCTCTGCCCTGCTCCAAGGCTATTTCTCCTGTTATCAAGGCTCCGCTTCTGTAAGGGCCTTCAATAACAAGCGTAGCTTTCGATATTGCACTTATAAGCCTGTTACGTCTTGG
>SVQV01000135.1 GCA_015065175.1 Oscillospiraceae bacterium | reverse complement strand
TGGCATATGCGCCATATGTGAATTTTTGTGAGCAGGTCGGAAATGTAGGGGGCCGCAACCGTTGCGCCGTAGTAGTTTACTATAGGTTCGTCTACCATAATGATCACTGCGACCGAGGAATTCACATATGGCGCATATGCCACGCAAGAGCCTATGCGAAGTGTGAAATTTCCGTTTTTGTCTGGCTTGTCGAGCTTTTCACTTGTACCTGTCTTTGCCGCAATTCTGTATCCCGCGACATAGGCATTTTTGGATGCGCCTGTTCCCGAAACACCTTCTTCGAGTATTTCGCTTACCGTTTTTGCGCTTTCTGCGGAAATTACCTGTCTCTTTGTTTCTGTTTCATATTGATATACAGTGTTTCCTTCACTGTCTATAAGCTTATCTATAAGATGAGGAGTTACAAGATAACCGCCGTTTGCTACTGCGGCTATAGCCGTAATCTGCTGTAAGGGAGTGACCTTAAAGCGCTGACCGAAGGATGCGACCGCAAGCTCTACGGTGCCGAGTCCGCTTTGAGTATGGAAAATCGTTTGACTTTCACTCGGGAGATCTATTCCTGTTTTGCTAAGATATCCGAATGCTTTAAAATATTGATAAAAGTCGGGGCTTCCTATTCTTGCCGCCAATTGCATAAGTGTCGGGTTACAGGACTGCTGAAGTCCGTATGCGAATGTTATTCCCGAGCCGTGTCCTATGGGACGCCAGCAGCTTATACGTGCGCCGCCAACAATGTGATAGCCGGGGCAGCTGAAGCTGTGGTCTACAGGGGAGGTTTTTCCAAGCTCGATTCCCATAGCTGCGGTTACTATCTTAAATGTAGAGCCCGGCTCGTAAAGCTCGCTTACCGCTTTATTTCTCCACATATCGTAGAGCAGAGAGGAACGGAGCGATTTGTATTCATTGCTGTCCTCAGCATATCCCGAGCTGCTGAGCTTTTCTTCGGATACACTGTCAAGGACGTAAGGAGTGTTCAGATTAAAATCGGGAGCGACCGCCATAGCGTATATTGCGCCTGTGTTTACGTTCATTACTATGCCTGCCGCACGGTTCTGAACGTCAAACTCGGATATTATTTCCGCAAGCTCGTTTTCAAGCTCTCTTTGTATATATGAGTCTATAGTCGTAACAAGGCTTAAGCCGTCCTGCGCAGGTATATAGCTCGAATAATCGTAGGGTATCTCATTACTGTGAGCATCTATTGCGGTTATGTATTTTCCGTTTGTTCCTGTCAGGTCATCGTCATAATACTGCTCAAGACCGAAAAGCCCCTGATTGTCGCTTCCCGTGAAGCCTATAACGTGAGACGCAAGATTTCCGAATGGATAATATCTTGTGGTGCTTGCCTGTGTATACACCATTCTTGAAAGTCCGTTCTCGGTGACAAACGAGAGGACCTTATCTGTCGTAGCTTCATCGACTTCCTTTTTTATCGTCTCATCAAGACGGTTCTTCTTTTGAGTTTTTTCGTATATTGTGTCATACGGAACATCAAGTATTTCGGAAAGTCCCTTTGAAATAAGTGTAGCGTAATCTATTCTGTTCTTTGCGCTGTATTCGTATATGTCCTTAGGTGAAATGAAAATTCTCCACACCGTCTTGTTTGTTGCGAGAGGATTCATGTTTGAGTCATATATCTCTCCTCTTTCCGCTGTGAGCGAAGAAGAGAAGGTTATCTGGTCAAGCACCTTCTGCTGATATTTATCATACTGAAAATACTGCATATAAAAGATTTTTCCAACAAGAAACAGCATAAATAAACCGAAGCAGCAGAGCATTGTAAAGGCGCGCTTGGCGCTGAGGCTTATATTGTCTTTTTTTGACGAATTGTGGGGTAATTTCAAGTTTTTTCCTCCCAAATAAAGAGCATAGCGATAGTTTGTTTGCCGCAATCTATCGCTATAATCATATTTAATATCTGTTGGTTTTATTCTTAATCGCTGAAGCCTGCGGAAAAAGCACTCAACAATCCTGCAATTAACGGATTGTCCTCGTTCTCTGCATTATAAGCACTTGCGGTGTCTGCATCGCCTATGGAAAGGTAATTGTGCTCTACCGAATTGCGTCTTACCATGCCGAGCTTATCGGTTGCTATTGCTTCTATAAGCTCAAGGTCATTCTTTGTGTCAAGTCTTGAGGAAAGTGTCTGCTCCATGCTCTGAAGCTCTGCGGCTTCTGCCTTCATAAGCGCAATTTCGTGTGTCATATTGTTTACGTTCATTCCTATGTATATAAGAAGCATAAGAATAGTAGCGCAGAGGAACATTATCATAATTGTTCCGAAAGGCATATGCGCATGCTCCTTTTCACTTATTCTGGCATTTGCGTTAGGAAGCACGGCTGTGTAGTCGGAGGCGGGGGTGGCAACTCTTTCTCTCGGGAGAGAATTAGCCTTGGTTATTCTGTTTTCTGCGGTAGTATCACGGGATACGGTGCTTTGTTTTTTTGCGCTATGCTCGGAATATCCTTCCTTCTTAGCCTGCTGGCGCATAAAATCTCCTATTGTAGTTCCCTGATAAGAGAATTTATCACGGAATTTTGCGTACATAGGGTTAGCATCTGCGCTTCCTGTAGTAAACAGTATAGTACGTGTCACTTTTTTGCCTCCTCGTTTTTATAGCCCTATATCTTCTCGGCAACCCTAAGCTTTGCGCTTCTCGCACGCGGATTTTCTTCAAGCTCGGAGTCCGACGGAAGTATCGGCTTCTTCGTTAAAATTTTAATTTTAGGTTTTTTTCCGCAGACACAAACAGGGAAGTCCTTCGGGCATTCACAGCCGGAGGCTAAATTTGCGTATGTCTGCTTTACTATTCGATCCTCAAGGGAATGAAAAGAAATAATTGCGATCCTGCCGCCTTTTACCATGTGTCTTTCGGCAGCTTCTATCGTGGGAGCTATCGCGTCAAGCTCTCCGTTTACTTCTATTCTTATCGCTTGAAATGTTCTTTTTGCGGGATGCGGTCCGTCTATGCGTGCCGCTTTCGGAATTGCCGACTTGATGATATCTGTTAGCTCTGCCGTCGTTTTAATGTCGGAAATCTCACGGGCTTTGACTATCCTGTCGGCTATCACGGGAGCGAAGCGCTCCTCTCCGTATTCGTAGATTACCCGTTTCAGGTCTTCCTTTGAATAGGTGTTCACCACCTTGTAAGCATCAAGCTCGCTTGACTGATCCATTCTCATATCAAGCGGAGCATCATGATTATAGGAGAATCCTCTTTCGGGAGTATCAAATTGATATGATGAGCAACCAAGGTCTGCAAGAACACCGCCGAGGTTGTCGATTTTCAAGTTATCGAGAACGTTTCCAAGCTCGGAAAAGTTCTCGTTTATAAAGATTATTTTCGGAAGATATTCCGAAAGGCGTTGCTTTGCAGCCATAATGGCGGTGTTATCGCGGTCAAAGCAAATGAGTTGAGCGTCGGAACCGAGACGCTTCGCTATCTCAAGAGAATGTCCGCCACCGCCTGTGGTGCAATCAACATATGTAAGATTAGGACGTATATTTAAGGACTCTATACATTCGTCGAGAAGAACCGATTTGTGATTGAAAGAGCTTTCCATATATTACAGGTTGAAGCGCAGATTTATTTCCTGAATGTGCTTCATCCTTTCTTCAGTCTGCTTTTCCTTCTGTCTTTCTTCCCAGACCTCCTCGGGCCATATCTGAATGTAACTGCCGTATCCGGCAATAACTACGTTTTTATCAATTTTAGCATATTCGATAAGCGCGGGGGTAAGTGTTACTCTTCCTTGCGAGTCGGGGGTAGGGTCTATCGCCTCGGAATAAAACAGCTCCTTTATATCCTCACCTACAGAGTCTGCTATGCTGTCGATTATCTCAGCCTTCTTATCCCATTCGTCCTCCGAATAGATAACAAGCGAGTTTGTTGTCAGCTTTCTTGTGATGTAAAAGGTGTCGCCCAGCTTTTCTCTGAACTTCGCGGGAATAAATATTCTGTTTTTTGTGTCAAGCGCATGCTTGTATGTACCGACAAAAGCCATCTTTATTCCCCCTTTTCGTGTTTTTGGTGGGATTTTAATGATTTTAGGTGATATTCTCCACCACAGTCCACCACTACACTGTTATTATACACCACTTTAATGTAAAAAGTCAATAGAAAAAGCTTAAAAAAATAAAAAAATAGCAAAATGCTTAAAAAATAGCGTAAAGTTAGAAAAAACAGGGCAAATTCTGTACAAATTTTACAAATATTAAAAAAAGAACTTTATTTTATCGCTGATATATGGTATAATAAAAACAAGAAAATAAAGCCGATACTGAAAAAGTGGAGCGCAGTGGTGCAAATCGGCTTATCGGAGGAAATATGTTCAGCCTGTTTAAAAAGAAAAAGGAAGCTCCTACCAAGTCGGAGCGCAGAAAAAAGGCTATGGAACTGCACGGTCAGCTTATAAAATATGTTACCGAGAGAAGAGACGGCAACGACGATGTGGTGGGACGTGGCGGAAACCTCAGCGTCAGAAACGGAGAGCTTATCGTATTCTCCTCTGCTGATATTATTTTCAGAGGAAATATTGACGAGCTTGAAATATCAAGTCTTATGTCGGGAGACGGAGTCGTCATTTCGGGCTATAATGCAGTAGACGGAAAACAGAGAGAAATTATCGCGTATTATGTTTATCACAGAAAGTGAGTATTATGAGCTTTACTTATTATTTATCTAAATTTGTTCGTATTTTGCGTGGGCGCACCCGTCCTTATACCTGCGCCGTGATTTTAGCGGCTGGCAGTGGCACGAGAATGAAAAGCGAGGACGGGACAACGAAGCAGATGCTTCTCCTTTGCGGTGAGCCTGTTCTTGTTCATTCGCTGCGTGCTTTTGATTCTTGTAAATATATTGACGAAATCGTTCTTGTCTGCAAAGCGGAGGAAATTGAAGTTGCAAAATCTCTTGTAGAGCAGTATAATATAAAAAAGGTAACAAACATCTGTAAAGGCGGAAGCGAAAGGAGCGAATCCGCAATTCTGGGAATGGCATGTGTCCCTTCAAAAGCGGAATATGTGGCATTTCACGATGCTGCCCGTTGCCTTATCCTGCCGTCGCAGATCGCCGATGTCGTTTCTGCCGCTTATGCTTTCCGCGCGTCCTCCGCAGGCTGTAGAGTCAAGGATACTGTAAAAAGAGTGAACAGTAATGGCTTTATCATAGAAACACCGCCACGGGAAGAATTGTGGAGTGCGCAGACACCTCAGGTCTTTTCTTCACCTATGTACCGTTATGCCGCAGTTAAAGCGAAAGAGGACGGAGTTAACCTGACAGATGACAACATGGTAATGGAGCATATAGGTCAGCGTG
>SVQV01000134.1 GCA_015065175.1 Oscillospiraceae bacterium | reverse complement strand
CAGCCCTCCCATCCCCAGAACGAGCCGTCCTCAAGTCTAAGCGCAGTAGGTGTCTTGAGAACCGAAAGGTTTGCAGAAATCGCATCCTTAACCGATGTGGGAAGTGTACAGGTTTGCAAGGTTTCTGCAAACAACACGGTTTTATCACGGAGCTGATTAAAATTTTCAAGCGCATACTTTGCTGTCTCGAAGGAATTTGGGAACTGTGTTGCGTAGTAATTACGCCAAGTAGTATCCTCCTCTGGGCGAGGCTTCCAATAGTTATAAGCGACAGGCACGTTCCAGGCAATCACAAAACAGATACTTTTTTTAGCACCGGCTGGTATGTCCACATATGAAACGACGGTACCGTGATCATTCTTTGATGGCTCGGGATAACTTCTTTCGGGCATACGGTCAAGATTCAAAAAGTTTTTCCAATAGGTCGTACAACCATCCTGCCATCCGCCTCTGTACCAATATTCTTGAACAGCCGTGTCATTGTGACCGGCAAGAATACAAAGGTCGCAATATCCTATTTCGTCATCATTCAAATCAGCACTTTTTAATAAGATACCGCTTAAACCATCCTCACGTACTTTTTCGTTAGAGGAGGATACAGCGGGATTGCATACAGTACCGGCAAGCGCAAAACGTACGTTTTCGTTAGTTATATTTTCTATTTCCCATTCGAAAAAGGCCGCAGGAAGGCTTGAGTTGAATTCATCGTGTGGTATAAAAGGATTAAACGCACGAAGGCGCACAACAGCAGGAAAATCATCGTCAAAAAACGTGAGATCCGCGATTGGGAAGCTACCGTGGAAGGTTACATTTTTGAAATGCGAAAAACCTGCAAGCGAGTTTGTGCGTGGACCATAGCCAAATCCGTAATGCCCCTTGCCTGCGCAGGTCGTTCCCATAAGAGCTTCGACGGTATCACCGTGTAAGATTTTAGCAACATTCTTATTTGCAAAGGACGCCTTAATGGCGAAATGAGAGTATCCGTTTCTTGAACATTTGTTTGGGCGGTTAAATATCTCCCAATCAGTCAATTCTCCGTTTCCGGCAAGACCAATGCTTCCCGTACCAATACCGCCAAGAGGAAAGGAAATAGTCTTTGTTTTTTGCTTTTCGTAGATCATGATCACCCTCCGAAAAAAGTTGTACTGTTATTCTATCACACAAAATACTCCGTGTCAATTTACACGGAGTATTTTTCAAGAAAATTTTATACGCGCACATAAAAAAGAAAATACGGCATACCTCTTTCGAAATATACCGTATTCTTGCAAAACTGTCCTTTAGGATACGACCCTAAAAAGGACCGATTTTTTAAATTTTACTTTGGCAAAATTAATTTTTTGTTTATAAGATAATGTTGAAAATTGAAAATTTTTGTATTATACTTAATAGTAATTTTTATTTGTATTTATATAACTTTTTATACATGGCACAGGAGAGGCAAAGGAAAATGAGAGGAAAATATCGCGTCGGTATAGATATAGGCTCTACGACGGTAAAGCTCGTATTGATAGGAGAAAATAATGAGATAGCATACGCCGATTATAAGCGCCACTGCGCACATACTCAGGAAACTCTTTCCGAGCTTCTAAAGGACGCTAAGGCTAAGCTTGGCGATTGCGATATCTGCGCGAGCATTACAGGCTCAGGCTCCATAAACCTTGGAAAGACGCTCGGTATTCCTTTTGTCCAGGAGGTAGTTGCGGTCGCTTCGGCATTGAAATCAATAGCCCCTCAGACCGATGTAGCTATCGAGCTTGGCGGAGAGGACGCCAAAATAATATATTTCAAGGGCGGACTCGAAGAAAGAATGAACGGAGTTTGCGCAGGCGGTACAGGCTCGTTTATCGACCAGATGGCGTCTCTTTTGCAGACCGATGCCGAGGGACTTAACGCCGCCGCCAAGGACTATAAGCAGATATATTCTATTGCCGCAAGGTGCGGAGTATTCGCAAAAACAGATATCCAGCCGCTTATAAATGAGGGTGCGACAAAGGCAGACCTCGCCGCCTCTATCTTTCAGGCGGTCGTAAATCAGACGATATCCGGTCTTGCTTGCGGAAAGCCGATAAGAGGCTGTGTCGCCTTCCTCGGAGGTCCGCTTCATTTTATGCCAGAGTTAAAAAAGGCTTTTATAAGAACTCTTAAGCTTACGGAGGAAAATATAGTAGACCCAGAAAACTCGCATCTCTTTGCCGCAATAGGCGCGGCTATGGCTGACGGAGGCGCATCTCTCGGTATATCCGAGCTTATCGAACGCTTTGAAGGCGGCGTAGAGTTTAATTTTGAGATGCCGAGACTTCCCGCGCTCTTTAAAGACGAATCGGAGTATGCCGAATTTGAAGAACGGCATAAAAAAGCGGTAGTCGCAAGAAAAGAGTTGGGTACATACGAAGGAGAATGCTTCCTCGGTATAGATGCAGGCTCTACCACTACCAAGCTCGCTCTTATAGGCACACACGGAGAGCTTTTGTATTCCTTCTACGCAAGCAATCAGGGAAATCCCATCGAAGCCTCAAAGCGTGCCATTGCCGAGCTTAAAAGGCTTCTGCCCGAAAAAGCGAGAATAGTAAGAGGATGCTCCACAGGATACGGAGAAGCACTCTTAAAGACCGCCTTCAAGCTTGATGAAGGAGAGGTCGAAACTATAGCTCACTGTACAGCCGCCGCCTTCTTCGACGAGGAGGTCGACTGTGTGCTTGATATCGGCGGTCAGGATATGAAATGCATAAAGCTTCGCCGAGGCGCTGTCGATACCATTATGCTGAACGAAGCCTGCTCCTCGGGCTGCGGCTCGTTTATAGAAAACTTCGCTAACTCTCTTGGATATACCGCCGAGCAGTTCAGCCGTGAAGCGATATTCGCAAAAAATCCCGTAGACCTCGGTACACGCTGTACCGTATTTATGAATTCAAACGTCAAGCAGGCGCAGAAGGAGGGAGCTGAGCTTTCGGATATCTCCGCAGGGCTTGCTTATTCCGTAATCAAAAATGCACTCTACAAGGTAATAAAGCTGACCGACGCAAAAAGTCTCGGCTCCCATATAGTGGTACAGGGCGGCACGTTTTATAATAAAGCAGTTTTGCGTGCGCTCGAAAAAATACTTGGAGCGGAGGTTGTCTGCCCCGATATTTCGGGTATTATGGGAGCCTTCGGCGCCGCGCTTATAGCGAAGGAACGCTATTCGGGACAAAAGACCTCAATGCTCTCGCTCGATGAAATGATATCTCTTACATATAAAAGCGAAACATCTCATTGCGGAAAATGCTCCAATAACTGTATGCTCACCGTAAACCGTTTTGACGGGGAGCGGAGCTATGTTACAGGAAACCGCTGTGAGAGGGGTGCAGGAGATGACAGCAAGAGCAGTGCGCCCAATATGGTGAGCTATAAGATTAAAAGAATTTTCGGCTATCCCAATCCCAAAAATGCGCCGAGAGGAACTGTCGGAATACCGAGAGTCCTCAATATATATGAGAACTTTCCGTTCTGGGCAACGCTTTTCCATAAGCTCGGATTTTCTCTTGAGCTTTCGCCCTTTTCGGACAGAAAAATATATGAAAAGGGAATGGAGACTATTCCGTCCGAATCGGAATGTTATCCCGCTAAGCTTGCGCACGGACATATACAGTATTTAATAGACAAGGGAATAAAAACGATATTCTATCCCTGTGTTTTCTATGAAAGACAGGAAACGAAGGATGCGCAGAACCACTATAACTGTCCTATGGTAGTCTCATATGCCGAAAACTTAAAAAACAATGTAGAGTCCATAAGCGAGGGGGAAACAAAATTCATCCGTCCGTTTATGGCGTTCACAAGCGAGGAGATAGTAGCCGACAGATTGGTAACGCTCTTTAAAAAAGAGTGGAATATTTCCGAACGTGAGGTACGAGCGGCGGTAAAGGTAGCTTGGGCTGAGCAGGAGAAGGCTAAAGCCGATATAAGAGCGGAAGGCAAGCGCCTTTTAGACGAAATGGAAGAAAAGGGGAAGTGCGGAATAGTCCTTGCGGGCAGACCGTATCACATCGACCCTGAAATAAATCACGGAATACCCAAGATGATAACCTCCTACGGTCTCTATGTCTTTACAGAGGACAGTCTGCCTATAGATTTTAATCCCGAAAGACCGCTCAGAGTTACCGACCAGTGGGTATATCATTCCCGTCTTTACAGTGCCGCCGAGTTTGTCGCAAGACGTGACGACCTTGAGCTTATACAGCTTAATTCCTTCGGATGCGGTCTTGATGCCGTAACTACAGACCAGGTAAATGAAATACTTGAAAAGAGCAATAAGCTTTATACGGTTCTGAAAATCGACGAGGTAAACAATTTAGGTGCAGCAAGAATACGCCTGCGCAGTCTCCTTGCCGCTATGCAACAGAGAAGAGAAAGGTGTGTAAAAGCGGATTTCAAGTCTGCCGAATATCATCGCAGCTTCTTTACAAAACAGATGTACGAGCAGGGGTATACTATACTCATTCCGCAGATGAGTCCTATACATTTTGATCTGCTTATACCCGTATTTGCGAAATACGGATATAAAATAGAGCTTCTCCATAACGATAACAGGGAAGCCATAGACATGGGACTGAAGTTCGTAAACAACGATGCCTGCTTCCCGTCCATTACCGTTGTCGGTCAGATAATGGATGCTATACTGTCGGGCAGATACGATACAAATAAATTAGCCGTTTTGATGACACAGACAGGCGGCTGCTGCCGTGCGAGCAACTATGTCGGATTTATCAGACGTGCGCTTGATAAAGCGGGGCTTTCTCACATTCCCGTAATTTCCTTGAACGCAAACGGAATGGAGAAAAACGAGGGCTTCAAGCTTACACCTAAAATGGTATGGGAGGCATTCAAAGCCATTGAATACGGCGACCTCTTTATGAGATGCCTCTACAGAATGCGCCCGTATGAAATAGAAAAAGGTGCGTCGGATGCCGTTCACGAAAAGTGGAAAAGAATATGCATAGACGTAATAAACGGAAAGAACAAAAAGTATAATTTCAAAAAGATATGCAGGGGAATCGTTGAGGACTTTGACCGTATTCCGATACACGAGGATATGAAAAAGCCCCGTGTGGGAATTGTCGGTGAAATATTAGTCAAATATATGCCCCTCGCCAATAATCACATAGTTGAATTGCTTGAAAGAGAGGGCGCAGAGGCGGTTGTCCCCGACCTTATGGACTTTTTGAACTACTTCCTTTACAAATACGACTATAATACAAAATTCTTCGGCACAAAGAAGATAACCGCTTTAGTTTCATATTTCGGCGTAAGAGGTGTACGCCTTATAAGAAGACCCGCCACAAATGCGCTGAAAAAGAGTAAGCATTTTGAGGCGCCTATGAATATAGAGCAGATAGCCGAATATGCGAAGCCCTTCCTCTCGCTCGGAAATCAGTATGGGGAAGGCTGGCTTTTGGCAGGCGAAATGGTAGAGCTTATCCATTCGGGCGCACCCAATATAGTA
>SVQV01000012.1 GCA_015065175.1 Oscillospiraceae bacterium | reverse complement strand
TTTGGTTAAATATTTTGAATTATACTACAACTCTAATCGAATTCATTCGGGTATTGGCTATCTTACACCGAATGAATGTTTTGAAAAATTAACTCTTTAATTTGTCTACTTATCTTGACAAGTTTCAAATCCGCAGGCGGATTTCTTCTTTAACTGTCAATTTTCAACTTTTACTTCTTTTGCATACCGAGCCACGCCTTTGTGAGCAGGCAGTCGGGGACGACTTTAAAGAGAAGGTGCTGGAGCTTGGTGTACCAGTTGGTGACCGACATTACCTTGCCTCGCTTTGCGTCCTTTATTGCCTTGGAAACTACTCGGTCGGCGCGGAGAAGCGGCTTCATTGCGGAAGCCTTAGGCCCTTTTGCGCCCGTGATATCCGTCGCTTTTCCGAGAAATTCGGTAGCGACCCAGCCGGGACAGAAGGCGGTAGCCGTAATTCCGAGATGCTTTACTTCATATTTCAGCGCCTTCGTATAGTGAAGAATGAAGGACTTACCTGCCGCATACACGTTGAAGTTGGGCAGGGGAGTGAAGCAGGAGCCGCTTCCGAGCTGTATAATATGCGAGCCTTTTTCCATATAGGGGATAGTCATATGTGTTATAAGTACGGACGCCTTGACGTTCAAGTCGATCATCTTCTCGGTATCTTCCTCCGAAATTTCGGAATAATCTCCGAATTTTCCGAAGCCCGACGCATTTATAAGATACTTGACCTCGGGGGTGTTTTCGGTAAGCGCAGAGCGCACCCTTTCAATTCCTTCCTTCTGTGTAAGGTCGGCGGTGATAACCTTGGCATTTCCGCCAAGCTCGTCCTTCAAAGCGTTGAGACGGTCCTCACGTCTTGCGATAAGATAAAATTCATCAACCTCTTTTAACGCATAAAGCTGGAGCGCAAATTCACGACCCAAGCCTGAGGATGCGCCTGTAATGATAGCGACTGACATTGTTTTCTCCTTGATATATAAAATTTATTTGTTTAAAAGCGAGAGATAGGTCTTTTGCGCGGCATCGCTTTCGGCGGATTTTTTGTTCTTTCCCTCGCCGACAGCGAAATCCTTGCCTTCAATTTTACATAAAACACGGTAATGCTTTTCATGCTCGGGCCCGAATTCCGCTACTACCTCGTATATAGGCCGTTCAAGCGAACGCGCCTGACACCATTCCTGCAAGAGATTTTTACTGCTTCGCTGATTGGGCTTTGCTGTCCTCTCAAAATAGCGGTCGATATCGAGCATTCTGTCTATTACTTCGGTGACAATTTTCATGTCCTTGCCGCAGTCGAAGTAGAGCGCCCCGATAATACTCTCGAAAAGGTCCTCCATAACAGACGGCTGAGCGGCAATGTTCATTTTTTCGTCGCCCTTGTTCAGAAGCAGATATTCATATAAGCCAAGCTCCTTTATCCTTGCGGAAAGCATACTCTTGTCGCTTAATCGGCTCTTTATGTTCGAAAAATCGCCCTCGCCAAGCTCGGTGATGATGCCGAAATCAGCCATTTTTGAATATCTTTCCATAAGAAGCGTGATTATCGCCCCCGCAAGCACACTGTCACCGCAGAATTCAAGCACCTCGTTGCTCTGTATATCCTTTCCCGCCTGTCGCATTTCGTTGCAGTAGGAAGCGCGTGTAAACGCCTGCTTTAAGAGTGCCTTGTTGTGAAATACATAGCCTATTTTTCGTTCGATAGCGGAGCAATCAAAAAATTTCATAAAACTATCCCTTTGTTTTAAATGTAAATATTAGTTGTCGTTATTTTTCTCGAAAGCGGCTTTCAGCTCGGAAATAATGCTTTCGGGAAGCAGCTCGGAAAGGTCGCCGCCGCTTTTTAAGGTCTCCCTTACAAGCGTAGAGCTGCATTCGGAAAGCTCCTGTGAGGCAACGAGAAGCAGAGTCTCACGGCCGCTATGCTCGCGGTTAAAATCCGCCATCTTCGTTTCATATGAAAGGTCCTTTTCGTTTCTTATGCCTTTTACTATGCAGTCTATGTTATTGTTTTTTACATAGTCGCAGACCATTCCCGTGTCAAAGCCGCAGACAACATTAGGGATATCGGCACAGGCGTCCTGCATAAATTTTATGCGCTCCTCCTGTGAAAAGCAATACTTCTTGTCGGGATTTATAAATGCGGTGAGGTATACCGTGTCGAAAATCGAGGCGGCGCGCCTGACTATATCCAGATGTCCCAGCGTTATAGGGTCGAAGCTTCCGCATATGAGCGCGGTTTTTTTGTTTTTCATATCATTCACCCTTGTAGGTAAGAATATTTATAAATGATTTACTGTAGCGCGCGCTCTTTTTTATTTCGAAATTCTCGGCAAGAGCCTCTCTTTCGGCAAAGATATCCTCGTTTCCGCTTTCGCAGACGATAATACATCCGCGTGAGGCGAGCTTAGCCTTTATTATTCTTTCGAGCGCATCTCCCACCGAGTTGTCGGCATAGGGCGGATCTATGAAGATAAGGTCAAACTCACGCTCGTTTGCCGCCTTGCGGATATAGTTGCGGTAGTCGCTTATAAGATAGCGGCAACGGTCGGTAAATTTAGCCTTGTCGATATTTTTTTTCACTATTGCGATAGCCTCGGGAGAAGAATCGATAAACATGCAGCTTTCCGCTCCTCTTGACAGGGCTTCAAGCCCCATCTGTCCGCTTCCCGCAAAAAGGTCAAGCACACGGCAGCCCTCGACTTCAAACTGAATAGCCGAAAAAACAGCCTCCTTTATTCTTTCCGAGGTCGGACGGGTGTTTTCTCCTTCGAGCGTTTCAAGTCGCACTCCCTTTGCGCTTCCCGTAATAATTCTCATCATAAAACTTTCTCTCCTCAACATGTTTTCGTTGTAAAATCAGCCGTTTAGTGCGATTTCGCTTTGTTTTTTCTTTTTTCAAAAAAGGCGGTTATTTTTTCGGCGTCGGTTCGGGTAATTCCTTTTACCGAGGCGATATCATCCGCGCTTGCGCTTGACAGACGCTTGATGCTGCCGAAGAAGGTAAGAAGTATTTTTGCTTTTTTCTCACCTATTCCCTCGATGTCGCATAAAACCGAGCGCTTTAAGGTTCTGCGCTTTGCGCCCGATGCGTGTGAAACGGCAAATCTGTGCGCCTCCTCCTGTATGCGATAGATGAGCGCGTAAAGAATTTGCTCGTGCGCTATACCGAATTCGTTTTCGGTGTCGCAGAGAGTTCTCGTCTTGTGATGCTCGTCCTTTACCATGCCGAAAACAGGGATAGAAAGCCCAAGCTCCTCAAGCACGGACTTTCCGACACCCACATGACCGACACCGCCGTCAAGCAGAATGAGGTCGGGGGAGTCGCCGAGAGAGGCGCTTCCGTCTCCTATATGTGAGAGCCTTCTCGTCAGCGCCTCACGTAATGCGCCGTAGTCATCAACCCCGTCTGTAGTTTGTATTTTAAAGCTTCTGTAGTCGGATTTTTTCATTTTTCCGCCCTCATAGACGACCATCGAGGCGGTAATATGCTCGCTTCCGATATTGGAAAAATCGTAGGCTTCTATTCTTTCGGGAAGCACCTCGAGCGCAAGAGTTTTGGCGAGCAGGATAAGCGCTCTGTCCTCGCGCTCTATCTCCTTGCGGTAGCGCGCGGCGCGCTCCTTCGCGTTCGTCTCTGCCATTTCGCAGAGCTTTTTCGCCTCTCCGCGCTTCGGTGTGCGGATATAGACCCTGCGCCCCGCCCTTTCGCATAAATGCTCAGAGAGCGGTGAAAGGTCCTCATCTTCAAGCTCTGTGTCCAAAAGTATCTCACGCGGCAGAGCGGATGCTTGCAAATAGTATTCAAACAGAAATGCCGAAAATGCTTCCGAATCGGATATTTCATCTGCGGAAAACAGAAACTCGTTCTTTGAGCTAAGCAGCCCTGCGCGGATAGAAAGCACTGAAATTACACCGCATATATCGTCGGTGTATAGTGAGATAGCATCAAGCTCCGCTTTTTCAGATGTCACAGCCTTTTGCTTGTCCGAGAGCTTTTTGAGCGCGAAAATGCTGTTTCTGCAACGAAGCGCATCCTCGAATTGCTCCTTTTCGGCAAAGGCGAGCATTTCCCTTTCAAGCTCGGCAACCGTCTCGGAGGTCTTTCCGTCCAGAACCTTTTTTGCAGATTTTATCAACTCGTTATATGCTTTTTGCGAAATAGCGTCGGCACAGGGGGCGCAGCATTTTCCCATCTGCTTGTATAGGCAGGGGCGCTCACGTCCGATGTCCCGCGGAAAAGAGCGCTTGCAGTTCGGGAGCAGAAACACCTTTCTTATGGCGTCTGCCGCCGCATAGGCGTCAGCCATTCCCGAATAAGGACCGTAATAGCTTCCGTCCGACCTGCGCTCACGGGTTACAACAAGCTTGGGATACGGCTCGTCGGTTATCTTTATATAAGGATAAGATTTTGCGTCCTTCAGCTTTATATTATATTTCGGGGAATATTTTTTTATCAGTACGTTTTCAAGCGTAAGCGCCTCTATCTCGGAGTCGCACAGAATAGTGTCGAAGTCAGCAACAGAGCTGACCATTTTTTCTGTTTTATAGGAATGCGAACGGCCGAGAAAATAACTGCTCACACGGTTTTTGAGCTTCTTAGACTTGCCGACGTAGATTATCTTCCCGTCTCTGTTTTTCATCAGGTAAACACCGGGACAAAGAGGCAGAGCGTTTGCTTTTTCTCTCAAATAAAGTATATTGCTCATAAGAGGCGCCTCCTTTTTTGTTGCTCGCTTCGCTCGCAGTGATGTTTTTGCTTGCGCAAAAGTGATGTAGCGCATTCCCTTTGCTTTGCAAGGAGATGCACAGTGATGTTTTACTTCGTAAAGTGAGGTAGCATGCTTCGCTCGCAGTGATGTTTTTGCTTGCGCAAAAGTGATGTAGTGCATTCCCTTTGCTTTGCAGGGAGATGCACAGTGATGTTTTACTTCGTAAAGTGAGGTAGCTCGCTTCGCTCGCTGTTGTGTAACGAAAAAAGCGCTTATGAAGAACGGTTGAAATCGTTATCACTTGCGCTTTTTCTTGAAACTTCGTTAGGGGGGCTTGCTTTAAAAGCGCCGCCGTCTGTCGTATTTGTGTCTTATACTGTCCTTGGAAAACAGGGATTAGTCCTTAAGCTGTGTGTCAATAAGTGTCTCGAGACCGTCGAGGGCATCCTTCTCGTCAGCGCCGTCTGCTATCAGGGTAACAGACATTCCGTTTGTGATTCCGAGAGAGAGTACGCCCAAAAGGCTTTTCGCATTAACACGTCTGTCTTCCTTTTCAACCCAGATAGAAGATTTGAAGGTGTTTGCCTTCTGAATAAAGAAGGTGGCGGGTCTCGCATGAAGACCGAGCGAGTTCTTTATTGTAACATTGCGAGTGATCATTTCTTTTACCTCTACAAATAATAATTATTCTATACCTAAAGTATAGCAAAATTATCAAATAAAATCAATAGCTTTTGCACAAAATTAACAAAAAAAAGACAATATTTAAATTTTCTTGCAATTTTCACAAAATAGAGGGCAAAAGATTAAAAAATATCGACATTTACGATAAAAATTTCAAGGTCGGCGAGCGCATTTTTGACTTTTACTGTCATATTTGGCGCAATATAGACGGCTCCGTTTACAAAAAATCCGCCCTCGTTCTGCTCTCCCGTCACAGAAATAACACCGAAAAGGTCATAAAGGGAAGCCGAACGGGTTTTTGTTATCCGTCCGTCAAGCTCTGTAACAAAAAGCTCAGCGCTATTTGACCGAAGGCTCTCGGTCATAATGTTTCCGAAATCAGCGCCGTCCGAAAAGAAAAGAGTTCTTTCCTGCTGCAATGCCTTTACAAGCTCGGCTGAAGCTCCGTGTACTTCAAAGTATATCTCGGCGTTTGTCTCAACAGAGTCGGAAAAATTCTTTTCCGCCTTCACATAGCGTGAAAAAAGGCTGAGGACGAAGCAGGCGAGGAGCGCAATTATAACATAATCGAGATAAGAGAGGCGTTTTAGCTTCATTCGCTTCATATCAAGTGCCCTCCGATGCCGTTATGGAAACGCATTTTCCCACACCGTAAAAGTCGGGAAGGCGCAGACAAAGCTCTTTTCCCAAGCGCAGAGAATACCCGTTTACCGAATATCCTCGCTCGCCACGTGAGCCTGACGCGGAGACTGTCAGAGTTATATCGCAGAAGCCCTCGTATTCGGAAAGAACGTTTTTGTTTTCCTTGTGGCTGAACACCTCGGCGGTACATTTTTCATATCGGATGTCGGTTATTACACCGATATTGTATTTTCCGACCGCCTCGATGATGCTGTCGCCCCGTCTTATGTGCGGGGCGATGTCGTCACGTATCATGTGAAGCTTTATTTTGTATGTCAGAGGAGTGTCCTCCGACGGACGAGCCGACACCCCTACCGACATAGAAAGCAGAAATAAAGACAAAAGTAAAATAAGCGAAATAATTTTGTCAGTACGGCGTATGAAAATGTTATTCATAGCGTACCTCTTTAGCATTGTTACAAAGGGATTGTAAATAAAAGTTTACCTTGATATCTGCACATCGACAGTTGCTTTATTAGAAACAAGCGAGGCAAGATAGTCTTTGTGTCTCTGCTCCGAAAGACCTATTCTGTAGGAAGCGGTACAAACGCCGAGCAAAATCCAGAAAAGGAAGCATACACGGTAGTTATACCACACGTAATCCGTAAGTCCGTTAGTCAAGAGCGCGAGAACTGCCGAGAAAGCGGCAGCGCACACGGGATGCACCGAGCTTTCATTAGTCGAAAATTCAAGAGAGAAGCAGCTTCGGCAGGTGAACAGAATGACAAGCACAAAGGTGATAAGAGCAAAAACTCCGAGCTGTATGCCTATCTGCAAATAAAGGTTATGCGAATGCTCTACCGTTTCCGCGCCTATACTGCTATACACTCTGTAGGCATTATGGAAAGCATCCGAGCCGACTCCCACGCCGCCGAAAATGTTGTCGGCAAAGAGACGCAGAGAGTCCTTCCATACCGTGAAGCGGTAGGAGACCGAGGAGTCAATATCACCGCCGAGGAAGGAGAAGATAGAAGAAATTCGGGATGTGATCGAATTGGGCGCAAAGAGAAGAGCATTAGGGATAAACGCGAAGATGAGCGCGAATATCTTGGGAGACTTGCGCAGTCGGAAAATAGCGTAGCATATGAGACCTACGCAAATTCCTACCCAAGCGCCTCTCGACCAGGTAAAGACAAGCGCCGCGCCCATAAGAATCAGGGCGAATATCTTGAAAATGACCGAAAGGAAGGTAGTCTTTTCTTTGTAAGGCACAAATGCGAAGGGAATTATCATAATGAGATACGAAGCGAAAACATTGGGGTTATCGAATGTCGAGCAGACACGTCCCGCAATATTCGCGTAAGCCGAAATGTCAAGCCAGTCGGCAATGGCGCGGCCGCTCAGCTGCTGATAGATTCCGAGGAAGGATATTACCATGCCCGAAAGGAGCATTGCTCTTATAAAGGTACCTAAAATACGCCTGTTTATCAAAAGATTTGAAGCGAGGAAATAAACCGAGATTATACAGAAGAAAACCATCGAGTTTTCAAAGGAGTCAAGCCCTTTGGAGTAGGAAATTATACCGCCGCCCAGATAGAATAGCATAAGGATAAGAACAAAGATGTCACAGGGGGAAAGGCGGAAGGTGCGCTTCTTGAGCAGAAGCTTTCTCAGATAGGAAATATAACAGAGAAGGATAAGGGCGCAGACTATAACAGTGGGGTGGCGCAGATAGGTCAGGAAAGGGAGAATAAGCACCGCCACCGTAATTCCGAACTCGGGCGAGGCTATGACATATCCGACAAAAACCACTAATAACAGTATAGCCAGAATATTTAAGGGAGATACGAAAAATCCGCAAAGACCCAGAATTATTCCGAAGGTGATAGGATAAAAGTAGTTACCCTTTACCTCGTTTTTAAGGTTCTGCTTACGCGCGCCCAAAAATCTGAAGAAGAGAAGGTCTGTTATAAGACTGTTCTCTAAAACGCTTGAAATTGTATGGCGGCTGAAAAGCAGGGGGAGAGAAATAACGACACAGGCAAGACCTACCGCCACCGACAGATAGCCCCTGTCATAATACGGAAGCTGCCAGAACTGCGCGCAAAAATATCCTGTCAGCACGAAAATGCCGAAGGTCAGGAAGAACGCGCCGTATATTTTTGCTTCACAGAAGCAAAAGCGAGCGTGCTGTTTTTCTAAGAACTTAGAGAAGCGGTTCGTATAGCAGAATTGCGTAAGTCTGTCGAAAAATCTGTCAAGCTTGGTTTCAGACTCGTGCGAGGCGCTCTTTTCGGAGAAAAGACCGTTGAAAAATTTGAAAAACGCGGAGCGCTGAGCCATAGCGAAGATTCGTCTTTTTCTTTGCTCTCTTTTTCTCCTGTTTTTGCGGATACGGGCGGCAATCGTCTCGACTCTGCGCTTCTTGCGCTTCTCGTTCTGCGTTGTAACCGTTTCGCTCACTCGTGATATAACCTTTGTCATGCTGACTGAGCTTTCTCTTTCCTTTGGAGAATAGCCGTCGCGGGAGGGGCGCAAGCGCGCCTTTTTCTCGTCCTTGCCCGCACGCTCGGCTTTTTCGGATTTCGGAGAGGGAGAGCTTGCATTGTTTGAAATGTGAGCATCTGCGGATTTGTTGCTTTTTGGCGAACGAGCGCCTTTGCCTTGTAAACTTTTATTTACTTTTTTGCTTGTGCTTTCGCTTGGAAGCTTTACGCTTGCAAAGTCTACGGTTTTTGCGGTCTCAATGTCAACGGTCAGATCCTGTTCAAAGTCATCGTTGCGGTAAATGCTCCTTGATGCCTTTTTGGGCGTGCTTTTGCCGCGATTTTCTCCCGAGCCCGATTGATAATACTTCTCGGAGGCGGTCTTTTTTTCTTGTCCGTTTTCACTCATTGGGAGCTTCTCCTTTCGGCTTTTTTACGCGCTTTTTCTTTTCGGGCTTTGGCGGATGTAAGCGCATATATTCAAGATAGAGGTCGGGGCGGCGTTCCTTTGTGATAAGCAAGGACTGCTCCAGCCTCCATTCGTCAATTTTCTTGTGATGTCCCGACATAAGAACAGGCGGGATCTCGACACCGTGAAAGACGGCAGGGCGGGTATACTGCGGATATTCCAGAAGTCCGCTCGCTATGCTCTCGTCCTCGTAACACTCGGGGGCGGCAAGCACTCCGTCAAGAAGCCTTGAAACACAGTCTACAAGAATGCAGGCGGGAAGCTCTCCACCTGTAAGAACGTAGTCTCCGACAGATATCTCCTCGTCGACAATTTCGTCAAGCACTCTCTGGTCAACGCCTTCGTAATGTCCGCAAAGGATGATTATATTGTCGTATGCTTTAAGCTCCTCGGCTTTCTTCTGAGTAAGAAGCTGTCCCTTGGGCGACATGTAGATAACACGGCGCTTTTCGTCTTTTACTTCCTTATTATTTATGATTGAGGCAAAGCAATTGTAAATGGGGGGCGCCGCCATAACCATTCCCATGCCGCCGCCCGATGGAGTATCGTCTACCGTGCGGTGCTTGTTCTCGGAAAAATCACGGATGTTGTGACATTCAAATTGAAGATATCCCGCCTTGGCGGCTCTGCCTATTATGCTTTCCGAGAGAATAGCGGTCACCATCTCGGGAAACAGAGTCATTATATCAAACTTCATCGAAAAAACCCGATATAGGACAGATCTTTATACCTGTCTCAATGTCGATCTCCTTAACAAATTCGGGAATAGCGGGGTATAGCACGTCGCCCTTTTCTGTTTCTACAGTGTAAAGCGGGGTGTGTCTTGAAAAGTCTGCATCCTTTATGTTTCCGTAAAGCTTGCCCGTGTCTGCATCGTATACGGGCAGACCGATAATATCCGCAAGGAAGAAATCGCCCTCCTCAAGCGGAATGTCGTTTCTGTCGGCATAGAAAACACGTCCCTTGTATTCGCGCGCCTGCTCGGGAGTCTCAACACCGTCGAGCGTCATAAGCACAAATCTGCCTGCCGCCGATGCCTTTTTTACCTGTGCTTTGGTGTAGCTTCCGTCGTTTTCGGGAAAATAGATAGTAGAAAGCGAGGCGGCAACCTCGGGAGAGTCGCACCACGGCTCGATTTTAAGCGCGCCGCGAATGCCGTGAATATTTATTATTTTTCCACATTCAAGATATTTTTGCTTCATTTTATTATAATCCTCTGTAAATGGAAATTATATACAGAGATATTGTACCATAAAATGATAATAAATGCAACAGCTATTGGAAATTTGTTGAAAAAAGCGCAACAAAATTCAGTTATGATTGCCCTACGGGCAAGGCGCGAGTGATGATATGCTGCGCATAGTTATGATGTGACTTCGTCACAGCTTGAAGTAACAAAGATTTTTTTATGAATTGATTCTTGAGGAAGCGATTGAGCAATTGTTATAGAGTTGTAGCTCATCCAGTACGTAAGCGAAGGGTCTCGGCAGAATGCCCGACGTTTAAATAAAAAATATTTCTTTAAGGTTTTTTGAAGAGTTTGAGGGACTTTTTTGCAAAAAAGTCCCTCAAGAAAAAGACCGCCCTTCAACTATTTCCCTGTATAGCTTCTCGTATTCCTTCGCCATTGAGGAAGGGGTGAGATTTTTCTTGTAATGCTCATTGCCGTTTTTGCCTATTATTTTTCGCAGAGTGTCGTGTTCAAGAAGATAAAGGAGAGCATTTGCGAGAGAAACGCTGTCGCCGCGCTTAAAAAAGAGAGCAGGGCTTGAGACGGTAGGAAAAAGCGAAGTGAGAACAGGTAAGGAAGCGGGGGTCGTTCCGAGCAGAGCGCCGTTTCCGTCGATGTCAGAGGCGACAACGGGAATGGCAAGGCTGAGCGATTCCGAGATAGCGAGAGACGAGGTCTCCGAGCCGAAGGAGGAGTTGACCGCAATGTCAAAAAGGTTCATTATCTCGCCTGCATCCTGTCTGTGACCGCAAAAGCGTACATTCTCCGAAATGCCCAAGCGATATGAGAGCGCTTCAAGCTCTTGCCGCATACTACCGTCGCCGACAAGCAGAAAAACGCAGTTACGCTTGGCGCGTAAGACATTTTGCGCCGCACGCAAGAAAAGCTCCTGCCCCTTTATTTTTTCAAGTCTCCCGACAATGCCTATCACCCTTGCGCTCTTGGGAATATCAAAAAGAGCGCAAAGCTCCTTTTTTCTCGACTCGCTTATACGCGCGCAGGGCTTCGCTCCGTTTATTATAAAACGAAGCTTTTCTTTTGGCACTCCGTAAGTGAGCATATGCTCATATAACGGCATAGACGTGCATACGGTAAGGTCTGAGATTGAATTGTAAATAAAAGTAGGCATTTTTACGGGCGTGTCACAATGACGGGTCAGTATACAGTGCGGAACAGAGAGCGTGCGCCCCGCAAGACGCGCGGCAAAAGAGCCGTGCGTGTGAAGAATATCAGGCATATTTTCCGCAAGCAAACGTCTGAAAACAAAAAAATCCTTAAAGCAAAAGGAACGGTCGGGGCAAATTTCGGCTTCAAGGACGGGGATATCGAGCGCAGAGATAAGTGGTGACAGCGCCGCCCCCTTCGGAAGTATTACCCTGAAATCGAAATCCTGCCTGTTCAGCTCCGAAAAAAGATTGCAGAGCAGTATTCCCGCTCCGCCTATATTGCTGTCTGTGAGTACGTGCGTTATTTTTATCATTGCTTTCTCTTTTATATTTAGTATATTTAGTATTATGAAAAAAGAGAGAATTATGACAAGAAAAAACCTCTCGGCTATGCGCAGCGCCATTAAGGACACAGCGCATAGCTGAGAGGTTTGTTGATTCAAGTGTTTTTTTCGGTGTGGCAGGGGATTTTTTGTATAAGACCTATTATCTGTCCCGAGAGAATGACCGTCAGAAGCGAGAAGGCAATTCTTTTTATGGGGATATAGGAAAGAGAAAGAGACAGGACTAAAAGGTCGGATACAAGATATATTATTCTGATGTCAAGCTTCGCCAGCTTTGACAGGCTCATTGCGAGAGCATCGTCTCCTGTGGGCGCGCCGCCCGCTCTTATGCAGAGTCCGACACCTACGCCGACAAAGACGGCGCCGAGGATAGCGCTGACAAAGACGGTAAACAGGGAGTTTTCCAGAAGAAAAGGGAATACAGGCTCTAAGCGTTCAAAGAGAGCGTAAAAGACAGAAAATCCGCCTCCCGAAATGACAGAAAAGATAAGAAAATCCCGTCCGAGAGTTTTAATGCCGAAAAGATAACAGGCGGCGTTCAGAATAAAACCGGTGACGGCGGGAGAGAGCGCCCACCAATTCTTAAAGAGCAGGGTCAAGCCAAGCACTCCGCCCTCGGTAACGCCCGAATAAGCGTGTATATGACAAAGTCCGAAGGCAAGAATTGCGCTTCCCAGAACAGAAAAGATACATTTTTTTGCGAACACGGTAAGACTCCTTTCAAAAAGTCACGCAGGCGATTTTATAATTGAAAATTGAAAATGGAAAATTGAAAGTTATAGAAGAAATCCGCCTGCGGATTTCAACCATAATTATTAATTATTCATTTTTCATTCTTCATTATTCATTTTTCAATTTATCTCGGGAGCTGACCTATGACCTTTCCGCAGCAGGAAAGGGACTTGAAATTGGAAAGAGGGATATCGTCATAGCTCGGATTGAGGGAGCGCAGGCAGTCGCCCATGAAGCGCTTGAAGTAGCCTTCGCCGTCTCCTATAAAGACGCCAAGCTCGCCACGTTCAACGCTCTCCTGCTTTTTGACGAGGATTATCTCTCCGTTCGAGAAGGTGGGTTCCATACTGTCGCCGCTTATTCTGAGGGCAAAATCAGCCTGACCTGAGGTTTTTGTGAGCTTTATCTCGAGAGTCTCTGCGCTGTCGCTGTCAAGAAATACGCCGAGACCCGCGGAAACGGGAAGATCGAAAAGCGGAATCTTTCGCATAGAGGAGGAAGCTTCCGAGTCGGAGAGGTGGAGAATTTTTGAGACGGCAGGCGCAGCCTTTTCCGCTCTGCCTTCAATGCGCTCGGTTTCCTTCTGAAGAACTAAAGAGACAAGCTCCTTGCCGTGAGTGTCAAGCTGACGGTAGCTCTTTATAAAGCTCTTCTCCTCCTCGGAGAGCGACTGATTTACAAACTCGCCCTCACCGTCGATAAGATAGCTTATAGGGCAGTCGAGCGCGGTGGCTATGGCTATAACAACATCCAATTTAGGATTAGCCGCATCGTTCGACAGAATTTTATTTATGGTACTGAAAGGTATTCCCGACTGACTGCTCAAGCGCTCGTTGGTTATTCCTTTTTCATTTTTGACCTTTTTTACCTGTTCGGAAAAATTCATTTTTTTCTCCTTTTTATATAAAATATACTTTTATGCTTATATTGTAACACAAAAAAATGCGTTTGTAAACCCTTTTTGGATAAAAAAATCAGAAAAATTATAAAAAATGATAAATTTTTTCAAAAAACCTATTGACAAAATGGAAAAAAGGTGCTATCATTTATCCAGAAATGGAAAAACATTCTTCCTGAGAACAGGAAAAAGGAGGCAAATATGGACAGAAGTGACAGATATATAAACAAAATGAACGGACAGAGAAGTGTAAGAGCGAACACCGAAGCGCCCTACCGTGATTATTTTGCGGAAATCGTTGCGTTCCTTTGCGGCGTCATCTCGCATTACGCTTTTCGCTTTGCGGCATCTGTTTCGGGTTTTGTTACCGTTCTCCTTTTCGCTCTCGGAATTGCGGGCGGTATCGAAACAGAGGTTCTTCCGCTTGCCTGCGGTGTTCCGCTCGGCGTTATGCTGCTTTGTATCCTTGCCTTGCTCAATAAGGCGAGAAAATAAGACTGAATTTAATAGGAAGTGACATAAAATGAAGGTTGCAATTGTAGGCTCAAGAGGTTTGACGGTTACCGACTTCGGAAAGTATCTGCCGAAGGAGTGTGACGAGATAGTGTCGGGAGGTGCCCGCGGAATAGATAGTTGCGCCGAGGAATATGCAAGAAAAAAGGGGCTGAAGGTTACCGTTTTCCTGCCCGAATATGAAAAGTACGGAAGGGTAGCGCCCTTAAAGCGTAACGACCAGATAGCTGATTATGCGGATGAGGTGATAGCCTTCTGGGATGGAGAGTCGCGAGGTACAATGTATACGGTGAAGCAATTTCAGCGGCTTGGAAAGAAGATAACGCTTTTGAGAAGCGTAAAAAAGTTTGGCATTTTCCCCACATGGCAAGGTGAAGAATAAAAATAAGGCTCGCTTGAGGTTTTCGGTTCCCCTCAATGCGAGCCTGTTTTTTACTCTTGTCCGTAAAAGATTTTATTGAATTGCCGCAATTATGCCTTCGCGCCCTGTAACGCCAGGCGCTTTTCAAGAATGCTTTCGCAAATTTCGAGATCCTCGGGGGTGTTTATGCCGCGCAGGTCGTCGCCGTCCTTTGTGAAATAGGTTTCCACCTTCATTCCGCATTTGACCATAAGCTCGGGAACCTCTGTTACATAATATTCCTTTTGAACATTGGCGCAGCCAAGTCGGGGCAGAATTTCAAAAAGAGACTTGCTGTTAAAGACCATAACGCCCGAAAACAGCTCCTTTATGGTTGCCTGCTCCGGAGTACAGTCCTTTCCTTCCACTATTCCTTGAAAATTTCCGTTGCCGTCACGAACTACGCGCGCCCAAAGCTTCAGCGACTCGTTTTCGGCGGTCATAAGTGTGCAGTCTGCGCCATGCTCGTCGTGAAGTCGGCACATTTCCTTCATTTCTTCGTAACGGAAAAGGGGCATATCTCCAAAGGTAATAAGAACGTTTCCGTCAAAATCCGCAAACGCGTCGGCACATTCTCTTACAGCATGTCCCGTGCCAAGCTGCTCCTTCTGCTCTACGTAGTGATAGCGGTCGCCGAAATGCTCTATAATGGCTTCTTTTCCGCAGCCTACAACTATGTAAATATTTTCTTCGTCAATAAAGGAAATATTATCCATAACGAAATCTATCATAGGTCGGTTCCCTATTTTGAACATTGCCTTGGGAATATCTCCGCTTATCTTTTGCAGACGTTTTCCTTTTCCTGCCGCGGGTACTATTGCGCGAATAGGTTTCATTTTTTAACTCCGATTTTTTGTTTTTTTTCGTGTTATACGAGCTTAACGTCAAGTCCTTGACTGTCATATATCTTTTGCAGTATCCTTTTTATCTCGGGAAGCTTTTGCTCCATATCCGAAAGAAGCTTAAGCTGGGTGCGGGATCTGTCGAGGTTCTGTCCCTCGTAGTCTATCTGATAATAGGTATCGCCGTCAATGTGATCCATAAGGAAACGTATTCCGTCCTCGGAGGTAATTATGAGGGATGCGTACGGCAAAAGCTCAAGCTCCTCTTTGGTAAGCATATCTCCGCAAGCCTCTAAATAGCCCTTGGCATACATTTCATAAAGCTCAAGATTACAGAAAACCTTGCTGAGATCTTTCTCGTCGTCCTTTGCGTTGTTCGTGCCTATTCTCATACTGTCGCCGAAGTCATACAGGGGAGAGGAGGGCATAACGGTATCCAGATCGATAATGGTGACGGGCAAATGTGTTTCGTTATCAAAAAGAATATTGTTCAGATTGCAGTCATTATGGCAGATACGGGTAGGTATTTTTCCGCTATCCAACGCCTCGCTTATTCTTCCGAAGCCATCTGCGCGGGCGCGAATGAAGGCAATTTCATCCGCAACCTCGGATACTCTGCCGCTTGCGTTGCGTAAGATGGATGCCTCTAAATCACGGTATCTGCTTGCTGTGTTGTGGAAATTCGGTATTACCACCTTGATGTCCTCGATTGCGACAGGCGCCATTGCCTTTATAAATCTTCCGAAGGAAACGCCCGTGTAATAAAACACCTCGGGTGTGTCGGGGATATCCAAGGAATATACATGATCAAAATAGGTCATCAGACGCCAGCAGCCCGATTCATCCTTAAAATAAAGCTTTCCGTCTAAAGTCGGGCGAAGCGTTTGAGCCGTTCCTCTCAGATGATGCCCCGGCAATTGCAGATTTTCAAACAATTGCTTCGTTGTGATCTGAAAATTGTTCATCAGCGCATCAACGTCGGGAAAAACATTAGTATTTATTCTTTGAAGAATATATTGATGAATGTGACCGTGCGAGGAAAGCGTTTCAAGCTTGTATGTCGCGTTTATATAACCTTTTTTTATTCTTGTGATTTCTTTTATGTCGCCCTGGATGACGAATTGCTTTGCTATATAATGCAAATCCTGCATGCTTTACGTCTCATCCCCTTTTACTGAAGTTGCATTAAAAAATCGGAAAAACAGATGTAAAAAAATAGTCATTATTAATAGTATAATACAATTTACACAAAAATGCAACCCTTTTTACAAAATTTATTCCGCAATTTAATTTGATCATTATTATTTTTTAGGCGTTTTTCACAAAAAGTTATGTTTTTTGAATTTTTCATGATGTGCTTGTTCGGTAGAAAAGACAAAGTATGGGCGGCTGCCCTATGTAAAGGCAGCCGCCCTGTGTATTTGAAATTTTATTTTAGTTCAGCTTGAAATCCTCAACGTCACGGATAGGACGTGTGGACCAGGCGCCGCGGGTGAAGTCGGGAATTTCGACGAATGCGCCGCCGTTTGCGACAGATGCTTCGGAGAGCGCAGTGATGACCATCCAGGAAGCCGTATCGTAAACGTCGATAGGCAGGTCCTTGCTTCCCTCGCGAACACAGTCAAGGAATGCTTTGTGAACCAAATAGTCCATTCCGCCGTGACCGCCCGTGGGAGGAGTAACCTTGTACTGCTGCCATGTGGGAGAGAGATATTTGTCCTCGTAATTCTTCGCGGAAAACAGTATCTTGTTCACATCCCAACTCTCAGGCTCTCCGTCTAAGTAAAGCGCCTGTGCCTGCTCGCTGTAGTATCCGCCCGTTCCCTGTACAGAGAAGTCTCTCGTGTAATAACGGGGCAGGCAGGTGTCGAGTGTCAGGCGTATTACCTCTCCTCTCGCACAGCGTATAAGCGTTGTAACAACGTCGCCCTGAGCAAATCTTGTCTTCATAAGCTTCTCGTTATCGGGGAATTTTTTCTCTATGTAATCGTGAAGTCCTACCGCCTTTGTCGCGACAGAGCAGAGAGAAAGCATGCGGTTTCCTCTGTTGATGTCAAGTATCTTTGCTATCGGACCGAGCGCGTGTGTCGGGTAGTTATCGCAGTTACGTGTCTTATAATTGCGCAGACGGTAGTGTCTTTTTTCCTCTCCGCGTGTTATCTCGTCTCTCAGGTCGTGACGGTATCCCCCCTCACAGTAAACTATCTCACCGAAGAGTCCCTGTCTTACCATATTGTGTACCATAAGCTCATGCTTGCCGTAGCAGCAGTTTTCGAGCATCATACACGGCATTCCCGTTTCCTCGGAGGTCGCAACTAAGTCCCAGCAGTCCTTGACGGAATAAGCACCGCCTACCTCCATAGCGACATACTTTCCTGCCTTCATTGCGGCAATGGCAACAGGAATGTGTGCCTCCCAAGCCGCATATACCATAACGGCATCAATGCTTTCGTCGTTTATAATATCGTGATAATCGAGAGTCGTCTTAGGTCTGTAGCCCAATTTACTGTTTACGGCATCCGCTACCTTTTCGGTTCTGTCCTCATAAAGATCGCAAACGTATTCGATTTTTATGTCGTCAAAGAGGCAAAGAATTGCCTGTGTGAGGTTAGACCCTCTTCCTCCCAAGCCAACAACGCCGACTTTTATCTTCTTGTCCGCCATAATAAATTCCATCCTTTTAAGCTTTAATTATATTGGTTTTCAGACCTTTTTTGGTCCTGTCAATTAAATAATAGCCTATTTGAAAGTATAAGTATATATAAAAAAGGCTACTTTTTCTTTGATTTCAGCTACTTATACGTTTTGTACTACTTTATTGCGAGAAGTATGACAGCGGCGACTCCCAGTACGACGCCGACGAGCTGACGGCGGGTGTATTTTTCCTTGTAGACGAGGAACGCCATAAGGAAGGTCACGAGCATGCCCATACCCGTTTGAGTCGGCGAGACAACAGAAAGCGGCAGAAGCGTATAGATTATCAGCAAAAGGAAATTCTTCGCGCCGTTGCAGATGCCCGCTCCGACACCGTACAGGGTGCCGTGCTTAACTATGTATGAGAGCTTTTTGCGGTCAATGATGATTCCCAGAATTGCGAGAAGCACAAACGAGCCGCCGATAGATATCATCTGAAATTCGTTCGAGCAGGCATTGTCAAAGCGAATCTGCTGCATTTTCGTAAGTATCCCTATAAAGCCGTTCGCGAAAAGAGATATCATCATACAGATAAACCACTTGAGCGAAACGCCTTTTTCGTCCTCACCGCCCTTGCTGTAATTGATAAGCACCATGGCGACGAAAATGGCGACTATTCCTATATACGTGGTAATTTTGGGAGTCTCGTTCAAAAAGAATATTCCGTAAAAAATCGAGAACAGAAGCCCAAAGCCCGAAATGAGACGGGTCAAGCCGAACGGACCGCACTGAAACGCGACAAAGGTAAAATAGAAGCCCGCGCCGAAAAGACACGCGTTTATAACGGCGAGAGGTATCATCTCACTCGGCGCATAAAAGCCGCCCTTGTCGGTGATAAGAAAGAAAAGAGCAGAGAAGAGCGCAATGATAGCGTTCATGAACATACCGCCGCTTCCGTGCTTTTTCGCATAGCCGCGGACCAAAACACTTTCGCCGAGATTGCACAGCGTGAAAACAACGATTAACAGATAACCAAGCATAAAATGCCTCCGATTTTTATATTACAGTATATTTTAGCATTTTTTTATTCGGGAGTAAATAGAAAATTTCTATCAAAAGCATAAAAATTTCTATATCAGTCAACGCCGAACTTTTCGGGCATTTTTCTCTTGTGAGCGGAAAGCTTGTGCATTCTTTCTATCTTCTCGCGCACTTCGTCAGACTCGCACTCGCCGTTAAGAATATAATTGTCAAGCTCGGCATAGGTAAATCCGAAGTTGTCCTCGTCAGTTCTGCCTGTAAGACCGTCGGAGGGCGCCTTGCGCGCGAATTTCTCGTCAAGACCGAACTCCTTCGCAAGAGATGCGCCGAGAGCCATTACCTCTGTGCAGGTAAGCCCTGCTATGGGGTTTAAGTCATACGCTCCGTCTCCCCATTTTGTTGTCCAGCCGATGAAAGCCTCGCTCGCATTACCCGTACCTATAACTCTGTAGCCGAGAGTCTGCGCTATTGCGTAAAGCGTAGTCATTCTCATTCGGGGCGGAATGTTGGTTTTCGCCTGACGGGATATTTCAAGAGAGGACTTTTTCTCTATTTCGGCGCAAAGCGCAGAGAAGGCATCCGCAAGATTTACAGTGCAGTGACGCAGTCCAAGCGTTTCAACTATCTCTATAGAGTCGGAAATATCCGCCTGTGTTCCGTTAGGCATCATTACTCCGACTACGTTATCTCCCCAGACCTTTTTGGCAAGCATGGCGACGACCGTGCTGTCCTTACCACCGCTGATGCCAAGCACAACACCCTCGCACTTTGTTTCTTCCTTGTATTTTTCAAGCCACGCAAGCACCTTTTCGCGTCTTACACATTCTCTTATTTTGTTTTCCATAATATATCTCCTTAAAATATTATTTTTCTTCTAAAGTATAGCACAACACGTCCTTTAAGTCAACAAAAAAGCATTTTTTCTTCGTTTTCCGCGCTATAGCTTAGCGCATTTTTTCTTTTCGCATATACTGAAAGTGTCAGTAGCAAATAAAGGAGTATTGATAATTATATGAAAATTTTAATAGTTGGCGGCGATAGCCGTCAGTGCGAGCTTGGCAGGCGCTTTCTCGAGGCGGGCGATGAGGTATACACCTATGCGCTCGATTTGCCGTTAGAAAACGCTTATGCGGCAGAAAGCCTGCCAAACGCGCTTGCAAATGCTGATGTCATCATCCTTCCGTTACCTATGACGAGGGACGGAATTTATATAAATACACCCTTTTATTCGGGAGAAAAAATCACACTTGATGAGGTTTTTTCGGGAATTTCAAAAGACTCGCTTCTGCTTTGCGGAAAAATGTCGGACGCCTTAAGAGAGAAGGCAAAAGGTTTACATCTCTTTTTCGAGGATTATTACGAAAACGAGCTTTTCCTCAACGAAAATGCTTATATAACCGCCGAGGGCGCTTTGTCTCTCGCAATGGAGAGGCTGAACACCACGGTAAAAAATTCTCACGTAATGATAGTAGGCGGCGGAAGAATAGCGAAAAATCTTTTCCTTCTGCTTTCGGCTGTAAACGCGAGGGTCTGCTTCTGCGCGAGAAACGATTATGATCTAAGGTGGGCGGAGGCTCTCGGAGCAAAAACGCTCGACCTCGCTTCAGACACCGAGGATATAGAAAATGCGGTAGCAAAAAGCAGGGTAATATTCAACACCGTGCCTGTGCAGGTAATTCCCGACTGCGCCTTCGAAAAGGCGTCAAAGGAGCTTTTATACATAGAGCTTGCGGGAGACGAAGCCTTGATAAGTCCTGTTCTTACGAAAAAAGGAATATACACGGTCTGCGCCAAGGCTCTGCCGAGCAAATACGCTCCGCAAAGTGCGGGCAAACTGCTCTATGATACAATATCCTGTATCTTAAAGGAAAAGAAAGGAGAAAAAGCATGATAGGATTTGCGTTTTGCGGTTCATTCTGTACTCTGTCGCACTCGCTTGCGGCAATGAGACAGCTATGCGCCGAGGGCTATGAGATACTGCCTATTATGAGCGAAAAGGTCTACGAGACCGATACACGCTTCTGGCGCGCGCAAGAATTCAGAGAAGCGGTGCGCTCTCTGTGCGGCAAGGAGATAATACACACGATAGTCGATGCCGAGCCGCTCGGCCCACAGATAAATTTAGACGCGCTTATAATTTCACCCTGTACGGGCAACACGCTTGCGAAAATAGCGGGAGGAATTACCGACTCCTCGGTCACAATGGCGGCGAAGGCGCATCTGCGCTCGGACAGGACCACCCTCATCTCTCTCGCTTCAAATGATGCCATGTCGGCTAATCTTTCAAACATAGCTCAGCTTCTCTTGCGCAAGAACGTTTTCTTCGTGCCAATGCGACAGGATGATCCGAAGGGCAAGCCGCATTCGCTCGTAGCGGATTTCACTCTGCTCCCCGAAAGCCTCGCCTGTGCGAAAAAAAACAACCAAAGATTGCCTTTGTTTTTATAATGCCTTAAAAATCGGCGTGACGCTCATTTAGGAGTATCACGCCGATTTTTGATGCTTTTAATTTTATCGGTTAAAAGCCTATCTCAAAGTCGGTGCCTCTGATGTAAGCAGAAGGCAGAGTCTGATCTGCGAGTCTCTTTACAAAGGGCATACGGTAGTCGCCTCTTACCTTTTCTCTGTCCTCGGGCTTTCTCAAATCGGGAATGTCAAGCTCCTTGCTGCCCGAGAGGATACTGTACCAGGAAACTATAGCCGTAACGGAAAGGTCTACCGCGCGGTAAACGTCGAATGCAGGCTCGCTCTCTCCGCGGAGGTACTTCAAGAAGTGCAGCATAAGGAAGAAATCAACTCCATTGTGAGGGAGACTGTCAACATTTTCGTTGCCGAGGAATCTCTTCTTGTCCTCGTCTGTGAGTATTTCAAGCACATCCCAGCCGAGATCCTCCTGTGTCGGAGAATTGTGAGGATTGATAAGTATCTTATCCTCCGGTGTATTGTGACGAACGCTCTCAACAGAGCCGTCCTTACAGTCTACTCTGTACCATTTAGAAAGTGCGCCTACACCTGTACAGCCCGAATAGTTGATGACCGAGCCGTCCTCAAGCTCGACGAGACAAAGGCATCTGTCGAAGTTTACGAAGGTCTTTGTCGCATCGTCTCTTACTATCGCCTTGCCCACAACTCTTACAGGCCTTTTGCCCATAATATAGAGAATAGGACCTAAGTCGTGCATATTGTAATAGCATCTGGGAAGCACTGTTCTCCAATGGACGTTTTCGGGGTCGGGTGCCTTCTGCATTCCGTTGACGGTAGAGCCTATCGGAATGGGGTGGCAGTATTCAGCCTCGGCATAAACCGCCGCGCCGTATTTACCCGACTCTACTTCCTGCTTTATCTTCTGTACCGCTCTGAAATATACGCAGTTAGCACCGAGCATATATTTTGTCTTTGTTCTCTCTGCACACTCGATAAGCTCTACGCAAGCACCGAGAGAGGGAGCCGCGGTCGTTTCGGAAAGAACGGCTATTCCCTTTTCCATTGCCTTCATCGCATATGTATAATGCTCGTGGAAGGTGTTGCAGAGGATTACGGCATCTATACCGCTGTCGATAAATTCATCGAAGTCGCTGTATACCTTGATGTTCTCTTTATATTCTCCGCTCTTGCGCCATTCCTCTAAATTCGCTTCGCTGTTTTCTAAAAGCGCGGTTACTTCCATTTCGTCGGAAAGATATTTTTCACAGGCAATAACGAATCTTCCTCTTATAGAGCCCATTATGCCTATCTTGAACTTTTTCTTTTCCATTTTTTATAACCTCCTAAAGATAAAAATTATTCAAATGTATCGTCTTTGTTACTTCAAACTGTGACGAAGTCACATCATAACTATGCGTAGCATATCATCACTCATAACTTGCCCGTAGGGCAATCATAACTGAGTCTGTTGTCTTCGCAACAGACTCATAAATTGCAATTTAGAGTTCCTTGTTTCTTATTTTTTAAAATAGAGTCGGTCTCCGAACTCCTTGCGTGCGTAGGTGAGGCGTGCGATATCGCCGAGGATATCATAATAATCGACGGGTGTTGTTTTCATCCAGGGCGCTGACATCCAGCCGACGATGTTGGGCACCTGATTGTCTGCCAACGCTCTCATTACCTGACGTGTGTTTCCCGTTGTGCTCCATGTCGTAGTAACGGGAACCTGCTCGAAGCCAAGCTCGGCAAGCTCATAGAATGCGCGGTAACGGTGAGCAAGCGTGCCCTTTTCTCCGTTAGGTCCGCTTAGCGCCCAGTAATGTCCGTTCGACTGAAGAACGGTCTTCGGCATCTTGCTCGCAAACAGCTCCTTGTGATTGTAATAATAGTCAGACCATATCCACGGGCGCGCGTTTTCCTTCTCGCAGGCAGAAACCATATGATAAAAATCCTGCAACCAAAGCGGCTCTGCGCGTACTACCGAATATCCGTAGGCAAGCTGGTTCTGGGGAGTTTCCTCGTCCATACCGAGATGAACATACTTCGGCTTCTCGAAGATCTCGCAAATTTCGTGAATGAGGTCACCGACTACCTTACGGTAAATATCGGTCGAGAGCATTCTCTCATATTCTCCGAGCCATGCGTCATGCGAGGACGCAAAATTGAGCTTCGGTACAGGCTCAAGTCCGAGCGCGCGCAGACGGCGCACCTCGTTTTTCAGCTTGTCGGGAGTAAGCGCTCCCTTCACGCCTATCTCGGGGTGACTGTCATATCTCACGCCGTCACCTACATCGATAAGCACCGTGTTTATTCCCATTTCGGGCAATTTTTCTGTAATATCGTGAAAAACGTCAATGTCAAATCTTAATTCATCGCACCAGAACACGTGACTGTCACGGAAGCGGTGAATGTCGTCGGGCTCTTCGGGCGCAAATTTGTCGCGCCACATATTAGTGCCTAAATGCAAAAGCGTAGACCAAATCATTTCTTTCATAAGAAATTCTCCTTTTTCTTTCGATAATCACCTAAATCTATCACCGAATTCCTTTTTGGCATAGCCCACTCGGGCAATGTCTCCAAGAATATCGTAATAATTTACCTCTGTAGTATTCATCCAGGGAGCCGACATCCAGCCGATTATATTAGGCAGCTCTTTGTCTGTCAAGGCTCTCATTACCTGTCTGGTATTCAGTGTATTGTTCCAGGTCGTCGTTGCGGGAATCTGATCGAAGCCAAGCTCAGCCATTTCAAAAAATGCGCGGTAACGGTATGCCAGCTCACCGCTTTCTCCATTAGGACCGCTCAAAAGGCGATAGAAGGGATTAGACAGTATGACCGTTTTCGGAATTTTTGTAGCGAACAGCTCCTTGTGCTCGTAGAAATAGTCCGCCCATATCCACGGACGCGCGTTTTCCTTTTCGCACGCGGCAAGCATACAGTTGAAGTCCTCTAACCAAAGAGGCGCGGCGCGTACTGCCATAAAGCCGTAAGCACTCTGATTGTGCGGCAGCTCCTCATCCATACCGAGATGTATATACTTGGGCTTTTCGAATATCTCGCATATCTCGTGGATAAGGTCTCCCACAACACGGCGATATATATCGGTCGCAAGCATTCTTTCATACTGACCGAGCCAGGCGTCATGTCCCGCCGAGAAATTCAACTTCGGAACGGGCTCAAGTCCGAGCGCGCGTAAACGTCGCACCTCGTCCCGAAGCTCGTCGGGTGTCAATGCGCCTATTACACCTATCTCGGGGTGGCTGTCATATCGCACGCCGTCACCCACATCTATAATAATAGTATTTAACCCCATTTCGGGCATCTTTTCGGTTATTTTGTGAAATACGTCAAGGTCAAACCTCAACTCATCGCACCAGAACACCCCGCTGTCAGGGAAATTGTGAATATCATCCGGCTCTCCGGGCGCATACTTGTCGCGCCACATATTAGTGCCGAGATGCAAAAGTGCAGACCAAATCATTTCATTTTCTTTCATTTTTTCTTATCCTTTCAGAAATTATATAAATTGTAAATTAAAGTTAGCAAAATCCTTTCTTTAAAGCCTCAGCTTTCGCTCTGCGCACGGTTTTTTTGTATTATTTTATCCTTTACAAAGAAGCATCTCTCAGTTGGAAAGCTGCCGTCTCTTATATAATTGCCCGCCGTCCTTGCCGCAGTCTCCGCCTGCTTTTGCAAATTCTGAAGTGAGGCGAGCATAACATTGTCGAACGAGGCTCTCTCGTCGTTGTCAAAGCCTATTATGTGAATATCGGCACCGCCGTCAAGCTTGGCAAGCGCATCCGCCAGGAGATTTACCATTCCCGAGGCGTAAAAAATACAGTCCGTCTCCTGCATATGCTTTTTTATCTCACGCGCCCATATAGCCGCTCTTGTCTTGGTGTTTATACTAATAGGCACCTCGCTCTGTACAGCGGTCATGCCCTGCTCTCTGAGTGCCGCAAGAAAGCCGTCCAGCCTTGTCTCCTTTTGGCTCGTCTTACTGCCGTACACCAAAAATCTTTTTCTGTCGTTATACATTGAAAGATAGCGCTTTGCAAGCGTATACCCTTCCTCATAGGGGTCTTCGCCTATGTAATAACAGCCTTCAACATTCATAAAGTTGAATTCTTCTATAAATATTATCTTTATCTTTTCTTTGATCTGCTCGATTTTTTCACGAAGGCTCTGCGTATCGGGCAGGGCGCAGATGAAAACAGTCGCTCTGCTCTCTATGGCGCGCTCCAGACAACAAAGCGCATCCGACTCATTTCCTATATCATGAAAAAAGAAAAAGCGACTGCATAGCCTTTCTTTTTTTGTGAAAAGCTCCAGATAATTCCTTAATTCGCTCCAGAAATACGAGGGAACACACGGCATTATTACAGCGACGTCGGCTTTTAAAACGCTGAATTTATAACCCAACCGCTCAGCCTCACAAAGCACTCGCTGCTTGGTGTCCATATCCACGCCTACGTAATTTCCGAGCGCCCTTTTTACAGTAGCTAAGCTCAAGCCGAGGTTTTTTGCAATATCGGCTCTGCTTACCTTTCCTGCCATATTTCCGTCCCCCTCCCGCTCTTATTTTTCTCCGTTGCTTCAATTGAATTGTATCACAGCAAAACGGCTCTGTCAATATGCATATTTTACAAATTGGCAAGGGCTTTTTTGTGCGTTGCGCTCGGTTTCAGAACATATCAAGTGCATTCTCAAATCCTTCCGTAAAACCAAATTTACCTGTTGACAATTATATCAAGATTTGATATAATTACCATATAGAATAAAAAGCCAAAGGGAAGAGTAGTTTTTATGGCAAAAAAATATATTACGCAGGATATATTGAAGAAAAAGACGCTTGCCGACATTTTTGCCTTCGTATTGGAGCGAGGGCAAAGCACTCGGCGGGAAATAGAACACGAGACGGGCTTCAGCTGGGGAACGGTCTCCTCGAACGTCGCTTACCTTATAGAAAAGGGATATGTTCGGGAAAAAAGAAAGGAAACGGGCGGAGCGGGACGCGCGAGCTGTTATCTGAAGGCGGCGTCCGAAGGGATAGCAAGCATAGGCATTGATATCAACCGCTCGGGCCTTTGCTGTGAAATAGTCGCTTTAGACTCTTGTGTAATAAAAAAATTTGAAGAGGATTTTTGCGCGCAGACACAGGCGGAGCTGATAGAGCAGGCAGAGTCTCTCTGTCGGAGGGCGCTCGATTGGTGCAAGCAAGGCGAGATCCGTGTTTTCAGTCTTGGGATAGCCGTTCAGGGAAGTGTGAACGGACGAAAGGGCGTATGCACTCGCTTCACGGGAATCGAAGGCTGGCGAGATTATAATATAAAGGAGCATTTTGAAAAAGCATTTGCGCTTCCCACCTATCTCGGACACGACCCGAAATGTATGCTTCTCGGGGAGATGCACCGCCGTCGGTGCGAGAGCTGTGTCCTTCTCCGAATAGATAACGCAATAGGTATGGCGGTCCTGCTTGACGGACGTGTGCTTGACGGCACCGAGAGATTTGAGCTTGGGCATACATTGGCGCTTGACGGCACAGGGAAAAAGGGCTTAACGCTCGAGCAGTGCGGAACGCTTTCCGCTGTTTGCGCAGTTCGTGAAAGGAAGGAAACCGAGCTTTTCGCATCACCCGAAAAATATGAAAAAGAGCTTTCAGAGGCGGGCGCGCATCTTTCGTGCGCAATATATAACGTGTACACGCTTTTCAAGCCTCAAAGGCTTGTGCTGACCGGAAAAGCCGTCAAGCTCGACAGCTTTACCGAAAGCGCACTTTCGCTTTTAAAAGAGGAAAAGGTCGAAATAACCGTCGATTCGGATATATCCGCCGCATTCGGCGCAGCCGTAGAGTCAATGAAATCGGCAATAAGAGAGTTTGAATTTTGAATTTAAGGAGCAAGAAAAATGAGATTTTATGAGGATCTTACGCATATAAGCGAAAACAGAGAGAAGCAGAGGGCATATTACATTCCCGAAAATGAGGGCGCATATACTCTTTTAAACGGCAAGTGGGATTTCCGCTTCTATAAAAGAGACTCGGACGAGGGAAAGAATGATCCCGAATGGGCAAAAATTCCCGTTCCGTCCTGCTGGCAGATATACGGCTATGAAAGCCCCAACTATACGAATATCTCTTACCCCTTCCCGATAGACCCGCCATACCTTCCCGCAGATGTTCCTATGGGAGTCTATGCGCGCGATTTTGAAATTTCGGATACAGAAAGAGACACCTATATAGTTTTTGAGGGCGTTTGCTCCTCTCTTGAGCTTTATATAAACGGCTCTTATGTGGGATATTCACAAGGCTCTCACCTCCAAGCCGAATTTGATATCACAAAATTCGTTAAAAAGGGCAATAACAGAGTTGTGGCAAAGGTCAGAAAGTGGTGTACGGGAAGCTATATCGAGGACCAGGACATGTTCCGCTTCAACGGAATTTTCAGAGATGTCTACCTGCTTTCAAGACCGAAGGGTCATATAAAGGACATAAGCATCAAAACCGAGGGCAACAAAATACTCGTTGATTTTGAGGGAAGCGCCGAGGTCACGCTGCTTGACGGAGAGAAAAAATTAGACTCGAAAGAGGCAAAATGTAAAGTTGAGTTTACAGTAAAAGACCCTGTTCTCTGGAACGCGGAGAAGCCGAAGCTCTATACTCTTGTTTTCAGATATGAGGGCGAGATAATAAGACAGAGGGTAGGCTTCGTCACCTATTCGGTAAGCGACAAATACGAATTTCTGGTAAACGGAGTACCTGTCAAGATAAAGGGAATGAACCGCCACGATGCGCATCACGAAAACGGCTGGGTAATGACCGACGAGGAGATAAGAAAAGACCTTCTGCTTATGAAGGAATTCAACGTAAACACGGTAAGGACCTCCCATTATCCCCCGACTCCCAAGTTCCTCGATATGTGCGACGAGCTGGGATTTTACGTAATGCTTGAAACAGACCTCGAAATGCACGGCTTTGTCAACAGGGATGCGGGAATACGCTCCTATGACTGTATTGACAATGACGAGTGGATATGCAACCGAGAGGAATGGAAAGTATCCTTCGTTGAAAGAATGCAGAGAGCATATGAGCGCGACAAGAACCATGCGAGCATTTTCTCCTGGTCAACAGGCAACGAGAGCGGACACGGAAGCAATCACCTTGCAATGATAGAGTACATAAGAGGCAAGGATGACCGCCGACTCATACACTGCGAGGATGCGTCAAGAATTGCCTTGACATACGACCGCCCCGAGCTTGCCGAGCGCACAGATATGTTCTCATATATGTACACCGATTACGAAGCGCTGAAGGAGTATGCCGAGAGCGAATCGACTCATCAGCCATACTTTCTCTGTGAATATTCCTGCTCTATGGGTAACGGCCCGGGAGACCTTTCGGATTATATGGAGCTTTTCTATAAGTATCCGAAGCTGATCGGCGGTTGCATCTGGCAGTGGTGCGACCTCACGGTCTTTGAAGGCGGAGTGGCGAAATACGGCGGAGACTTTGAAGGCGAGCTTTCGCACGACGCTCATTTCTGCTGTGACGGTATTGTCTTTGCCGACAGGACCTTCAAGGCGGGCTCTTATAATCTTAAATATGCCTATCAGTATATGAGCGCCGAGCTTTCGGGTAATATAATTAAGGTCAAAAATCTCTATGACTTTACCAACCTGAACGAATACACTCTTACATATAAGGTAGAGCTTGACGGAGAGGTGGTAGAAAGTCGCTCGGGCAGATATGACTTGAAGCCCAAGGAGAGTATGGAAATACCTCTCACTATACCGAAGAAGTGCAAGCTGGGCGCATTTGTTACTCTGACTCTTACCGATAATGAGGGAAATGAGCTGGCGATGAAGCAGTTAGAGCTTCCTGCCGAAGTCGTAAGAGAGCTTCCCCGAAACGCATGTAAAGCAAGCATTACCGAAGATGACTATGCGGTCGTAATAAAAGCGGAAAGAGCTTCCTATACTCTTTCAAAGAGTACGGGTATGATAGAAAGCATCAAAAAGGACGGAGAGGAAATGCTCTGCGCCCCTGTACAGCTCAGCGCATGGCGCGCGCCTGTAGACGAGGAGTACTGGATAAAGCAAAAGTGGATATGGCATAACATCTGGGAGGGCGAAAACCTTGACCGTGCCTTTATAAAGGCATATGACTGCAAAATAGAGGGAGTGACAGTCTCGTTTACGGGAAGCCTTGCGGGAGTCGCAAGACAGCCTGTTATGAGATACACGTTAGAATACACCCTTTGCGAAAACGGTGAATTAAAGGTCGGGCTTTGCGGTGACATAAAGGAGAAGGCTTTCTATTTACAGCGTCTGGGCTTCGAGTTCAAGACCCCCGAAAGCGCTGACAGGTTCTCCTATTACGGAATGGGTCCGCTCGAAAACTACTGCGATATGCGCGCTCATGCAAGAGTTGATTTTTACGAGAGCGATGCATCAAGCGAGTACGTAAGATACGTGATGCCTCAGGAACACGGAAACCATACGAAAACGAAAATACTCTGCTTTAAAAACGGACTTTCCTTTAAAGCCGAGAGCGAGTTTGAGTTCAACGTGTCGAAGTACAGCACACGCGCAATAACGGATGCGAAGCACTGGGACGAGCTTATCCCCAACAAAATGACCAACATAAGAATCGATTATAAAAATTCGGGACTCGGCTCGGGCGCCTGCGGACCTGCGCTTAAAAAGGAATACCGCTTAGACGAAAAGCATATCGAATTTGCTTATTATGTAAACATTTGATTACATTTTCATGATGTTTTTCAACTTAATGTCAACCACGATGCCTGAGCTTTACGAAAATTTTTGTTTTCGTTTTATTGACATCACATACAATGTTATAATATACGCATAAAACTTTACGCTTCTATTTTATTGACATTATATAATTGAAATGTTATAATAAAAGAAAAAACAAAACTTTGTTTGAAGCCAAAGGAGAAAAAATGCAGACAGTTAAACACAAGTTGTTTGGAGTCGGAGAAGTAATAAAAAAAGAAGGTAATTATCTTACCGTTCGCTTTCAAAAAGACGGAGCAGAAAAACGGTTTGTTATCCCTGATTCTTTTCGGCTGGGAATACTTGTCGCTGAAGGCGACTTGAAGCAAGAAGTATACAAAGCAATGACGGAAATCACAAAAAAACCTGTCGAATCTACTTATGTTAATACTAAAAGTGTTAATACTAAAAGCGTGTTCTCCTCTATATTTAATCGCCGCCTACCAAAAAAGGGTTCAAAAACCGAAGGTGTTGGAAATGTTTCGAGATCGTATGAGGCATATCTGATAAATGCAGGATATAAAACCGAAACCAACGACGGAAAACCAAGCACAGTTTATGCTTACATAAAAGCGATAGATTTCGTTTTGAGAGAGGAACATCTTTCGTGGGAAATGCTGACATCAGAAATTTCAACCATTGTGAGTATATATGATTATGGAGGAAAAAAAGAACACTTGGGAAACAAGTCGAATAAGACGGTTATAAATGCATTAAAACGTTTTGAGGAATTTGTTGAGGCGTTATAAGTAATAGGCTAAAAGAATTGAATAAAGAAAGCGAAAGAGGCTCGTAACCGCTTACGAAACTTTTTCGCTTTTCTCCTTGTTGACATAAGAATTATACAATGCTATAATTAATGCAGAATTCATAATACAGAATGCGGAATCAGGGATATTTTCAGACGGATAAAAATTCTTTGAAATGCATTTTGTATTCTGTGTTAAATTTTCGGAGGAAAATTTTATGGAACACGTATATTCGATCATGCCTCTTGCGGATGACCATTTTGACGAGAGGGTCGCTGATCTTATCGACCAGTATAAAAGAAGGATAACAAGCTGTCCCATGTTTGTGATGACTCTTGTACCCGAAGGGGATCCCGTCATTGACAAGGCGGAGGGCTTTTCGCGCATCTACGCGCGTTACCGCGATGCGCTTGCCGCAGAGGGTGTGCCCTCGGGCGTGCTTGTTCAGTCCTCGCTCGGACACGGCGGCGCGCTTACTCCCGCACCCTTCCAGAGAATGGTGGGCTTTTCGGACGGTGTTACGGTAAACTCCTACTGTCCTATGGATAAGAGGACTGTTTCCTATCTCGCTTCGGCTATAGGCAGAATTGCGTCCGAGCATCCGAGTGTAATTATGTTGGACGATGACTTCCGTGTGATGATGCGCCCCCATGAGGGCTGCGCCTGCCCCTTGCATATGGCGGCATTCAACGAGCGCAACAAAACGAATATGACACGTGAGCAGTTAGTCGAGTATATAAAGGCGCATCCGAGAGCAGATGACCCGCTGACCGCCTCTTTTGAATGGCTTCAGAGAGAGGGTCTTGTCGAAGCCGTCAAGGCTATCCGCGCGGAAATCGATGCGGTAGACCCCAAAATACAGGGTGTAAACTGCACGTCTGGAGACGAGTGCGACACCGTAACTCTTACCAATCCCATATTTGCGGGCAAGGGCAATCCCACGGTCGTCCGTGTGCCGAACGGAACATACTCGCCGATTTCTACACGTCAGTTTTCGGATACTATGAGACGCGCGGCGGTAAGCGGCGCGAAGTGCCGTAAATACGGCATCGACTTCGTGCTTGCCGAGACCGACACTGTACCCTTTAACAGATATTCAAAAAATGCGCGCTATCTTCATGCGCATTATACATACTCAATTCTTGAAGGACTCAGAGGCGCAAAGCACTGGATAACTCGCCTTCGCAGCTATGAGCCGAAAAGCGGTGTGGCTTTCCGTGATATACTTGCGCGCCACGCATCCTTCTATGACGAGCTTGCCCGTATTACAGAGGGCATCCGCTTCGTCGGTGCGGCTTCACGCTTTCTCATACAGGAAAATCATGTCTATTTTCCGAGAAGCATCTACGAATACCATTCGAATTTCTGGGTGAGCTATGCGCTTGAAAGACTCGGGATACCCTTCTACTTTACCGACAAGCCCGCGCCGGCTACCTTTATAGAAAGCAATATTGTGTCGGACATGACCGAAAACGAGATAAAGGAAATGCTTGAGGGTGGCTCTGTCTTTGCTACCGCCGAGGCGGCATCCGACCTTGTTTCCCGTGGCTACGGCGACTCTGTCGGTGTTGAAGTTTCGAGCTTTGAGGATAAATTCCCGATAGGCGAGAGCTTTGACGGCACGCTTGCCGAAACGGGAACGGCGCAGAAAAACGCGCGCCGCCTGACAGTGACAAGCCCGAAAACCGAAGCGCTCTCATATTCCTACAGAAAGAACGGAGTGGATATAGAAATCCTTTCTCCCGCGGTTACGGCTCTCTGCCGTGATGACGGAAAATACACCTTCGTTTTTGCGGGCGACCCGAAATCGAATTTCTTCTATGCAGAGGGCTTTTCCTTCCTGTGCGAGAGCCGAAAGTCTCAGCTTATTTCGCTCTTGAAGCGCGCGAACGCGCTTCCCATATATGCGGAAGGCGACAACGAGCTTTGCCTGCGCGCAGGCTATCTCTCGGACGGACGCCTGCTTGCCATGCTTCTCGTTATCGGCTTCGACCCCGAGGAAGATCCTGTTTTGTATCTTGAAAAAGCGCCGAAGCGCATACTTCGCCTACTGCCCGACGGAAGCTATGCCGACACCGAGTTTACACCTCTCGGCGACAGCCTCTACAGTATTTCCGCAACGGCAGAGCCTATGTATCCCTTGGTGCTTGTTATTGAATAATTTTTATGTAAGAGATAAAGTTTGATATTGGCTTTTAATTGAACTGCAATTCTTAACAAAACAAAATAAAACAAAAGAGATGTTATTTTACGTAGCATCTCTTTTTACATTTGTTTTTGTTTTCAGAAAACGGTGTATGCGCCTGCGCCAAGCTCGAATGTTATTTTGCCGTTTTCGACCTTGCCAAGCTCGCTCGGCTTGAAATCAATGCCGTTTATGCGCAGAGTCTTGTTTTTTAAAGGTAATGTGACGGTTGCCGCTGTGCCCTCGGGAATTGTGAAGCGGTATACGATATTGCCGTCCGTGTTTTCCCATGCGCTTTCTATCTTTCCGACAGGCGAGTCGTACCAACCGCTCATTTTACAGATGCGCTTCTGTCCTTCGGGGATAAATTCACGGGTATCAGGCTCGGGCGACAGGATAAAATGCTTGTATCCCGGCGCATTCTCATCGGGACGTATTCCCAGAGCATAAGCCATTATCCACTCCGCAACAGCGCCGTAAGAATAGTGATTGAAGGAATTCATTCCTACATTGCCAAAGCCCTTTTCGTGAGTGTATGAGTTCCACCTCTCCCAAACCGTAGTTGCGCCCTGTCGCACGCTGTACAGCCATGACGGGTCCTTCGTCTGCAGGAGCAGAGAATATGACAGGTCATTCATACCGAATTTTGCAAGCGTCTGATTCAAGAGTCCTGTGCCGACGAAGCCTGTAGAAAGCGTATAGTCATTACTCTCTATCTTTTCACGAAGCAAAGCCTTTGTTTCTTCTTGCGCATCTTCGTCAAGCATACCGAAAGCAAGCGCAAGCAGGTATGAGGTCTGTGTAGTTTGTGTGAGACGTCCTTTTTCTATATAGTTGTCTGCAAAATGCGCCTTTATTCTGTCGGATAACTCACGGTAGTATTCACACCTGTCCGTTTTGCCGAGAAGCTCGGAGAATTGCGCCATTATATCCGCGTCGTGCTTGTAATAGCAGACGGCAATATATCGTTTGTCGGTTATTTCATAGTTGAGCCAGTCGCCGTAGGCTATGTTAGGACCCTCAAGACCGTAATTTTCAAGATGCTTCATATATTTTTCCATAGAGTCATACTGACGGGCGACAATATCTATATCGTTATATGTAAGGTACAGTCGGTGAGTGACTATTATTCCCGCATCAGCCCAAGCCGTATTTGCCCCCGGCTTTGTGAATACTCTTGGCGCAACATCACAGTATGCTCCGTCATATCCGCGCTGTGAGTCGGAGAGGTCAAGCAGC
>SVQV01000133.1 GCA_015065175.1 Oscillospiraceae bacterium | reverse complement strand
CCTTGCCGGAGCACGTATGCGATCTGGTACAGGATTACGTTTCCCGGTTGGTTGACTATGAGGATGGAGATCGACTCTTTGATGTTAGCAAAGGTTTTCTGTATAATGAGATGGAACGAGGCTGTAAGCTTAGCGGAACAAAAAGGATCCGAGTACACGATTTAAGACATAGCCATGCAAGCTTGTTAATTGAACTTGGATTTTCACCGCTGCTCGTTAGCGAAAGACTTGGACACGAAGACATTCAAACAACTCTTGAAACCTATTCTCACCTGTATCCTCACAAAAATGAGGAAGTTTCGGACAAGCTGAATAAGCTGTGCGGATAAGGCTTCAAAGTGCCGTTATGTACTTTTCGTGTACTTTTCGAAAAACGAAAACCCGAAAACCCTTGTGGTATAAGGGTTTTCGGGATATAGTTTCTTACTCCCACTCAATCGTTCCAACAGGCTTCGGTGTCAAATCGAGCAATACTCTATTGATGCCTTCGACTTCGGAGGTGATTCTCTTTGTAATGTGGTGGAGAAGCGGGTAGGGGATCTCCTCTATGGTGGCACTCATGGCGTCAACTGTGTTTACGGCGCGGATTATGGCGGGCCAGCCTTCATAGCGGGCTTCGTTACGCACGCCGACGCTCTTGAAGTCGGGGATAGAAATGAAGTACTGCCATACCTTTTCAGCGAGTCCGTTTTTGTCGAACTCCTCGCGGAGAATAGCGTCTGCTTCACGGAGAGCGTTCAAGCGGTCACGCGTGATAGCGCCAAGGCAACGGACACCGAGACCGGGTCCGGGGAAGGGCTGACGGTATACCATGGCGTGAGGAAGTCCGAGTGCTTCGCCTACAACTCGTACTTCGTCCTTGAAGAGAAGCTTTATAGGCTCGACAAGCTGCATTTGCATCTCATCGGGAAGTCCTCCTACATTGTGGTGGGACTTTACGGGTTTGCCGCTTTCCTTAGCCTTTATGCTTTCCAGAATGTCGGGATATATAGTGCCTTGCGCGAGGAATGAGATGCCGTCAAGCTTTGCGGCTTCCTCGTCGAATACCTTGATAAATTCTCCGCCTATGATCTTTCTCTTTTTCTCGGGGTCTGCGACACCCTCCAAGAGAGAGAGGAAGCGGTCGGTCGCGTCTACGTAAACGAGATTGGCATCGAGCGATTTTCCAAACACCTCGATTACCTGCTCGCTCTCGTCCTTTCTCATAAGACCGTGATTTACGTGAACGCAAACAAGCTGTTTTCCTATCGCTTTAATAAGAAGCGCGGCTACAACAGACGAGTCTACACCGCCTGAAAGTGCCAAGAGGACCTTTTCTTTTCCTACCTGAGCGCGAATTCCCTTTACCTGTTCATCAATAAAGGCGTTTGCAAGCTCTGTAGTGTTTATACGTTGCATATTGTCGGGGCGTACGTTGTTCTGCATATTTAAATCTCCTTATGATGTTATCTTTTTTTATAAGTCTTATTCTGCGGTGTAGTTATCGAAATAACCCTGAACCAGAACTATAGGAGTACCCTTGTCGCCCGAGCCGCTTGTAAGGTCGCAGAGCGAGCCGATGAGGTCGGTAAGCTGACGGGGAGTTGTTCCCTGAGATGCCATATTTCCGACAAGGTTGTCCTTCTTCGCGCTTATACTTGCGGAGATAGCCTTTTTAAGCTCTTCGCCCGACAGATCCTTGAAGTCGTTGTCTGCGAGGTATTTGAGCTTAAGCTCGTTAGGTGTACCGATGAGTCCATCGGTGAATGCGGGGGAAACTACCGGGTCGGCAAGCTCCCAGATCTTACCCTTGGGATCCTTGAATGCGCCGTCGCCGTAAACCATTACTTCGACATGCTTTCCTGTCTTGTCAAGAATTTTCTTCTGAATATCAAGAACCAAGCCCTGACAAGCGCGGGGGAAAAGCTTTATCTTATCCTCGGTAGATTTGTTCGAGCCGAGCAAGCCGTACATTTCGTTACAGCCGCTGCCGTTTACGGGAGCTGTGAGGATATCGTCAAGACCGCATACTGCCTTTGCACCTGCGGCTTTGAGAATACGTTTTGTGCGCATACGTGTATGTATGTCGCAGGTAAGAACGCAATCCGTATAGTCAAGAATTGCTTTAGGCTGATTTGCGAAAATGATCTCGACCTCGGCACCGCTTTCACGGACAAGATTTCCGTAATACTCAACGTAGTCAACGCCTGTAAATTCGTGCTTGTTTACACCGAACAGCTTGCGGTACTGCTCAAGAGTGAGAACATCGGAGTAAGGATTTACACCCGCTTCGTCTATTTTGTCAATGCTGACAAGCTCGTTTCCTACCTCGTCGGAGGGATAGGAGAGCATAAGAACTATCTTTTTAGCTCCCTTTGCAATTCCGCGAAGGCAGATAGCAAAACGGTTACGGGAAAGAATGGGGAATATTACGCCTACCGTGCCGCCGCCAAGCTTAGCCTTTACATCGGCAGCTATATCGTCAACAGATGCGTAGTTACCCTGCGCACGCGCAACGATAGATTCCGTAATAGAAATAACGTCTCTGTCGCGCAATTCAAAGCCTTCAAATTCCGCAGCCTCAAGAACGCTGTCGGAGACGATAGATGCAAGGTCATCTCCCTCTCTGATAATGGGGCAACGGATGCCTCGTGAAACTGTACCTACTCTTCTCTCATTTTTCATAATAGATCATTCCTTTCGGTATGGAGAAATTATTTAATCATACATATATATTATTGCACATTTTCAGAAAAATTTCAAGACTTCTTTTAAAAAAACAGCGATATCGGTAATATAAATATCTTATAGAGAGTATCAAGAATTTTTAGAACTGAAATTTATCTTCGGCATATACTGTTAAAAAACACTGTAGGAGATAAATATGATAATTACAAAGCCATATGACAGAATAGCGGCAACTGAGTATGCGAGAAGGTGGGCGCTCGAGCGAAATCCGCTCTTTTTCGATTACACGGGTATTGGCGGCAACTGTACCAATTTTGTTTCGCAATGTGTTTTTGCGGGAAGCTGTCAGATGAATTTTACTCCTGTGTTCGGCTGGTACTATCTGAATGAGTCGGCAAGGACGGCATCCTGGACAGGCGTGGAATTTTTCTATAACTTTATAACTCAAAACGAAGGTGTAGGACCTTACGGCAGAGAGGTGATGCCTTACGAAGCTATGCTCGGCGATGTTATCCAGCTCGGCAGAAACGAGGACGGATATTATCATACGCTGATAATTGTGGGATTTGCCGATGACACCTATCTTGTCGCCGCACAGAGCAACGACGCCTATGAGCGTCCACTTGACAGCTATAACTATGATTATGTAAGATTCATACATATAGAGGGAGTACGTTTTGAAGCAGTGGAAAGCGCCGATTGCCTTTCTCCTTTGATAAACGGAGAAGCTATAGTAATAGGCGGCAGAGTCACGCTCAAAAGCGAAATAATGCCCGATCAAAACGAAAACATACCCGAGGACAACGGAAATGCAGAGATGCCGCCCACAGAAATACAGCCGAGAACTGCAGATACACCGATTACCGAAGAATAGTAAAATTGCAATTTATCGGTGCGGTTTGTCTTACTTTTCTTTCGGAGAAAGAAAAGTAATCAAAAGAAAGCTACTGCAAAAAAAGATTTTTTATGGATTGATTCTTAAGGAAGCGATTGAGTATTTGTTATAGAGTTGTAGCTCATCCAGTACGTGAAGCGAAGGATCTCGGCGGAATACCAGACATTTAAATCTAAAAATATTTCTTCAAGAGTTTTTTGAAGAGTTTGAGGGACTTTTTTGCAAAAAAGTCCCTCAAGAAAAAGACCGACAAATCAAAATTTGAAGAATAAAACCGGTTTAAAAAGAAAAGCGATTCCTGTTTTTTACAGGAGATCGCTTTTTTGAATTATTTTGTGTAAAGTGCGTCGGTGAGGGCTAAGTATTCCTTGAAATACTCGTCATCCATGTGCGCGTTTTCTACATAGTTTGTGTACATATTTACAAAGTATTGTTCAAGATCCTTTTTCAGCTCCTCTTTCCAGAAAGCAATTCTTTCTTCGAGCGGAACATTGCCCGTGCGGTCGCGCTGGTGAGGATATACCCAGTGCAGATCGCGCCACTTTGTTTCGATAGCGTGGCGCTTTTTGATATCGTCGGGCAATTTGCGTTCCTGCCAGCCGTTTTTGAAATCCTCAAGCGTAGGAAGCTCAACAGGGAGTCCTTGTGCGCGGAGAAGGATGCGCGCCATCATATTCTGTCCCAACACATTCGGATGTGTACGGTCCTCACAGAACAGAGAGGGAAGCCCCGCTTCTTCCAAAGAGGCGCCCAATTCCTGCATGGGAGTGAGGTAATCGACAGTATTCTTAAGCATTCCGCTAAGCGCCTTGACGTTATCCTCAAACATTTCATAAAGCGCTTTTGTTGCGCCGAAGGTCTTTAAGCCTTTATCCGACTTGGTATATTCGTCACGTCCGACGGATGAGCAGAGTGTGACGGGAATGTTTTTTTCAATCAATGCTTTGACGAGTCTTACAGTGCCGTCGAGGTGTCTTTGTCTGCTTTGCTCTCTTGCGGAAAGGTTATCGTCGGTGGGGTTGTCTCTGTAATTCTGAACGCCCATATCGTTTACACCGAACATTACGACAGCCTCGGTCGGCTCAACAGACAAAATCTCGTCCAATCGGTTATAGGCGTTTGATGCATTGTCTCCGCCTATGCCTAAATTAAATATTTTTACGTTTCGGCTCGGAAAATGTGTTCTGTAATATTCCTGAATGTATGCGACTGCTATTCCGTTATGAGTGATAGAGTCGCCTATCATAGCGACACGGGCATCTTGAGCAAAAATTTTGTTTTGCATATAATATCTCCTTTGAAGTATATTCTGTGAGGTTAATTTTGTTCTTTTCTTAAAATAGAAAGGAGTGCTGAAAAATCTTTAGGCAGCTCACATTCAAAGGTCATTTCCTGCTTTGTTATCGGGTGTATAAAGGTGAGCCTTTTTGCGTGCAAGCACTGCCCCGATAGCAATGCGGAATGCTTCTTTTCAAACTGTGTGTTTCCGCCTCCGTATACTGTGTCGCCGAGCAACGAGTGACCGAGCGCCGACATATGAACACGTATCTGGTGTGTGCGCCCTGTTTCAAGCTCTAACGAAAGGTAAGAAATCTTTCCGAAACGCTCTAAAACCTTGTAATGCGTGACCGCATTTCTGCTTTTTACGCTTCCGTTTCGAATGACCGCCATCTTTTTTCGGTCATTCGGGTTTCTTCCTATCGGCAGGTCAACGGTGCCCTCGTCATTCGAGAAGCCGCCGTTTACAAGCGCATGATATTCACGTCTTATATTGTGGCTTTCTAATTGAGATGAGAGTCCTTTGTGCGCTTCGTCGGTCTTGGCAACCACCAAAAGCCCGCTTGTGTCCTTGTCTATTCTGTGTACAATACCGGGACGCATTTCGCCGTTTATTCCCGAAAGCTCGTCTCCGCAATGATAGAGAAGGGCGTTTACCAAAGTACCGTCGTAATTGCCGACCGCGGGGTGTACGACCATTCCGCTCGGCTTGTTTATTACAAGCAGGTGCTTGTCCTCGTATATGATGTCGAGCGGTATTTCTTCAGGCTCGGCGCTGATAGGCT
>SVQV01000132.1 GCA_015065175.1 Oscillospiraceae bacterium | reverse complement strand
TGACAGTTTCGGGCATTCCGCAGAGCCACTGCATAAGGTCTACAGTATGGATAGCCTGATTTATCATAACTCCGCCGCCTTCCTCTGCCCAAGTGCCTCTCCACTTATCCTGTGCGTAATACGCGGCATTTCTCTGCCAGATGACAGCCGCATATGCGGAAACGACCTTCTTATCCTTAAGGAATTCCTTAAGATAAACAGATGTTTCATTAAAGCGGTTCTGGAAGCAAACGGCAAGCTGTGCCTTACTGCTCTTGACAGCTTTTCCTATCTCGTCAAGCTGTTCGAGGCTAATTCCAAGCGGCTTTTCAGAGAGAACGTTTATATTTCTTCTCAGACCCTCGCAAACCATTTCAGCATGCAGGTAATGCGGTGTGCAAATATGTATAACGTCCAAATCATTTTCATCAAGCATCTTTTTATAATCGGTGTAAACCTTCGCGCTCAAAGAAAATTCTTCATTCGCTTTTATGCATTTTTCTTCTTTTACATCGCAAAGAGCAACTATATCCTGCTTATTGTTTACCAATGCGCTAATATGAGTTCTGCTTATTGCGCCTATTCCTATAATTCCGACCTTCATAATTATGTCTCCTTTGAATTTTTATGCATTATAAGAATTACAATTACATTATAAAACATATTTTTCAAAATGAAAATAAACTAAACAATCATTTTGCATTAACAAAACTATACTAATTTTAAAGATATAAAATTTGCAAAAAGACAGCCTGTTTTACTAAGCAAGCTGCCCTTTTTGTAAGTTAGTTTTCTTTTGCCGGGAAGCCCACAATTTTCTTATAACCTACTGCAAATGCGGGTGAGTTATCCAAAAGCGTGAAATCATCATGCTCGAGATTTACAAAGAGAGGATCGGCACACACTGTTCCGCATCCTATGTCTTCGTTTTCACACCAATCGGATAATTTCATAGTAAGCTCGCCTTTTGTATAAAGTGTGGGGGAGTCATTTTCGACATCATACACAAGGTTATTGCCTGCGCGCAAGCTTGAAAGGTCAAAAATAGTTCTGAACATCGGGGAATTTTTAGAAACAAGAATGTTGTTTTCAAGACAAATTCCGCACTCCTCATCTTTTTTGGAAATAAGGAAGGGGATGCTTCCAAAAGCAAAAATGTTGTTCTTTACCTGATTGTATTTTCCGTAATGGTGATAATAGGACTCGCTCTTTGTACGGAAAACAACATTGTTTTCTATTCTCGCATAGCTTGTTCCCTCGTCGGAGTAAATGCCATAGCCGCCGTAATGCGCGCTGCTTACATCGTGAACTCTGTTATATTCAACAACAGTTCCCTGCTGTATTCCCAAGAGATATATGCCCGCCATATCCGAAAGCTGACCTTGCCCTATATTGTAAATATGGTTGTAGGAAATCACGTTTCCGTAGGCAGAGTTTGGCGTATAGCCCCATATAAAGCCGACAGAAATGCCCGAATAATTTGTATTACATATAGTATTGTGCGATATCTCATTTTCATAGGAATGCATCACAAGAACACCGCAGCCTGCCGCAAAGCGCTTTCCGCATCCGTCGATCTTATTGTTTCTTATTACATTTCCGTATGTAGGCAGACCTTCCTCGACTGCGGGTGTACCCGAGATAGATATACCTCCCGCGCCCATATCATAAAAGCTGTTATTCTCTATTCTTACAGCATGACATCCTGTGCTTACCTTGACAGCATATAGACCTGTACCGTGAAGCGTACAATTTTTCATAATAAAGCGGTGTACGTTTTTCAGCTCTATGCTACCGTGTCCTCCGCAAACAGACTGCACGTTAGAAGCATAAGCAGTCCCGTCCTCCGAAATTGCCGCATATTCTGTGCTTGTACAGAAAAATTCTATATTGCGCACCGTTATATCGCAAACAGGGGTTTCATCGCCACCCGAGATTTCGAGGAGCCTCTTCTCGGTTGCATATATCATTTCAGTTATTTCTTCGTTTTCTTTTGGTATATAGTAGATCTTTCCGTTTTTGCGGTCATAATACCAAACTCCCTGATTTCTGAAGGACTGCGCGACATTTTCAAGATAATAATAGAAGGATGCCGCCCAGTCGGGATCGTAATCGGAGGTTATGTTGAAAACAGAGGGATACTTGAAGGTGAGAATTCCCGTTTCTCTATCATAGCTTTCGATAGGAGTATGCTCATCTATCCAATAGTGATAGAAGTTTATAGTGCTGTCCTCTATATTTTCGATATTCGAAAGGTCCTCTTTATATACCTCAACCCACTTTGAAGGTGTGCCGAGCTTTCTCGTTTTATCGTTTTCGGTACGTACGGATTTGAGTGTTCCTTCCACGGGGTATCTTGTTTTATCTGCTCTGTTTCCGTTTATAAAAAGCTCTGTAATGACGGGATAATCTCCATTTTCGTCTGCTTTTATTTCGGCAGAAACACATTCAACTCCGTTAAAGATATCCTTTTGGAGCTTCTCCGTTTTGACACCTCCTATAATTCTCGCAGCTTTACCGTTTTCATCAGGATAAGAGTCAAATACGATGTTTTTACAGTACTCGCTCATCTCGGGACTTATAGTTACAGCGTGACCGCCTGTATAATAATCTCCGATAATATAAACGGTTACGGGAGTTATATCTTCTTTTTCTCTGCGAGCCTTCAAATCGGCAAACGCCGCTTCAAGAGTCTTGTAGGGGCCGTTACCCTCGTTGTCTGATACAGGTGAACGTCCGTTATACTTAAAGTCGTCACCTGTTGACTGCGAAACATAAATGCTCGTAAAATTTCCCTTTGCAGAACTCATAATATACCTCTTTATTTTATTTCTTCAAAATCGGCGGCGCCGTGCTTACAAAGCGGGCAGACAAAATCCTCTGGCAGAGTATCTCCCTCATAAACGTATCCGCATACCTTGCAAACGTAACCCTTCTTTCCGTCGGTCTTGGGCTTCGGCTTTACGTTTTCCTGATAATAGGTATATGTCATAGTCTCAGTGTCTGAAATAACACGCGCTTCTGTTATGGAGCAGATAAACATTCCGTGAGTATCGAGGTCTACGTACTGCTCTACCTTGAGTGACATAAATGAGTTTATATACTTAGGCAGAAAAGCCAAGCCGTTGTCCGAATAGAAGGGTTCTGTTCCGTCGAACTTATCTACATTTCTGCCGCTCTTGAAGCCAAAGTTCTCAAAAACGCTGAACGGAGCGTCGGTAGAAAGACAGTTTACGTTCATAATACCTGTCTGCTTTATTACGTGGTGAGAATAATTCTGCTTGTTTATTGTAACGGCTATTCTGTTAGGTGAACTGGTAAGCTGTGACACGGTATTTACTATAAGACCGTTATCCTTTTTGCCGTCATTTGATGTTACAACATAAAGACCGTAGCCTATTTTGAAAAGTGCCGAGAGATCGTTTTTATTTGCGGTTTCGCTATGCTGAGCGAGATATTCACGGCAAAGCTCGTTCGAAAGTGCTTCAAGCTGCTCACTGCTCTCATCGTTTAATGCTGATTTTACCGTTACAATTGTATCGGCATAGTCTATATTCTTGCTGTTTTCAAAGAGCTTTTTCATAACCTTTGCGGCAAGAGGCGCCCACGAACCGTTTTCGATAAATGCGACCGTTCTGTTCTGATAGGCTCTCTCGGTGAGGGCATCTATAAAGTGCTTCATAAACGGGAATATTTCTCCGTTATAGGTGGTTGTCGCCAAAACGAGCTTATTATATCTGAAGGCATCCTCTACAGCCTCAGCCATATCCTCACGCGCGAGATCGCAAAGTACGATTTTGGGCGCGCCCTTAGCCTTCAGCTTTTCAGCAAGCACCTCTACTGCTTTTTTTGTATTTCCGTAAACAGAGGTATAGGCTATCATTATTCCCTCGGACTCGGGCAAATAGCTTGACCAGGTATTGTAAAGGTTGAGATAATATCCCAAGTTCTCGGAGAGCACAGGACCGTGAAGTGGGCAGATTATGCTGATATCAAGAGGTTCCGCCTTTTTCAGCAGAGCCTGTACCTGCGCGCCGTATTTGCCGACAATGCCGAAATAGTAACGGCGAGCCTCACACGCCCAGTCCTCATCCGCGTCAAGCGCTCCGAATTTTCCGAAGCCGTCTGCCGAGAAAAGCACCTTGTCCTTACTGTCATATGTCACAATCACCTCGGGCCAGTGAACCATAGGTGCGGTAACAAAGGTAAGGGTATGCTCACCGAGAGAAAGTGTATCTCCCTCTCCCACAACTATCTGCCTGTCGGAGAAATCTGTGCCGAAGAAGTTCTTCATCATCGCAAACGCCTTTGCGCTTGAAACTATCTTGGCATCGGAATAGGTCTTCATAAAATTAGCTATATTAGCCGAGTGATCCGGCTCCATATGCTGAATTATCAAATAATCGGGAGCTTTATTATTAAGAGCCGACTGTATGTTATCGAGCCATTCGTGTGTAAAATTTTTATCTACCGTATCCATTACAGCGATCTTTTCGTCAATAATGGCGTAGGAATTATATGACATTCCGTTGGGAACTACATACTGACCTTCAAAGAGGTCTATTTGCTTGTCATTTACACCTATATATTTTATGTCTTTTGTTATTGTCATTTGTCTTTCTCCTTGCTTTATTTACTTATATATTATAATATTTTATCCCAAAATTCAATAGTTTTTTCAAAAAAACAATAAAAAGAGGAACAGATTTCTATCCGTTCCTCTTAATTTTGTTTGTTTGCTTAATTAATAAGTAAGACCTGCTTTCTTATAATCAAGCTTTTTCAAGATATTTACAAATTCGCTGCCCATTTCCTTTTCGATCATATCCCAAGTTTCTTCGCTTATATCATAATTGAAGTTCTCGGCATCTGCCATTATCTTGTCATAATCGAATTCGAAATAGTTGTCCTCCTTCAAGGTGAGTCCCTTAATGAATCCCTTGTTGGACAAGGCGCTATTTGTAATAACGTTATCGGGATTTGTAGAACCGCCCAAGATCAGATTGTTCTTAATTACGGTGAACGCAGGCTGACGGCGCAAGCGTTCAATAGCCGAAATATCGTCAAAGCTTAAGGTTATCTTTCCGTCTTCAGCTCTCACTACCTTCTCTTCCGTTGTCTTCAGACTGCCGCTTTCGTCAAGATAATCATAGGGCGGCACCCAGACAACAGTGTCATCATAGGTTTCGAAGGTGTGTGTCTTGCCTGTAAGCTTCTGAGGATCGTATGTAACCTTATAATCCGCAAGCTCATATGCTTCCAGAATTATCTTCGTTCCCTTCATAAAGTTTACATATTCAGGGTAACGATGCGCCCAATCGGCATAAGCGTTTACGAGACGGGTGTCAACCTCATTCTGCTTCATGCCCTGCCACCAGTGACCTGCCAAACTATTACCCTTGGCATTGTTGCCGTAGTAGTAATAGAAAAGTGCTGATTCGTTTACATCGTCGCCCTTCTTTATAGCCTCGGTTCCTTCGTCGGTATCAACTCCCTTAAGAGCATCGATCTGCGACTTGTTACGAAGCACCATGATATTAGCATAGCAAACATTTCCGTGACCTGTAGAGGAATAGAATGCCTTATGAGCGTTTGTCTTTGCGCCGAGAGTGCTTATAACGTTATAGTAGGAATACATACCGCTACACATAGTATCAAAGTAAACTGCCTGGTGAGTAGCGTTAAACATATGGAAGAGGTTATAACGAACATGTGTTCCTCGGTTGGCGAAGCCGGAGAAGTAGACCATGC
>SVQV01000131.1 GCA_015065175.1 Oscillospiraceae bacterium | reverse complement strand
CTTCTCCGTCCTCTTGAAATTTATAAAAACCGCCCGATTTTCTATTCCCTCGGCGACTTCATGCTTCATAATGAAAGCGTCATTTTTGCTCCTGAGGATATGTACGAAAAATATGGACTTACTTCCGATGATCCGTTGGCGGATATATACCGCAAGCGATCCCGAAACTACACGGTCGGACTTCTTACAGACCGTAGAATGATGGAAGCCGTCATTCCTTATTTCGAAATGGAAGACGGTGAGCTTACACACCTTGAGCTTTTTCCCATAGAGCTGGGATTCGGAGAACCGAGATACCGCCTTGGAAACCCGAAATTCTGTTCCGATCGCGGAATTATTGAGAGATATGCAAACATGTCTTTACAATATGGCACAAATATTAGCGTTGACGAACGCGGAATAGGCGTCGTTAAGCTGAAATAATTACAAACAAGGCAGCGAGTCTACGGCTCGCTGCCTTGTTTTCTAAACTGTTTATACATCCATAATAGAAAGCGTATTTTGAGAGGTTATCCTGTTATAAGAACTCTCTCTTCCGCCATGTTCAATAAAGCTCTTTTTCAAAGCTTCAAATACGTATGCGAGTGTGTCCTTTATATCCTCCGCTCTTGTCCATTTGCTGCCCTCCCTGCAAAAATCGGAATATAGGCAGCAGTCATCGGATACCAGCAGTCTGTCGGAATATCCCTTTTCGCATAGCTTCACAAGTGTTTTTGCGACGGTCTCGGTGTAATGGACCGTATAATGCCGTCTGTCAAAGGATACGTAGCATCCGTAACTCAGAAGCTTTTTTATATATTCATAATCGCAGGAATCGTCCAGATGACCTATAATGATTTTTTGGAGATTTGCGCCTCGGTCAAATAGAATTTCAAGAGCTTTCTGAACCGTGCCTTCCTGGTGAAGCGTATGAATGTATAAGGGCAATCCCGATTTTGCCTGAACCCGTCCGAGCGCTCCGAGTCGGCGTTCGTTATCTTCGGATATGCCCGAGTTGTCGGTTGCGCATTTGAGAATGCCCGGCTTGATAGAGGTGTTTTCCATTCCGTTTGACACTTCATTAAAAAACCAGCCTGCAATATCCTCTTCGGTATTGCTTAGTGTGACCATAGACGGATATATGTAGAGTCCTGAGGATGCTACTATCTTTACACCGCTTCTCTCTGACACCTCTTTTAAAACCTTTGCGTCTCGTCCAAGGTCGAGAGGAGTGCCGTCAACCAGTAATTCAAGTCCGTAACTTTTTTTCATATCGCATAGAATTTTCGAGCAGTGCTCAATTAAAACGTCCTTGTCAAGCCAGCGCTTTCCGAACGCATGCAGCATATCGTTTGACACACAGCATATATGCTCATGTATCAGAGTGCTTCCCGAAATCTCGTTTTTTGATATTTCGCCGGTAACCGTTTGTATCATTTCAGCCTCTTTCTTATTCGTTGCTTTTTTACATTATAACATATTGCTCCGGTTTTTGCACCCTTTTGTTAAAAAAATTGTAGACATAAGTGGGTGGGCATAATCTATTGACAGACACACCGGATATATGATACTATAAAAATAGTAAAAGAAAACTAATAACAGGAAAGGAAGTAATCTTATGAAAAAAATTTTGTCTTTTTCGCTCCTTATTTTAATGCTTGCATCATTGTCGCTTTCTTCTTGCACTTTTTTGCCTACTGCACAGCAAAATAATCCGCAGCCGGGTACGCAGCCAGAAGAGCTTAGCGCAACAGAGGTCATGGATAGCATCATTGAAAAAATGGACCGTGTAAACTCTTATGAGGCTGAAGGCGAGCAGGAAATAATTATATATGCCAATTCTAAAAAGATGACTATAGACGCAAGTTCTCAAACTATTGTTGTTCAGGAAGCCGATTCATATTTTTATAATTACGGCACTATGACGATGACGTATGACGGAATTAAAATAGATGCGGAATCAATAGAAGCCTTTGACGGAGAAAATTATTTCTATTCATATACTTACGACGGTAAGAGGAGTGCTTTTTACTCGGAGCTCAGCTCGGCGGAATTCGATTCTTTTTATGAGCTTACTTCCGAAAACAAGAGCGTTTTGAATGGATATAAACAAATATCCCACGTAAAGACTGCTGACGGAAGATATATTGTTACTCTTGAAAAATACGATAAAAGAACTGTAGATGTAGCTAACAGCTTGCTTGGACTGCCCGCCGAAGACGGTGGCGGCAGGATTAGCGATATTAAGGTCTCGATAGAAGCCGACGCGGATTTTTATATCGATTACGTTACTGTGGAATATATTTTTACAGATGACTCATTTTCGGGAAAAGAGGTAACCTCTTATAAAAAATACGGCACCGCACAGAAGAATTGGGGAAATCTTGATAAAGTCGATTATAAAGAAGTATCAGATGCAAGAGCGCTTCAACTTTACATAAACCTCCTGATAGATAGACAGCTTGTGCAAAACGGTGAATTTTCCTTTTTCACGGCACAAGCGGTTACTGTTGCAGGAAACCGAACAACCCAGAGAGAAACAGACAGGATTAATTACGGCTTCGATGATGACGGATACTATTTCGATGTGGATGCGAACGTAAACGGTCAGGAGATAAATGTTAGCTATAAAGGCGTCACGTATCAGATTAACGGAAACGTTCAGAATGACACAGACTACACAGATGATACAGCCAGGACGTTTATAAACGGACTTATAGATCCATTCGGTTTTACTTCAGCAGATGCTACCGATATCACTACGTATCAGCAGAGTTCAAAAACGATAAAATACAGTATAGTGCTTGATTCGGTTAACGGTAAATTAGCCGACGAAATAAGAGCGATTTACAGCAATGCCGGTGCTGTATACAGCAATGCCGACATCGTTTTTAGCTTTACTGTCAGAGAGAATGAGATCATATATACAGCATATAAAATACAGTCAACCGGTTTTGTAATACAGGGCAACCAAAAGTACGATATGACATTAAATATAGAAACCAGTGCCGATTTTTTCAAATAATCAATAGGATTAGATTCAATTAAATCAACAGAAGAACCGGAGCGGAGAAGCCAAAAAACAAGGCTATTCGTTCCGGTTTTTATATATTTTCCTAATCATAAAAAACTTTATGTAAAGCATAGCTTGACAAAATCAAGTAAATAGTTCTTTATTTTTAAAAAAGAATATGCTATAATCATATTAAAATAACAAGGAGAATGCCGATGACTGTTGGTGAAAGCATTTCTAAGCATAGAAAAGAGCTGGGAATTTCGCAAGAGACACTTGGAAAAAAGCTGTTGGTAAGCAGACAAACGGTAAGTCTGTGGGAAAAGGACCGCACAGTGCCTACAATAGACAATCTGATTCGACTGAAGGATATTTTTGGAGTTTCTGTAGACGAAATACTTTGCTGTTCCGAAGAGAAAAAGGAGAAGATGAAAACAAATGCTCATTCTCTTGACACTGTTTGTTCGGCATTAGCTTATGCTATGGGAATAGAGCCGCCCAAAGCCGCCTCGGAAAAAAACTGGGAGCTTTCAAATTATATCGATAGAATTTTTGACGGCGGGAAAGCAGACCGCGTAGTCATTTACAATAATGCCGCTATTGCGCAGTGGATATATAAAAAATACGCTGATTACTTTAAGGGAACGAAGAGACGCACGGGTATTGAAATTTTTCTATCTGCCGTTATGCCGTCGGTTACACCCGTAGGCTTAGCTACAATGTACACGGGAGTTCAGCCCGAGGTTCACGGCATTCGTAAATATGAAAAGCCGGTCTTAAAGACGGAAACGCTTTTTGATGCTCTCATAGCCGCAGGAAAGAAGCCTGCCGTGGTTTCATACAAAAAGTGCAGCTTGAGCAGGCTTTTTCTCGAGAGAGATATGGATTATTATAATTTTGAAGACGGTGGAATAGAAGAGGTTAATGCAAAGGTAGCGGAGCTTATTATTCAGGATAAGCATGATTTTATTGTGTTTTTCAACGGTGATTACGATTCCGTTATGCATAAAACAGGACCTGAAAGTGCCAGAGCTCTTGCCGAGCTCCGTGTAAGCGATCACGTCTTTTCATTCGTTTCCGACATCATAAAAAGTAATTGGAAACATCATAATACTCTGGTCGGATTTGCGACAGACCACGGATGTCACGAAATAGACGGCGGCTGCGGTTCTCACGGACTTAACATGGTAGAGGATATCAATATTGTTCATCTATACAAGGGATATCCTAAAAGCGACAAATAACGGTCGGTTTACATTTAGTTTTTTATATACTTAATTATCGAAGCAGGAGAAAGAAAATGAAACGCTTTTTGTCTCTAATTCTTACGGTGTGTATACTGTTTTCACTTTTTGTAACAGTGCTTTCGGTTTCTGCCGCAGCGGTATCGCACGTTCAGGAAAATAGCTACGACGGACTTGACATTTCCAGCCACGTGGCAAAATCCAAGGCTTACGGTGCGGAATATTATGAAGCTACAAAGAGGCTTGAAGAGGTTCCGCGCAGCTTTGAGTCCTGGATTTACCTTACCGCCACTATGCGAAATGCAACGGTAGGAACTATTATAGGAAATTACGGAAAGTCCGGGGGTAGCTTCAGCTTTGGAATCACAAAGAAATTTTGCCCCGAGCTGCTTTTCTATAACGGCACCGCGGGAAAAGCTAATCCTACGCACAAGGCTGTCTTTGATGAGGTTGAGCTGGACAGTGGCTCATGGCTTCATCTTGTGATAACGGTAGACGAGGTTGTCGGTGAGCTGAAATGCTACGTTAACGGTGAGCATAGACAGACGATAAGTGCTAAGGATACCTGTACTACAACAGCCTGCAAGGACTCTTGCACAGGCATTTTCAGGCTTGACTGGGCGGCAAAGTATCCAATTCATCTCGGCGGAACAGACGAGCCTCTTAACCCGATGTATTTCAGAGGATATATTCAAGATACGGCATTGTATTCCGACGTTCTTACCGCGGATGAGGTTAAGGGAAGCTATGAGAACGGAGTCAATGCGTTTGACGAAAATCTTATCTGCTATTATGACGTAGATTCTTCTGATAAGGGTAAGAATATAGCCGATTCCAGCGGAAACGGATACGACCTCTATTACAGCCGTCTCTTTCTTACCGAGGAGCAGATGCAACAGCTCAGAGAGGAAAAGGGCTTTGGAACGGAGTATGATTATTCCATAGCAGTTATAGGTGATATACAGTATATGACCAGAACCAGCCCTAAATCTCTCACTAAGCTCTATCAGTGGATAGCCGATAACAAGGATGCAAAGAATATTCAATACGCAATAGGACTTGGAGACATAACCGACCAGTGCCAAGAGGCTGAGTGGCTGCTTGCTGCCGACGTTTATAAGATTCTTGAAGAGGTCGGACTCGAATATTCTCTTGTACGCGGAAATCACGATGTTGCAACGGTAGGCGGCATCATGGAGGAGAGCAAAGAAACCGCAGTTCCCGAGATGTATGACGAGCTCTTCTATAATAATGATTTTTACCGTTCTCAGTTTGAGGAAAACGGTGGATTTTATGAAGAGGGCTCTGTTATCAATACTTATAGGTCTCTTACTATCGGAGATGATAACTGGCTTATAGTAAATCTTGATTTCCAGGCAGACGAAAACGTAAGGGAATGGGCAAACGGCATTATTTCAAAGCCCGAATATTCCGAGCACAGAGTTGTGGTAGTAACCCATGAATATATCGGAGCATACGCAACTCCGTCAGCGTACGGA
>SVQV01000011.1 GCA_015065175.1 Oscillospiraceae bacterium | reverse complement strand
CTTAAAGATAAAATATATAAAAATCCTTTTTGCTTGTGGTTATGCCCAAAGGCGTCGCCCACACCGTAAATCAAAATTTGAAAAAGTTTGATTACACCGTCTATTTATCTTGACGCGCTTACGCAGACTCTGTTTGTGCCTATACCCAAGAGGGCGCAGATATGCTCTGTTATACAGCTTTGTACTGTCGGCTCGTCTCCGTTTCGGCAGACTACAGCGACTCCGCAGACCTGCGGCATCCTTCGGCAGAGCAGAACGCCCTCTCCCGATGAAACTATATAGCTTCCGTCCGAGCGCTTGGCGTAGATGTATTCTTCTCCGCAATCAAGCGTCACAATTACCGTCGGGCTTTCGTCTCCGCTTACTCTTTTGCATATCTGAGATATTTTATCTTCAAGCTCAGACCTGTATTTTTCGCTCTCCTCGGCGTATTCATTACCCGAACGCACGCCATTTTCTTTAGCATCCGACATTCCGCCTCCCAACAAAAGGAGCAAAACTCCCACTACCGCCAAAAGACATATAGCCCACTTGCCTTTCAGGTTCTTTATATATTTCAGTATTGAATTATCAAGCTTCAAGTAAATACACCTCACATTCGCATCCGAGCGAGTCCTCAATATAATCTTCTATCTTATTTATATCCGAGAATACCGCTCTGCCGAAAAGCGTTATTTCCACGTTTTCAAAAATCAGGTCGCTGCCTATAATTCTTATGCCGCAGTCAACGCTCATATTATCCTTGCTTATGCCGAATTTATCGCTCAGAGCATTTACAAGCCCGTCGCATATCGCCACTTCCGTCTCCCTCTCAAAATCAGAATTTACTATCTCGCCACTGTCGGAAATATCAATTTCTCCGAAAAAATCCTGACTTATATTCTCTATATCTCCAAGCGCACCGAAAAGGGGGAAGATAAGAACACAAATGAGAACAAGCGAGAGTGAAAAGGAAACCGACTTTTTCATTTTTCCTTCGGGTGAAAGCACCGAAACCACCGCGCAAAGCAGAGAAACCATGATAAATGAAATCGCGTATTCTCTCATCACGCCACCGCCCATGCGCATTTTACAAACAGGGATATAATGATAATAAAAACGAGAGTGCAGAAAATGACCGCCGCTAATGCCAGATCGTACACAGTGCGGAAATCGGTGTACAGCTTCCCGATTTTCGCGCAGCCGAGCATGTCTGAAACCGAAGCGCAAATATTCAAAGAGAGCCTGAGCAAGAGAAGATATATAATTACGGGCAAGGTGAGCAAAAGAAGCGCCACTATTGAAGATGCCCCCAATGTGCTTTTTATAAGTGACAGAGATGATGCAAGAGTTCCGTATGCCGAATTCACAGTGCTGCCCACAATAGGAATCATATTTCCTATTGCAAATTTCACAGTCCTTGCCGCCACCGAGTCGGCAGACGACGCAAGCGCCTGTCCGAAGCTCATAGATATCGAAAGTATCATAGTAAAAAAGGAAAGCAGAGTCATATATAGATTTCTTACCGACCTGCAAAGAGCAGAATAATTTATTTCCGCTCCGACAGCTCCTATAAGCGTTAGCGCAAAGCAAACCTTTACAAGCACTGGAAGGGTTCTTGCGCACAGGTTTTCGGTCATAACGAGAGCCGCCCCCACACCTGCGCTTGCGCTTATCGCAGTTGCGGTATTTCCACCGCTGAAATAAAGACCCGTCATTATAGGAATCAGTCCGTTCTGAAATCTTTTTATATCCTCTATATATGTATATACCCGAGTAAGCCCCGACGAAAAAAGAGAATATACCGCGAGCGCCGAAGCTATGAGAAGCGCATTGTCTACAATTTTTCCTATGCTCTCGTTCCCTATTCCGGTTTTTATCATAGAAGCGACGGCAAAAAACACGGTAAGCGCCAGAAGCGTACACAAAATACTGCCTATGCTTGTAATCTCGCCACAAAAGCAGGATATTACAGCATCCAAAAGGAACTCCGCGCGAAGCAGCTCGGAGACCTTATTCTCCCGCAGACTCGGCTCTATTCTGTCACGGACCTCATCGGGCAAAATATCTATAAGCTCGGAAAATGTCTCCTGTCCGCTTTCATATGCGCTTGCCCTGAAAGCAACCGCCGAGATAAATAAAACAGTAAATGATAATAAAAATACGGCTTTTCTTTTTATACTCATCTGCTTATCTGTTCCTCATTCGGCAATAGAAATCGCCAGCTCAATTATCTTTTTCATCTCGGGCAGGCACAGAAGAAGCACTTCTGCCTTTCCTAAAATTTCAAGCTTTGAAGCTATTCCCGCCTCTCCCAGCTCCCGACATGTCTCTGATGTAAGGCTCACGCAGTAGCCGACTGCCAATATTTTCATTATTGTGCTGACATACGGAGAAAGACTCTCCGCATACGTAAATTCACCGAGAAGCGAAAACGTCTCGGAAAATGACACAAGCGCATAGAAGAATATGACAAGACCGCCGATAACACCCACAAGCACAGACATTTTTCCGCCGCACTCCTTGACTATCATAGCGCAAAGAGCGGCAACAAGCGCCATTCCGCAAAGTCTGTATATTTCCATTAAAGCCCGAACACATCCCTTATGGTGTCATAAAGCGTTCCCAGCTCCTGCACTAAAAGAATAAGCACGATAATTATACCGCAAAGTGAGAGAAGCATAGCCTGCTCGTCTCTACCCGATTTTGATAATATCTGATGAGATACGGCGATAAGCATTCCAACGCCCGCAACCTTCAAAATAAGTCCTACTTCCATTCTCGTCCCTCTCCCTGTCCTCAAACTTGTCTTATTTTTGCTTTATTTTATAGGGCGCGCAGCGCGCCCCCCTCGTGAACTACTCTGTACTGTATAAAATTAAAGAAAAACTATAATTATCATAAGACCGCAGCTTAGTACAAGCGAGCGGTAAAGACGGGTCTTTTTCGGTTGCTCCTCTCTGCGCTTGCTATATAGCCCTTCAAGCTCCCCTATGTAATAATCACAGTTTTCTATCTGTTCCTCCCTGTAGCTTTTTCCCAATTCCTCGCCAAAAGCGAGCAGTAAATTTATTTCCTCGGTGTCAAGATATATTTTGTCTCTGCATAAATTCAGAGCCGAAACAAAGTCGCATTTTTTTGCCTCGCAAAGAAAGCCCGACCTTTCGAGCGCCTCATTCTCAAACGAGAAAAAAATATCGCGCACAGGTGTGCAAAAGCATGATATCTGAGCCTTTATGTGACGTAAGAGGAGCAAAAACCCTTCTGTCTGCCTTACACGTCTTTTCTCCATAGAGCTTGCCTGATAGCACAGATAAAGAGTTAAAATCAAAAGTGTCAAAGAACCGCACCCTTTAAGCAGCATAATTATACCCCCGATATTTAAATTTCAGAGTAATTCACAGTATAGGTATATTTATTTTCGTTTTCCCGCTTCACATATATGTAAGCACCGAAAACTCCGTTTTCGGCGAGAATTTTTACAGAGCCGCGCGAAAATATCTCCGAAAGGCTTCCTCCGTGCGCCGAAGCTATAAGAGGCACTCCGCAGCTCTGCGTCTCTAAAATAGAAAGCGCCTCCTCATATCCCCCTATTTCGTCGCATATGATAACATCGGGAGAAAGCGTGCGGGTGGCTATCTCTATTCCCGCCGCCTTCGGATATCCCTTTAAAACGTCGATAGCGCATTCGCGTCCGATAAAGCTCCCCGACAGCTCCTCTCTCGTGTCTATCAGCGCGACCGTTTTATGATATTTTCCCGATGATAGCTGTAACGCGCAGTCTCTTAACATCGTCGTCTTTCCATTACCGGGTTGAGAATATATAAGTATCCCCTGCCTGAATTCAAGACGCTCAAAGGTCTCTATGACTATATCCGCTGCCCCTCTTATATTATGCGGTATTCTCACACAAAGAGAGGAGACCTCGCCCACACCGCAGATAATTCCGTTTTCGTATACCGCTCTGCCCGAAACACCGACGCGATATCCGCCCTCAAAGGCAATATACCCTTCTTTAAGCGACTCACTGTAAGCATAGACTGAGCCTCGGCAAAAAAGCTTCAAGGAGTCTCTTATCTGTTCTTCCGTGACAAATACCGATAGGGGTATCACTCTGCCTCTTAAGCTTACAGAGGAAAGCCGTCCCGCGCGTATTCTTATCTCGGAAAGCTTTTCTTCAAAGTCGGTATAGCTCTCGGATATCCGTCTTACCTCTCTCACTATCTGAGGCGGCAGACATAAAAACAGATTTTCCGTATTTTCAGAGAACATATCAGCAGAGGATCCTTCCGCAAACGGCATGAGTGGGATAAATACATATGAGCATATACACCTTCAGAATATTTTTTATTTTACAATGTTCTACATTTTTTCACAAAAAATGTTGACTTATCGAGACGGATATGGTATAATTTAGTAAATAAAGGTTATAAGGAGTAAAAATATATGAGAACCTTCGGTATAGTAAGAAAAATAGATGAGCTTGGAAGAATAGTAGTTCCCAAGGAGATGCGCAAGTCCCTTTCTATCGAGAACGGCGACGAGGTCGAAATTCTCTTTACAGAGGACGGTATTCTTGTGAAAAAATACATTCCCTATTGCGTATTCTGCTCGGGCAAGGACGACCTTCAGCCCTTTGAAGGAAAATACCTCTGCCGCGCCTGCCGTGAAAAAATAGGCGCTATGACAGAAAAAAAGGATGAAGAACAAGAGTAAGGCTCTTAACTCAATTCTATTCGCATGTTTTCTTTTTTATGACAAAACATAGCAAAAAAGCGATTGCTCAATACCTTTTGCGGTAAAGAACGATCGCTTTTCTTTCAGGCTTCTTAAATAGAGCCTTTTTTATTTATTTGGCAGTCTTAAGCTCCTCGTCGGCATTTGTACCGGTTTCAGCATTTTTGCAGAAAATGAAATAAGCGACTGCGGCAATTGCAAGCAATGCGTAAGCGGCAACAACCACAAACCACTGCCCTGCGCGTATTTTTGTAACGACACCGCCTATCTCTACAACGATGATAAGCAAGGGTGTTACGAAGCGCACCATTATAGGGAATATCTTACGAAGGAAGCCGAGCGGTGTACCGCTCTCCTCTATTTCCGCCATGGCGTTTTTCGGCTTGATTATCCAACCGATAACTAAGCAGGCAAAGAATGCGCATACAGGCATAAGCACCGTATTAGTCACCTCGTCAAAGAAGGTGAGAAGGTCCATACCGAAGATAGAAATTCCTCTTTCTCCCGCAATAGCAACACGACCGAGAGACATTCCGACAGGAATGGAAACAGCAAAGCAAACAAGAACTACTCCGAGTGCAGAGCGTTTACGGTCTGACTTGAAGCGCTGAATAATAAACTGTGTCGCAACCTCAACAAGCGATACGACAGATGTAAGCGCCGCTATAACTACCATAGCAAAGAAAAGGAAAGAAATGATCTGACCGAAAGCGCCCATAGAATTGAAGACCTCAGGGAGAATGCTGAACATAAGAGTAAGTCCCTGTGCGTTCTCAAGAAGTGAGGGATCAAAGTGCGCAACGGCGGGGAAAATAGCAAGTCCCGAAAGGAGCGCCACAAATGTATCAAAAATACATATCATTGCTGTGGATTTCACAATATTTATCTCGCGTCCGGTGTACGAGCCGTAGGATATCATAGTTCCCATGCCGAGAGAGAGCGAGAAAAACGCCTGTCCCATAGCGGCAAGCACAGCGGAAAAGCCTATATTTGAAAAGTCGGGGTTAAGATAAAAGTTAAGACCCTCTCTTACTCCCTCGCCAAGACATAGCGAATATACAGCTACCGACAGAAGAATAAGAAACAGCACAGGCATAAGCACCTTAGACATCTTCTCAATTCCGTCCTTGACTCCGCCCATAATGATAACGAGCGCAAGGACTATAAAGATAGCTGTAAATAGAATGACCTCGCCCACATTTGTCGAAAAGCTGCCGAGAAGTCCCGCGTTGCCCGAGAAAGAGTTCAAGGTATACTTAACGGTATAACCGCCAAGCACGGAATAATAACAGATGATAAATGTAGGAATAAGAACACCGACAAGACCAAACCAGCCTATATTCTTATTTATTCTCTTATATGCTGTTACGGGGTTTGCGGCTGAGCGGCGTCCGATATGAAACTCACAAAGCATAGTAACAAAGCCTATAAACAAAACGCATATAATATAAATCAAGACAAATGCGGCTCCACCGTTTGCCGCTGTTTTATAGGGAAATCCCCAAAGATTTCCAAGTCCTACAGCCGAGCCTGCGGCAGAAAGGATAAACCCTATACCGCTGGCAAAGCCGTTCTTTTTATTTTCCATAAATATCTCCTAAAAAATACTACATTATATATTGTATTGTCTCACATTTCTTGACATTTATTAAGAATATTTTCAGTCAAGATTTTCAGGAAAGGGCTTGCTTGACAAACGAATCGCGTGAACTACGACACACATCGTGTTCCAGAGGTCCATACGGTGCTGTACCTCCATCTCATGCTCGGAAAGATATACGTGAAGCTCTTTCGCCACCTCTTCGCAGGAAGCTCCCTCTGCGCTCGCCTTTACAAGACGCGAGAGCAAAACGCAATATTCGGCGTGTACGGCAAGCGTGCGCCACGGCTCTGTCGCCTTTTCCTTGATTTCGGGATGAGAAGTGCAAAACTCCTCAACAAAAGCAGGCACAGACGAAGCAAGCTCTGCCACATGAGAATCATGAGTACCAATACGGTGACGAATATAATCGGGCAAAAGTCTTTCTCTTATGCCTTCAAGATAAGCGCGCACATCCGCTCCGTCCTTACCGAATTCGGCGGTAAAATACTCGTCGGCAGTCGCATCAAAATCTGCGTGCTTATCCCAAAGCGCACGAGCCATTCCGTAGATAGGGAGACCTGTCGGGAACGCCGAGCGTGAAAGCTGGCAGCTTATCATACCGTCAAGACCGATAAGGTCAAGATTTTTCATATCGTCAAACAAAGTACGGGAAGCCTCCATATAGCTTACGTCCTTTGCGTGATCCCACATAAGATGATAGTCAAAAATGAAGCCGTCGCCCGAGAAGTTCTTCTGCCATTCACGCAGATAAGTAACGCTCTGTCCTACAGGACGGGGGAAAACGAGCTTGTTGCGTTCAAACGGAAGCATGGTGAAATCACGTTCCTCGTCAACGCTCTCACGTATCGTTTTAGAATAGGTACGCGTAATAGGTGCGAACATCAGAATAAAGCGATCGGGATTTTTGATAGTCTCACGCTCGGGTGCCCAAAGCAGATCTACGTACGCAAGGAAAACCACCTTCGTGTCTATTCCCTGCGCTGTCATAAGCTCGTCTATCTCGTTAAGAAGCATAACATAATAATCCGACGGGCGTGTATCGCGGCAGGCGGGACACTCGCACTGATTGTTTGAGCCGTCGGCAAGCCATAGGTGAAGTGCGGAAATGCCCGAATGCTCACGACAATAATCGACAACCGCTTGCGCGATCTTAGTGCGAACCACAGGCTGAGAATAGCAAAGGTTAGTGTTCAAGGTAACACCGTTCCAGGGCTTACGCTCGCCGTCAAGTTCGGCTATCGCGCTGAGATACTCTTCGGGATAATTCTCATCCTCGTCCTTCTGCCAGCCGTCGCCTGCTACGCCGAAGGGCACGCAGGTCCACCCATGACCTACTGCGTGATAGCGAAGTCCTCTACGGTGTATTTCACCGACAAGTCGGTCACGGATACCGTCTACATCCTCGGCAGTAAGAGTCTTTTTCGGCAAGGTGAGGCTCTGCCAATGCTCATACCAACGCTGGAAGAACACGGTAGGGCGGAAGAACTGTATAAAATAAGAATTCATACCTACACGAGGCAGAAATTCAATCATTTCAAGAGCATTCTCCTCAGAAACTGCACCCTCGATGCATACACCGCGGTGCTTGTATGAGGGGGTCTCGTCCAAAACGACATTAGGCATATCCTTTTCAAAGCTTCGCACGGGGATATGCTCACCACCCTCGCCGGGATGTGTCCAACGGCAGCCAAGCTCATAAAGGAAACGGTATACGGCTATGAGAAGTGCGCCCTCGTTTGATGCGGCTATTTCTCCACGGCCGTCCTTCACCGAAATCATTATTCTGTCATTATTCAAATCGCTCTCGCGAATTACAAGTGAAAGCTCAATACCGCCCTCGCCCTCGCAAACAGATGCGTCCATAGCCGAAAGGCATCTTAACAGCTCCTCTGCGGCATATTTGGCGGTTTCGCCCTCAGGTCTTTTTAAAAGCTTATAATTCATAATTTGTTGCTCCTTGATCTTGTAATTTTTATATCTTCAAGTATTCGAATATCGTCTTGCGGATTTTCTTTGCTGATTATCCGTTTAACCGAGAGAAAACCTCTGCAAGCTCGCTCAATGCATCCTTCGTGCGCTCTATCTTCCAGAGCAGATGCTCACGGTCGCACATATATTCCATGCTTGGCTCATATCCGAGTGCAGAGTCATATTCCACCGCAGGAATAGTGCGTAAGGCATTATCACACTCCTCGTCAGCTATTGTCTCGCAAAGCGAATACATAAGGCTCGGAGTAAGCTCGTCTACACCGTAAAGCTTCAGAGCCTCGGACAACCACTCATCGCTGTCGATAAGAACCCTCGGCTGTTCTCCCGCAAGCTCCATAATCATCTCACGAAGCATGGTGAAACGCTTGACATTAACTGTCGTCTCGGCTGTACGTGCCATAAGGTAAAGAAGAGCGGCTTGACGTCCCGCTTCGGTGCGGCGACGATTGGAAAGGCTCTCGGCTATCTCTTTAAACAAGGCTGCCGCCTTATCGTAGCAGTCGCGCATCTTAGTGAATTCCTCAATCTCATAAAGCACATTGCGGTAATTCTCAAAGACCTTGAGCTTAGGCCACTGTGGATATACTCCGTAGCTTGTAACGCATATTCCGCCGCCAAAGTGTGCAGTCGGCAGAGAGGGCATACGCCAGATGGTCTTGGTAAAAAACGGATAAGCGGGTCCGACACGCAAAGGCCCGTATTGATCCTCTCCTGTCGGCATACAGTGACGGATTCCCTCTGACGCATACTTCCACGCCTCAAGAGCCTTTGCTACATTTTCTTTACCGAACTCACGTGCGCCTATTGCGGCAAGATGCTCACTCGGATCACGCCTCGGCGCCCAGCCCATCTCCTTGGTAAGCTCCGAGATGAAGGAATGATATGCGCCGTAATGGTGACATTCCATAAGCCCCGAAAGACCGTATCGCTCATGGCAATCAATAAGAGCATCGTAACGCTCACACCATACACCAGGTGCGGGAATGTAAGGAACTATACCGAGATCCCATGTGCGCCCTGCCGTATTTGACATAGTGTAAAGACGCAGGCCGCGTTTTGCCGCCGCCTCTGCTTCGGAGCGGAAATACACACCCGGTCCGGGAATAGACAGCGAATAGTCTGCAATAAACTCATGGACATTTTCGGGAGTTTTCAACGTCTCAAACATTTCAAAGGTCGCTTGTAAGGAAACATCAAGCGGCAGATTTTCTATAAGCGGAATACGTTCCTCCGCAGAGCGGTAGCCCCAGTTATAAGTCCAGAAAATAATATCCGCATCGGGGCTTTCCTTGCGAATTATACGCTTGACAAAATTAAGCCAATCGGGATAATCGGACGCAGGGAAACCTGCCGAGCTGGGCAGATTTGAGCGAAGAGTACCGTCGGAATTGCGATTATATCGGCTCAGCCAAGGCATAACACGCGGATCCCTTGAAGGAAATTCACAGGACTCGCCGACAAAAACTACGCCTCGGAAGCCGGGACAGGAACGGAAAAGCGCACCGTAGGTATTACTGTAATATTCCTCCGCCCCCTCGTCGAGCGGATTTTTCTCGCTCACTATATAGCTGTATGCATAGACATCAAGACCGTAACGTGCGGCACGGCGACATATATCGTTGAAGTCACATTCTCCTCGTGTGGAAAGGTTGACTCCCTTTACAAATACCAGGAGTGTATCATATCCGTCATGCGCAATACGGTTCAGATATTCATCGGGAAAAACATCTATCTCATAGCCCGAATGTACCATACGGGGTGAGAAAAGCGGTCTGCGGTCAATATCTCCGTACGGAAGCGCAGGACACCCGGCTTCGCTCATCAGCTCTTCTAAATATACCGTAGCGGCAAAAATTCCCTTTTCGCTGTTGGCGCAAATATCCACGCCCTGCTCGGTTACATTGATGCGGTAAGCACGCTCTTCCTTTCCCGAAGGCGCAAGTCTTTTTTCATGCTCGGAATTGAGAAAACGGATACACCTTCCGCCCGTATGAGCTGAAGTAACAGAAATCTTAAGTCCGTGCGATACAAAAAGGTAATCGCAAAAATCCTCTGCCGCTATCCTTGCGACCTCTCCTGCCGAAGGGGAAATAAGAACAGAAAAGCTGTCGTCCAGGCGCAGACCGTCATAAGTGTGATATGCCTCCTCACAAAAAATAGCGGGGCGGTGTACCTCGCACATGCGTTGTCTGAAATCATAATTTTGTTCCATCTTTCATTCTCCCGAAGATACTGATTTCTTTGTTTCATTATAGCAGAAAGTGCCTTTTTTGTCAATCGCTTCGCACATTTTTCACAGAAAAATCGCTCAAAAATACAGGTCTGAAAAAATCGATCGAAAAAGAAAACGTGTTGACACACTTTGAGAAAAGTGCTATAATGTACCCGAATAAAAACGCTTTTACAAAGGAGCTTTATTATGGAAAACAACAAGATATGGGCGTTTTTTATCAGCTTGGGTACAAATTTGCAAAGAGACCTCTACTTCTAATTCAACGGGGTTGAAAAATACAGCTGTCGTCCGTGGATATGGAGCGATTACCACCAAAGACACCCTGTTGACCGGGAAAAGAAAATGCCGAAAGACTGTGTACAGTCCAACCGGCAATATGAAGCCTTGCCTCTTAAAGATGCAAACGGAGAATTTCCGCAGGGCTATAAGTCCTATGTAGATTTCTCAAGAATGGGCTATGACCGGATTCCCTGCGCCTCCGACTTCTGCTACCGCCCTTGTACGGCATAGACTACCCGGACGTTCCTTGAAGAAGGACTTTGCGACGAGCATTTACTCGGATTTATGGTTGCCCCCCCGAGTCGGAACTACAAAGGACGAATACTACACGATGATGAATAACGTCTATCGCCAGAGGCGAAGCCGAGCTTCTTCCGCATTTTTCCCCGTATTCACTCCCCCGATTGCAAAAAAGGCTGTCACCATTTTGAATTTTTCGCCGACGGAGAAAAGCCGAAGTATTTCTTATAATGTCGGTAAAAGCACGAATAGTCGGAAAAACCGTATTTTCGGCTTACCTCGGTTGCCGATACTCCCGATTCCACATCCTTATGAGCATATATCAGCTTTTTCTCAATGATATATTTATACAGCGTCATATCCAGGTCAGCTTTAAAAGAGTGCATTATGCTTGACCTCGAATAATTAAGCTTTTTAGACAGCTCGGAGACTGTCAACGGAGAATAAATATTTTGATTTATATAATTCAGGCATTTTGCGGTTATAATGCTGAATTTGGAAGTGATATTTTCCTCGCTCGGCAACAGATGCCCAAGCTCTACCAATACAGACATAAGCCTCGCAGGTGTAAGAAGCTCTTTTTCAAAATCCGAATATTTATTATCATCAAGCGAGGTAAATTCCTTTATGATGCTCTCAGACAAGTTCTCGATAATCCTTACACACGGCATGTTTTTTGAGGTTAGCTTATCTATCTCCTTCGTGTCATAAAAATTGAACACGTATCTCTCATAATCATCCTCGCATCCCTCTACGTGAAAGCCGTGAAAGGTGTTCTGCGGAATTATTATTAACGTGCTCGGCTTCAGCTTAACTGTTTTTTCTTCTGTTATAAAAAATGCGTTTCCGCTTATAAAAAGAAAAATTTCGTGAAATTGGTGAAACTCTTTTCCGAATATATCACGCATCCCCTTGGCGTGCTTGTATTTGATATTCGGTGTTTGTATGATGTGTTCAAAAATTTCCTTCATATATCTCTCCGCTTTGTAATACAGTATTTCAATTATAGCATATTGATGCACAAATTACAATGAAAAATGCAAAAATTGCAATATACTTTGTTATTTGTTTGATATATAATTTTAAAAAAGGAGACACTTATGAAGATTTTATTATTGGATTTAGGAAGCAGCTTTATAAAATACTCATTTTACGATAACCTGGAAAGAACAAACTCTGATATTTTTTCGCTTGCCTTTCCGAAGCCCGTCATTGATTCCGACGGTCGCTATGAAGTGGATCGCCGCAAAATAGACGAGGCATTGCTTCGCATCATGGATGATGCGGAGGCGGGTGGATGTACCGCCGCATTTATCTGTGTACAGATGCACGGTTACCTCATAAAATATCAGGGCGGCTTCTCAAATTATATCTCATGGAAGGATAAACGCGGGCTTGCGTATCTGAATTCTGTCGAATGCAGAGAGCTTTTTAACAACGGAACGGTGTTAAAGGCCAATCTGCCGCGTGTATCATTGCAAAGCTTCCCTTCACTTTCGGGCGGGGAATTTTTCACGCTCGGATCCTATATTACATATGTCCTGACAGGAAAAAACGAAACGCATATCACCGATGCGTGCGCAAGCGGACTGTTTAATGCCGATACGTGCGCACCCGACAACCCGTTTGAAGGGCTCTCCTTGCCGACTGCACTCGGAGAAATCAAGTCCTGCGGCAAATATAAAGGCATAGAGATCTATCCGCCTATGGGAGACCATCAGGTCAGCTTTTTGGGAGCAGGTGCGTTTAAAGGGGATGCGGTGCTGAACCTCGGAACTGCGGCTCAGCTCTGTGCCTTGACAGATAAAAGCGCAGAGTGCTTTGAAGGCATTGAATACAGACCGTATTTTGTTAAAAAACAGCGGCTTGCAACCATTTCGGGGATTTGCAGTGCAGACAAAGAGGCGCTTATATCACGAATAAAGGACACCGCAGGTAAATTAGGAAAAATACAACGGATATTGATAAGCGGTGGCGCAACCGACATATACTCTTTTTTTGAAAGTGAGCTGAAAACGCTCGGTTATGAGCTTGAGCTGTGCCGTCAAAATGTCGGAAACGACGGGCTCAGAAGGATAGCCGACAGCGTCTATTCTCGCAGGGGAACTATGCTGTCAGAAATTGAGTTCGTCAATTTCCCATTCATTCTCAAAAAAGCGGAACTGGACTTTTTCATCATAGACAACGAGCATGGAAGCTTTGAAAACAAGACTGTAATGGCTCTTGCGATGAATGCAAGATCTGTCGATATTCAAGCCATCGTAAGATTGCCGAACAACGACAGAGCAATGATAACAAAGCTCGCCGACGGAGGAGTCAGCGCCTTTCTGTTGCCAATGACAAACCGTAAAGAGGATATAGAAAAGGTTGTTGAATACGCCAAATATTCTCCCGCAGGTAAGAGAGGAATTTCAACCACGAGAGCTCATACAGGATACGGAGTTACCGATATCAACGAATATATGAAGCTGGCAAACCAGAGGATGAAGCTATATGCGCAGATCGAAACCCGCGCAGGTGTAGAGAATGTGGAAAAAATATTGGATGTGCCTGAGCTTGAGGGCATTTTCATAGGTCCAAACGACCTCTCATGTGATTACAGCTGTATGGGCGATACCGAAAAAATCAAGGAGCTTATTTCTGTAATAAGTTCGGCGAGTGTAAAGAAAAACAAGCCCTGCGGAATTATTACAACAGACAAAGAATTGATAAAACATGCGCTTCTGTGCGGTTGTTCAATGGTAAGCTACGGAAGTGAAATAAACATGTTAAAGAAAGGAGCAACGGAAATAACGCATGAAAAATATTTGTAATAATTGGACGCCTGACTCATATCCCTACATCAATTTTTCGCCTGATGCAAAATTCAGCGAGGAGAACAGAGCCTGGCAGGGATGTCCGTCGGTTGCCATTACAAAAAAGGGCAGGCTGTTTTCCGCTTGGTTAACGGGAGGAGAGTTTGAGCCTTGTATCTGCAATTACAACGTTCTGGTAAAGAGTGACGATAACGGAAAAAGCTGGTCCGCTCCTATTCTTACCGTTGGTGCAGACGAGGAAAACAGGCTCCGCAAAATAGACATCGAGCTTTGGACAGATAAGGATAATTCTCTGTGGGCAATGTGGATAGTGTCACCTTATACCGAAAAATCCACTCCTGCCACTATAAAGACCCCCTTTGAATATGACTATCAGCGGGAGTTCCCTTATACCGAAGTTATGGTATGCAGAAATCCCGATGACGAGCAGCTTATCTGGGAAAAGCCACGAAAGCTATGCGATGGCTTCATGAGGAACAAGCCTATAAACACCTTGAGCGGCAAAATAATTGCACCCGCATATGATTATAACGGCGAACAGTACAAGCTCAGATATTCGGAAAACAACGGCGAGAGCTTTCACACCGTCACAGTTGAAGGCAAGCCTGATGTAAACATGTTTGATGAGATAGCTGTTTGCGAGCGCCGTGCGGGTGAGCTTCGCTTCCTTGCACGTACAAAGCGGGGGTATTATGTTTATTCGGATTCCTTTGACGACGGAAACACATGGAGCGATGCAAAGGAATACGAAAAGGCTCCTTGCTCAAGATGCTATTACGGCAGATTAAAAAACGGCATGATCGCTTATGTCCGCAACCTGTCAGATGCAAAAAGATGCGGCATGAAAATATGTCTTTCCGAGGATGGCGGCGATACCTTCCCCTATGAAATGGTACTTGACGATCGTGAAAACGCATCTTATCCCGATCTTGCCGAGGATGAAAACGGAAACCTCTATATTGTTTATGACCGTGAACGGGACAACCGCATAAAGTTAAACAGGGAAACATGGTTATCCGAGGCGGCGAAGGAAATTCTTATTTGCAGAATTTCAGTTGACGATGTGAAAAGCAACACATTGTCCGAAGGCTCTTTTTTGCAGAAGGTTATCAGCAAAGCAAAAATAGACACAGTAAGAAAGTAAAGCCCGAAAATGCTTTTCTCCGTAAAATGCAAAGACGGCACTTCGATGTACCGAAGCGGAGTATCAATAAAATAAAAAAAGAAAAAAGCGGATGTTTTTTACCGAAGGGGTAGAAGCATCCGCTCTGTTTATTTATGATTGAATTGACAAAAAGGAAAATGATAAATTTTATTTTTTTGCCGTAAGGCGCAGGGTGATATAACCCGCACCTGTCGAGGAAACACGGATACCGTCCTCGCCTACCTCGGTAGAATGTACGGTAATTCCCTTGCTTTCTCCGTCGGGCTCTATCGCAAGTCCGACAAGATACTCGGAATCAGGAAGCGAAAGTGTTCTTTCCTCAATCGGTGTTTCTTTGTCTGTGTGAAGCGACAAATATATCTCATCCCCCACAAAGTACCAGTTAACAGCAAAAAAGTCGTCATCAAAGCGCACAGTAGGACAATGATAGCCTATAAAAGAAAGTGAATCCCCACTCTTGACTGTATTCGCCTTATAAAGATGCGGATACATCTTAAGTATATGAGACCATTCGCCAGCACCCGAACTGCCGTAAGCCTTCAGATGCGCACTGCGTTCTGTGTCGGTAGCAACCCCGAAATAGGGATAATAGCCGACGTTCATACCCTTAGAACAATTTTCGTCGGGAAAATGATAGAAGCTTCGTACGGAGGCATCCCCCTCCACGTAGAAATAGTCGCCCTTTTTATCGTTCGTGACCGTACCGCAATTATTCGCGCCCGGCGCATACACGTATTGCTCCTCTCCGCCAAACGATTCGGACATAACTCCGTAATAATGTACGTTTTTGAGATCCGTATGGAAATCTACCCTCTGATATACGGTAAACGAGCCGTTTTTCAGGAAACGGAATGTATAAACATAGGATAAATAGCGATCGTCAATACTCTCGTTATGAGAGGTTTCGTTCGTATTTTCGCCTACATTATTCATCAGACACTTTAATACGGACGGCAGATAAAGGATATCGTAGCTCTCGCAAAAATCCACGAACTCGGCATTGTAAACTCCGTCCTTCGTAAGATCGACCTCGATAGTTCCGTCAAGAAAAGCTCTCTGTACAATATGGTTTGCGGCACTGCGGAATTGCTCCTGCGTTGCATCTGCAGAAACGGTAAAGTTCTTTTTACTTCCGTCTGCTTCATAGGTAAGCAGGTCATCCTTCTTGAGCTTTCCCTTTGCAGGCCAGCCGTAAGGGGTAAAATCTCCGCTTTCCATTGCCGCATCATCAAAGGGACAGAACCAGACCTTATCCAGAACCTTTACAAGCACGTATCTCTGCCCGTCGCTCTCACGTGTAAATACACGACCTATATCCGCTTCGGTAAAATCACCGTTAGGCACACTTGAAATCAGATAGTAGCCGTGAAGCGCCGCTATATAAGTACCGTTAATGCATATAGACGGAATCTCGTCGCTCGCGTTCTTAAAGAGCGTTCCGCCGCTTACTGCGGAAGGCGGCAAAGTCGATCTTATCTCACGAATACCCCTTAAAAGGAAGTTTTCGTTTGACGCATTAACAGGGCCGTGCAATATTGCATCGTTACACAGGTCATATCCCTCGTTTTGCCAATTTCTTGCGCGGAAGCGGAGATTGTTTCCCGAGATAACAAAGGTAACTCCCTCGCCTGTCTGCGCGTCTGCGGCACCAAAGCCTGTTTTTGCGACAATCAGCGCAAGCGGCTTAGCCGACTCATCGTCCGCTCGGCAAAGCTCACGCCACGCAATATCATCCTCATAGGTCCATTCGATAATATCACCGTTTGAACGCAAAAGAATAGCCATTGCCGCATCGGGAAGCTCACATCCCAAGAATTCAAGCGCAACATTGCTCTTCATACCGTCAAGCAGAGTAAGTGTAAGAACTCCGCTTTCGGCGTCAAAGTCATGAGTATAACTAACACTGTTATATCCGTCCTCGACATGAATTCCCGACTCTACCGTGAGCTTTTTTCCGTTCTCAAGTGTCAACTCAAGCCCGTTATTCATAAATTCCACCTCTGTGATTGGGTTTAACACTACCGCTTGTGTTTCTAAGGAAGCAGAAGAGGACTCGGACATGCCCGAATTCTCATCGCCCGAAGAAGCCTCGGACATGCCCGAATTCTCATCGCCCGAAGAAGCCTCGGGCAAGCCGCATGCATTGAAAAGGAGCATCAGCATAGCAAGCATAATAACCGTGACAAAAAGCTGCTTCTTCATATATTTATCCTCCTCGAAGCCAAAACCTTGCTTTCGTAATCCTGAACCTGTGAAAGCCATGCTTCGCGTACAGGAACATTGTTCTTTTCGCAGAAATAATCCCAAACTGCGCCGAAGGGATAAGACTTAAGCTCCTCGACAAGCGCAAGTCTGCTTGTATAGTCGCCTTCAAGCTCAAGCTTCTTCAGCATATCGATAGGCTCAAGGTAAGCCTTAAGCATAGCCTTCTGCATATTTCTCACGCCTATGACCCAAGCCGCTATTCTGTTTATCGAAGCATCAAAGTAATCGAGTCCTACGTGAGTGCGTTCTATAAGATTTGTGCGAACAAGGCTCTGCGCAATAGCGTTAAGCTCGTCGTCAAATATAACTACGTGGTCACTGTCCCATCTTACAGGACGGCTTACGTGGAGCAGAAGCTCCTTCGTGAACATAAGCACCGAGGATATCTTATCCGAAATCACCTCTGTGGGATGGAAATGTCCCGCGTCGAGACAGTATGCTATATCTCTTGTCGCCGCGTATCCGAGAGCAAACTCGTTTGAGGAAACGGTATAGCTCTCCGCGCCGATTCCAAACACCTTACTCTCAAGAGCGTCAAGGTTGTAATTCTTATCTACCTTGTCGGCAAAGACCTCGTCAAGTGCCGCCGCCATACGCTGACGGGGTGCTTCTCTGTCCACGGGAATATCCTTGTATCCGTCGGGGAACCAATGGTTAGTCACACATTTGCTGTTGAGCGACTTTCCGAAATATTCGCCTATACGTCTCGCTCTCTTGCAATGCTCTATCCAGAAATCTCTTATATTTTTATCGGAGGAGGAAATTGTAAATCCGCTGTCTGCCATAGGGTGCGAGAAGCAGGTGGGATTGAAATCGAGTCCCATTTTTCTTTCCTTCGCCCAGTCTACCCAGGATGCAAAATGCTTGGGCTCAAGCTCGTTAAGGTCTACCTTTTCGCTGGTGTCCGCATAAATAGCGTGCAAATTCAAGCGGTGAGTACCCGGAATGAGCGAAAGCGCAACATCAAGGTCTGCGCGAAGCTCGGAGGCTGTACGTGCGCGTCCCAAGTAATTTCCCGTGGTCTGAATACCGCCCGAAAGCGCGGTATCCGCAAACAAAAATCCGAGAACGTCATCTCCCTGCCAGCAGTTTACGGAAACAGAGAGCTTCTGCATAGCGTCAAGCGCTTTGTCGGTGTCTACGCCTATCTCGGCGTACTGAGCCTTTGCTAACTCATATGCTTTCAATGTCTTCATTGTTTTCTCCTTATGCGTTTTCGCCGCTCTTGCCGAGGTACTTACTGTATTCCTCGTAATACTTATCCCATTCATCAGCGTTTTCGGGCTCGTATGTATTGAAGTCTACCGAATTCTTGATTATTTCTCTTGCTTCGGGAACATCCTTTATTTCACCGAGAGCCATAAGCTGTACCGCTATATTACCCATAACGGTCGCCTCAATAGGTCCTGCACATACACGTGCGCCTGTGCTGCTTGCGGTCATACGGCAAAGAAGGGTATCCTTGATACCGCCGCCGAGCATATTTATCTGAGCAAAATCCTTGCCCGAGATATCGCGGAGCATGCTGAAGTTGAGCTTATACTTCATAGCAAGGCTCTGATAGATACAGCGCATGATCTCGCCTCTGGTCTGAGGCACGTACTGTCCTGTTACCTCACAGAACTTCTGTACACGCTTCGGGATATTTCCCGCAATAGCGAACTCGGGAGCATCACAGTCTATAAAGCACTTGAATGGCTCTGCCGCAAGCGCTTCTCTTTCAAGGTCGGCGTATGTTACGGGTGAGCCTTCCTTTATCCACTGTCTGCGGGATTCCTGGATGAGCCAGAGACCCATAATGTTCTTCAAAAATCTTGTGGTAGAGGTATGACCGCCCTCGTTTGTATACTGAATAGCCTCGCTCTGCTCGTTGATGAGAGGCTCTTTAAGCTCTGTACCGAACAAGCTCCATGTTCCGCAGCTTATGTAAACGAAATCGTCCTTTGCGGGAGCCGCAGTTACTGCGCTTGCGGTATCGTGAGTACATACAGCAATTACAGGGATCTTATCACAGGAGAACTCTGTGCAAAGCTCGTCGGAAAGCATTCCGTATACTTCACCCGGCTTGATAAGCTCGGGCAAAATTCTCGACTCTATGCCGATCTTCTCCAGAATATCAGTTGCCCATGTCTTCTTGTAGGGATCAAGGAAGTTGGATGTGGAAGCAATTGTTTCCTCCGCACGCTTTACGCCTGTAAGGAAGTATGCGAAAAGGTCGGGCATGAACAGTATCTTATCGCAGAGCTTCATAAGCTCGGGGCGATACTTGAACAGATAATAAAGCTGATAAATGGTGTTTATACGCATAGTCTGCGTACCTGTTCTGCTATAGAGGTCGTGAGCGGAAATGATCTCGGAAACCTCCTCGGGCATTCCGACTGTTCTCTCGTCACGGTAGTTCACGGGAGTGGAAAGCAGCTCACCGTTTTTGTCGAGCAGACCAAAGTCAACGCCCCATGTATCGATACCTATAGCGTCTATCTTAGTCTCCTGAAGCGCTTTTATAATGCCCTGCTTTACCTCGTGGAAAAGGCGCAATGCATCCCAGTACATCGTACCGTTTACGATAACGGGATCGTTGGAAAAACGGTGTATCTCCGTCATATTTATCATTTTGCCGTCAAATTCTCCGAGCATAGCTCTTCCGCTTGATGCTCCGAAGTCAAATGCAAGAACCTTCTTTGCCATAATAGATCTCCTTTTACTTGATAGTTTTATTTTGATCTGACACCCTTAGTATACTATATTTTTTTAAAAAAGTAAATAAGTAAATATAAATTAATTAGGTTTAATCAATTTTTTAGTAAAATATTTCAATAAAAAACGTTGTAACAGTAAAAAAAATATGCTATAATTGAAAAAAAGGTATATTTTTGAATTTTTATAACAAATACATATAAGAAAGGAACACAGTTATGGCAGACAAATTGATAGGCGGATATCCCGTAATAGGTATACGCCCGGTAATCGACGGCAGACGCGGACCGATGAGACTCCGCGAATCCCTTGAAGGACAGACAATGGCTTTGGCAGAAGCCGCAAAAAAGCTTTTTGAGGAAAATCTCCGCTATTCTAACGGCGAGCCCGTTAAGGTAATTATAGCGGATACTACAATAGGACGCGCGCCCGAGACGGCGGCTTGCGAGGAAAAGTTCAAGAAGGCGGGAGTTGACATCACGCTTTCTGTTACTCCCTGCTGGTGCTACGGCGCGGAAACCATGGACATGAACCCTTATACTATCAAGGGTGTATGGGGCTTTAACGGAACAGAGCGTCCCGGCGCCGTATATCTCGCGTCGGTTCTTGCTACTCATGCGCAGAAAGGACTCCCCGCATTCGGAATTTACGGACACGAGGTTCAGGACCGTGACGATGTAACAAAGATCCCCGAGGATGTTAAGGAAAAGCTTCTCCGCTTCGGTCGCGCGGCTGTAGCGGCAGCTACCATGAGAGGCAAGTCTTACCTCCAGATCGGCTCTGTTTGTATGGGTATAGGCGGCTCCATTATGGATCAGGACTTCATCGAAGACTATCTCGGAATGCGTGTTGAATCTATCGACGAGGTCGAAATTCTTCGCCGTATGGAAGAAGGCATTTACAACAAAGAGCAGTACGAAAAGGCTCTCGCTTGGACAAAAGCGCACTGCAAGGAAGGCCGTGACGACAACCCCGACTCCGTAGAGTTCTTGGGCAAGGAGCGCCGCATCAAGTTCACTCCCGAGGAAAAGGAAAAGCAGTGGGAATTCACTATCAAGATGTACTGCATTATCAAAGACTTGATGAAGGGCAACCCCAATCTTCCCGAAGGCTTCGAGGAGGAAATGGTGGGACATAACGCTATCGCGGCAGGCTTCCAGGGACAGCGTCAGTGGACAGACCATTGGCCCAACTGCGATTACCCCGAAGCTGTTCTCAACTCCTCATTCGACTTTGAAGGTAAGAAGGAACCCCTCATTCTCGCAACAGAAAACGATATCTTAAACGGTCTCGGAATGCTCTTCTGTAAGCTTCTTACAAACCGCGCGCAGATCTTTGCAGACGTTCGTACCTTCTGGTCACCCGAGGCTACAAAGCGTGTTACAGGCTATGAATTTGAAGGTCTCGCAAAGGAAAACGGTGGTATCATCCACCTTCTCAACTCAGGCGCGGCTTGTCTCGATGCTTGCGGCGAGTGTGTTGACGAAAACGGCAACCACGTAATGAAGCAGTGGTGGGATGTAACCGATGAGGATATCAAGAAGATGACCGACGCAACAGTTTGGTGCGAAGCAGGCTTCGATAACTTCAGAGGCGGCGGATTCTCCTCCCACTTCACAACAAGAGCGGAAATGCCCGTTACTATGATCCGTCTGAATCTCGTTAAGGGTCTCGGTCCTGTTCTTCAGATAGCTGAAGGCTGGACAGTTAAGCTTCCCGACGATGTTTCCGATGCTCTTATGGAGCGCACTAATCCCACATGGCCCTGCACATGGTTCACACCTCGCTGTGACGGCAAGGAGGGCAGTCCCTTCAAGACCGCATATGACGTAATGAACAACTGGGGCGCTAACCACGGCGCGATCTCCTACGGACACATAGGCGCAGACCTTATCACTCTCTGCTCTATGCTCCGCATCCCCGTTTCTATGCACAACGTACCCTTGGACGACATCTTCCGTCCTGCCGCTTGGAACGCATTCGGCTCCGACAAGGAAGGTCAGGACTACAGAGCCTGCGCGGCTTACGGTCCTCTCTTCAAGAAAATATAAACGGCTTGTGCCAAATAATTTTGAAGCACTGACTGTTATAAATTAAAAGAAACACCCGCTGCCATAAAAAGCAGCGGGTGATTTTATTTTGCCAAAAAGCAAACTATATACCGAATATGCCCGTAATAGTTTATTTTACGCCTTATTCAACCGACGACAACGTAGCCTGCGCACATTTCAAAGCCGTCCTGTCCCCATGTGGTGTCTATAGGGTCTGCGCCGAAAAACAGAGCGCGTAATATACTGTTCATCTCTACAAGCTGTACGCCCTCCTTTGTCCACATCTCTGCGCTGTTGGCTATCAGAATTTTATTATCCCTTGTATAGCCTACCGCCATAACATAATGCTCGTTTTTGGAAAAAGGATTTTCGGGAAAGGCGGGAGTTGAATGAGACCAGAAAATAACCTGCTTACCCTCTTTGAGCGACTTATCAATATGCTTTTCCACGCTTTCAAGGTCGGGTACTCCGAAGTATTCAGCCTTGACACCGTAATGCTTCAGTATCCTGGTGATCCCCGAAACAGACTGATAATTTCCCTGAGGATGCTCCCTCTGCTTATCGGGCGCGCCCCAGAGCGTTCGGCAGAGTGAATATTCTTCGTGCGGATCTGTTTTTACACCGTAAAGATTAAGCGCCATAGCCGCGCAACAATGTCCGCATCCGTTGTTTCTCACATAATCACGGTATTCACCCGTCTCCCACCTGTTTTGTCTCCACACGGGAGTGCTTTTCTCTCCAAGCGTGACTATAGCGGGTATAAAGTCGTCATTTGTAAGCTTATACTCTGCGTATTCCATAATTTTCTCCTTTAAACTCCGAACACTTCACGGTTTGTTCCGTAAAAAATTTCGTCTCTGTTTGCAAGAACAGCGCATAACGATTCGAATTTTTCCCAGGTAATATATTCCGCATCCATTTCGTAGGAATGTCCCCAGATATACAAAAGCTGCGGCTCGTCTGATTTTATCCTAAGAAAAGAGTCTATAACCTCTCCAAGATTTTCCTCAATATAGTAAACAGACGGGTTAAAACGGAAAAGCTCAGTCTGCATGTCAAACTTATGCGTCGAAGTTATTGTTCTTGCGTACTTTACTCCCGTATTATTCTTTATTATCTCCGCGACTCTTTCATCATTGTTCACACCGCCGCAGGGATAAGCCATTCCGACGACCTCGTAACCGCAAAGCTGTGAGAGCTGTTTTCTATCCTGTTCTACCTGTCGGATGATCTCGTCCCCGTCAAGCTGAGTGAGATTAGGATGTGTGAGTGTGTGAACAGCAATTTCGTGTCCCTCGTAAATTGCCCTCAAGTCACATGGCTGAACCTTATCATGCCGCACATCCCTGCCGTTTCGGTTCAGCTCTCCCGATCTGCCGAGCAAATCGGAATTTATATTGAACGTGCCCTTTAAATTATAGCGGTTCAAAATTTCTATCAGGCGGATATCCTGCGTGACACCGTCATCAAAGCTGAATGTGACCGCCTTTTTCTTTCCACACCATTTATTTTGACAACTTTTATTTACATTTGCTTCTGCCGACATATCGTTTTTCTTCTTTCGGGAATGATAAACATAAACACAAGAGAGCTTAAAAGAAGCATCATAGGATAGAACATATGAGAGATAATTTCAAAAGCGCCGAGCGTAAGATTCATAGCGCTTACCGCCGACAGAGCTACAAGAAGCTGTGCGCCGTACGGCAGAAAGCCGTAAAATGATGTAATATCCTCCATATACGGACCTTTGCAGTCAACGGATATTTTTTCTCCGCCCAATGCGGATATAAAGCAGTCAACGCTTCCCTCTCCTCTGTCAGCGACGGGAATAGAGAGAATTTCCGCTTCGGGATAAAAGCTTTCTATTTTGTCCTTCGCAATTCTACAAATTTCAAGCGAGGACAGCGTTCCTTTGAAAGAATCGGGAATAAGTACAAATTTACTCATATATTACCTCAATATGTATGCTATTGAAACGTTTTTTACATTATAGCACACCGCTTGCCAAAAGTCAATTGAATAGTAAGACTAAAAAGGCAAATTTTATTTTTCGGCTCTGCCGTAGGGCTAATTCTTTGAACGCCTGCGGGCGACAACAGTGTATAGTGTAGTAACATAGTATACAGCCGCAGAGGAGTTGCGAAACGCCTTTTTCCGCGAGGCTTTTCTGAATTCTTGGAAAAAATTCATCGCCTATCGAGCAAATTTCGCCGCCAAGCGAAATATTCTATCATACATTCGTATAAAAGTATTTGCATAATATTGATTTTTTTTACAGATAATAGTTTTAGACAGTTTTCCTGTTATCAAGTTCCCCGAAAAAATGATAAAACAAAAGGAGTACAAGTGAAATGCTCGTACTCCTTTTAAGGTGTTTTCTCTTTTCGCTGTTTTTATTTCAATAACAGCTTTTATATTTTTCTTGTAATTTTATTGAGCCTCATTCAAACTGATCACTCATAATAAGACTCAAATTTCCGTCTGAAGTTCCCTTGCTGTAATAGGTCTTTTTGTCGTATGACAATATCTTTGCCTTTATGCTCGTATCCTTTTCGGGAGATATAGAAAGAGAAACGCTCTCTATATATTCTCCCGGCTTTAAGAGGCCGCTTTCTCCAATGGGATTGTCTTCTGCGTCAAAAAGCACTATTCTGATGTAAGCATTACTGCTTTCGTCATTTGTTAAAAAGACATCAGCATTTCCTGCTTCATACAAGGGACACATACATAAAGAAAAGATAAGATCCTCCGAAACTGTTACCTTTCGATATTGGAAAGCTTCATTATCTACGGCAGGCTTCCCACTTATCGCGCCTTTGTCAAACGGAGGCGGTGTGAAATCGTTCTTTTTCTTTTGAACGAAAAATACTACCGCTGTCGCAACAAGAGCAACGACAAGAAGGGCAGCCGTGACCGTGATAATTGTTTTTTCTTTTTTATCCATATTATCTTTTGTAATTCTTTTGTTTTCCGTATTCAAAGGTCGGCTATGCCAATACGGTTTCTCCAAGCGGAGCGAAAGCTCCGCTTAGAGCATGAAAATTACTTGCGGTAAATAGATTTACGGTGCTGTAATAGTTACTGTAACAGTAAAATTATATGTTCCTTCAGCAATTACAGTTTCATTGGTATCCTTTGCAACAGTGATGGCAATTTCTTCGGAATCAGCAGAACCGGGAGCACCATAAGCTACCTCAGAAGCGTCATCAAGAACAGCAGGACCTTCGCAATCGACTGTCAAACCAGTCACATTAAAATTGAGAGCTGAAACAGTTGCCTTAACCGCAGCGTTAGAATGGTTAGTTACCGTTACAGCAGCTTGACCTTCTACCGAAGATGTTGTGTTTCCATCTTCATATATGTGATCTTCGGGGTTCCATGTAGCTCCTGATACTGTGTTTTTAATTTCAATAGTAGTATCTGTCCAGTCTACGACTACATAGTACGTTTTATCAGGGTCAACATACTCACTAGTAACAGTGACAACAATGTTATTTTCTTTCGTGTTGTTTTCAGTTATGCTTGTGATTTCGCCCTCCGCAAATACAGTAACAGACATAGCAAGCATCATAACGAGTACAAGTGTGATTGCAAAAATTTTCTTCATTTGTGTGTTTTCCTTTCATAATAATTGATTTTTGTTTTATTTTATTTACAGCTCCCTGCCTTTGTCAAGGAGTAATAAATACTATTATTTGACGGTTATATTTATGTCGGGGATTTCCGTGTCAACCGTCGCAAGCTCTCCCGTTTTGGGATCATAGAAGGTTATTCTATATAAGCCCTTATAGGTATTCTTTGTCAGGGCGGGTGCGGAGTCAAGCAGTTTCATTTTTTCAATGCCGTATCCTATAGGTATTCTTCCGCTCTTTGCCATAAGCACGCGAGAGCCGTCGGTCGCTATAGCGTAAAGCTCAAGCACCATATCGTGATTGGACTTTTTCGGGTTTTTGAAATAGATTGTAATCTCGTCGTCTCCCTCATTATAGCTTGCTGTCATAGTGTATATGATAGATACGGAACCTCCGCCGTTTTCGGGAGTATTTTGGGTAGGTGTATTCGTTCCGCTGCTCGCGGCAGTCGTCACTGCGGGATCTATAGGATTGTCCGATCCGCCTCCGACTGCTGTTGTGATCGAAGGATCGATTGGAATATCTGTGCCTCCGCCAACTGTAGTTGTAACTGAAGGATCGACAGGGATACTGGGTCCGCCTCCTCCAACCGTTGTTGTAACATCGGGTTCTATAACCTCGATGTTAGGGTCAACGCTCGGCAGTGGATGATAAGTCCCCTCATCCTGAAAATCGGTTTGTCTCAAAAGAAGAAGCAAAATAACAACGATACAAGCCGCAATAGCGATAGTCATGGGCAAAAATGCGGCAATAAACGGAACTCGGCTCTGCTTTACTATGAGAAACTTGTCCTCTCCTACACAAACGTAGCCGACATCCTTATTTAAAAAGCTTCCAAAGGTTCCCATAGAAAAGACTTCAAAAATCGTGTTTTCTATATCTGTCTGCCCTATCGGTATCCTCTTTCTCTTTCTCTTTCTCTTTTTCTTTTTTTGTTCGTCTGCCTTTTTAGCGGCGCATTTCATCTCGCCGACAATGCTGTAATTGTCCTCGGGATAAAGCTCGCTTAGTTTTTCTTTTGAATAGCAGCGGAGGCACTTTTCGCCCACGTTTATCTGCTTATCATAATCATGGTTAAATCTGTAACTGTAATTCGTCATTCTTCTATATCGCCTCCTCGCAAGGTGACTGTACAGGAGCCTATCGCATAGTTTCCTATGGCGGTGGGCTCAAAATTGCCTACAAGCCAGAAGTATGCCGTTTTGGATTCTGTTGTGGCAATAACGGCGTCAAACTCATCTTTTCCCTCTATCTCAATGCTTTCGGGAGAAGAGGAGCTTGTAAAACGTCCAGAGAGGTCTCTGAATTCATACAACGCACTAAAGATTATTTCAGCGTTAAGCAAAATACTCTTTTTCTCATACTCATCGCCATTCTTTACGTAAACATGAGAATCATCATTGGTTATAGTTATCGTATTTTCGCCCTCGGTATTTGGAGTGAATGTATCATCCTCATAGGTGTGAGTTTCGGGATCCCACATTCCCGCTTCGAAGCTGAATGACAAATCTCCCCATGCGACTGTTGCCGCTATTATCGGTTCTGTCGGATAATCCGATATGTAGGTAAACACAAATACCATATCCTGTCCTTCCACCCTGCCGCTCACCGAAGGTGGAGTAGGAGTATATCCCGAATAATCCTTCGCTATAAACGTATATTCAGTGCCGTGGACGAGCTGGTTTAATTCTTCTTCAAAAACCTCGCTTCCGTCCTCGAACAAATACCTTATAGTTATAGTATAAGTATGTGCTTCCCATTTTGCGACAAGTGTCTGATCTCCGTTGTCGCCCACGACGTCATCTTCTTCTATCATTGTTTCCGTATCCTTTATGTACCATCCAAGGAAGGTATGATGAGCACGCGCGGGCTCTCCGAACACCGAATAGACACCGTTTTCGTCCTCTCCGTATATTTCACCGAAAGCCACCTGACGACGTGCATATTCATAGGGGTTTCCGTTGTCGTCGGTAGATTCGAATATAACAGTATAGGTCTTGGGTATACAGTAAACAGTTACCGATGCCCCGCCTGCCGGCATTGTTCCGGTAATCTCTGTCCATTCGGAATCTGATGTCATCCCGTCTTTAGACTGAAGGTACCCCTCGGGCATATCAATAAGCTCTGTATACGTCTGACCTGTCGAATATTTATCCGACAGGATATATGACTTCATTTCCTCACCTGTTTTTGCATGAATGTAAATAATAGTAAGAGGCGCTTTACTTTTACTTGCAACATACGTTACGTTTACAGTAATATTCTCTGCGCCCATTTGTCCTGCAAATGAGGTAGATGCCGTCTCGCTTTCATTTACATAAGCAAGGTGACCTTCAATGTACGGAAGATTAATGCTGTAATCCTCTTTGTAGAGGTAAGTGTAAAACTGAGTTTCCTTTGCAACAGTGCCGTTTTCGTAATTATAGTATACTGTGACGGTATACTTCTTGGGAGTAAATTTACCTATAGCAAACAGGTCATTTTCGGGCATTACCGTAGGCGCTTCCGTGTTTCCGTCTCCCCAATCCCACGAAAATTCATATCCTTCAAAGTTTGGATCATGTTTGTTATGGAATGCGTTTTCGAGAGACTCGCCCTCCTCGTATTCTTCTGTCCGCTTTTCATAATCGGTAGCGTCGGGAGTTTCCGCATAGTAATAATTCAGGTTGTGTTTTTTTGCTTTTCCTATTGCAATTACGGTTATATCATCGGTTATAGCCGCTTCTTTTATGACGATCTCACCCGAGCCGCGTGTATAAATATACGTGTCTTCCCCTTCGGGAATAACGTCATCTCCGACCTTCACTGTTATATTGTCGGGAAGGAAATGATTTTCCGTAGGAACGAGCGTGAATTCGAAATCATTGCCAATCTCCGCAACGTATTTGCCGTGAAGATCTTCTACGTTATGGGAAAGCTCGGTCAGATCAAATACGACCTCGTGTCCGACGATGATTATAGCCGTATCCGAAAGCTGTTTTCCCTCTTGGCTATCTATAACTACTGCCTTTGTAGCCGCTGTCTTCGGCAATATTCCGACAGATATATCGTATTCTGTCGTGTGCTCGGGAGAGAGTTCTTCGGGAATTACAGTAACCGTATTTATGATGTCAACGTAGTTATATTTCCAAGCATTGACATCATTTTCAGCAGGCGCAATCGGAAGAGCCTTATCGCTGCTGTAAAGCTCAGCCTTTGCAATTGCAGGCTCGCCTTCTTGATAAAAGAGCTTATTCGCCAAAATATAAGAAGGCAAAACACTAATATCTATAGCTACGTTTGCATAGTCTGTAGCATCGTTTGCGCCAAGCTGTATAGACGGACGAGGCTCTATTGGAGTAGCTACGTCATCTATAAGCTCGTATTGAGTATGAGAAAGTGTTACACCGTTCAAGAACAGCGGCACATCATTTCCTCCCAAAAAACCGTCAGACACCGAAAGCTTAACGTAGACGTTAAACTCAGCCGAAGCGGAGTGTGTCTTGCCGTCTGCCGACGTACCGGTCGTTACGATCGGATAGATTTTGCTAATTGAAAGGATAGTATCGCTTCCGTTTTCGTAGGTATAAGATATATTCGGCACGGGAAAATTAGTGTCTAACTCACCGTTACCGAAGGTAACACTCTCGATTTTGAAATATTTTGATATCGTTGTGTCTATATAATAATCGGTCAGGGTTGCTCCGATTTCCTGAAGTACCTCGGATGCTCCGTCATCGGTTATTTTCAGACATCTTATATGTGAAGTACCGCCGCCGTGTGTATCGGCAGAATAGTCACTGTTTTGTGCGCCGTTGAACAGATTTTCCGCATAATCGTCAAAGCTGTCATTTTGATCTATCGAGGTTTTGACTAATGCTGTATTTATGTAATTAGAGCCTGCTGCGCCACCGTTACGGTTGTTTCCTGTCTTGCCGTCATAAGCGGAATATTCGTTTGCAGAGTTTGGCGTGGTCGTTGTATAGCTTGAGGGAACATCATTTCCCTTATAACCGCTGCCCCAGTTATACGCGCCGCCTCCGCCGCCTCCGCCTGCTATCATAAGCACGGTGGAAGCTCCGGTATCCTTATCTATGACAGAAACGCGCGAGTGCTTTCCTCCGGGGCCCTCCTGTGTCCATTTACTGCTATTGTCCGTTCCGTTGACACCCATAAATATGTTTATTGTGTCGCCTCGGTCAAGGTGTACATAGCCTTGCACGTATCCGCCTTTGCCGCCTGCACCACCTGAGCCGCTTCCTACAAGTGAGTTACCGCCTGCACCTCCGTTACCGCCCCACGCCTGTATGAGATACCAGCCCGTTACTTCAATAACATGCTCGTATTCCACAACCGCCGTAGAGTCGAAGTTCATAACGTGGTTTACGCCTTCGGACTCTGTCGTAATGTTATGCTCCTTGGTTGTCGAAGATTTCACCTCAAGAGAGAATATATAGTTATCTCCGTCAAAGTCAAGAGTTTTTGTGTACGTGACAAGGAATTTTCCGAGCTGCTCAACACGCGAGCCTGGAACAATTATAGAGATGTCCTTTGTGAAACGGATCCATCCGTCTGCATCGGGAATATTTCTGGTACCTACCGCTGCAAATCCCGTCTCAGATGTCGGTTTCATTTTTACAGGAAGCACTACAGTATAGTGTGTAGTGGTATTCGGTGATACAGTTCCGTTTACGTCAAGCTTTTTGCCAGACATATCGTAGACCTCATATTCTCCTATTTCCAATATACGACCATACTTATATCTCTCAGCGTCATCAACAATGAGATCCTCAAAAGAGGCTCTGACAGTTGCAAACTGGTCATAATAAAGCGCATTAACGGGAAAACTCGTTCCCGGTGAGTTAGATTCATTTGAGTGACCGTGAGCTTCAATCTTATATGGGAAGTTCACATATCCACATGTTTTCCCAAGCTCGAAAACAGCCTCTTTTCCATCGCCAAAAAACAAAGTGAGAGGTGAGTCCAGCTCATATCCGTGATTGTAAAGTATGGGTACGTTGTTTCCTCCGAGAAATCCCGAGCTATAGCCAAATTTCATTTGTATGTGCAAAGAGCCGCCAATGCTGCCGTCATCGTTCAACAGAGAAAATCCGGAAATTATGAGTGTCTCGTGGTTATGCTCCACTATCTCATACGATATTTCAATATTGGAGTCGGAATTGCCATCTTCTGCATAAAATCCGCCTGCAAGCGGCAAAACGTAAGGGCTTAAGCATCCTTTGACAGTCATATTGTCAAGGAAAGAGAGGTCTTCTCCATCAAGATATGTAACACGCAAAGCGCCGCCTGTGCTGGAAGGATTAGTGCTAACAAGATATTCTTTATCTTCACCGTCAAGAGAGTATATAACGCTTTCGTCATTTACCGTGTTGGCAATGAATGATGAACCGCCACCGCCGCCTCCTATATTGGATGTTAAAATGACACTCCTCATAAGTCCACCCGAACCACCGGCAAATCCTGCGCCGCCACCGCCACCGAGCAACTCGCCCGAACCGCCTGCGCCACCCGTGCCACCAACCGTTCCAAACCAGTTATCAGGAGGTATATAGTCAGCGTCTGTGATACCTAATATACTGTCAGAAGTAACACCGGGAACGTTTGTTCCTCCTTTTCCGACGTAAGAGGTGGAGTTTCCACTTGAAGTACCGTTTTGTCCTGCGAAGTACACACCGGCTACAGAATTTTCACCGCCGACAGTGCCGCTTGCGCTTGAATTGTTTCCGCCCGCACCGCCGTTTGCGGTTCTTGAGGAGCCATTTTCTTTTCCGCCGCCGCCTCCTCCGCCGCCGGCTATCATTATATATTTTGAAGTTCTATCAGCTTCTGTTATATCAGTAGCATCAAGTGAGCCGTATGATTTTTCAAATTCACCGTTGCCATAAAGGAATACAGCGGAATAACCTCCGCCACCGCCAACAGTAGAACTGCCTACAAGGCCGTGACCGCCGCCCGATCCGTTAGCGCCACCGCCCGTATTGCTTTTCTGAGTTGTTTGTCCGTTACTGCCGAGCGAATAAAAAAGCGTCTGTCCTGCACGAAGATATACCTTTGCATAAACGTGACCTTCGTTACCTCCTACACCTGCGCCGTCTACACTTGCGCCTTTACCGCCCCAAAGCTCCAAAAGATACCAGCCGTCATGGGTTATCGTGTGGGTTCCGTTTTCTGCTACCAAAGTTTTAGCGTTTTCAATTTCTTTTGAATAAGATGAGCTTAAACGAAGGTCGAGAGTAAAGGTTCCGTCTCCGTTGTCTGAAAGCGTGACATTACGGTCAATCACTACGCCGTTTACAGATATGTAATCCTGACTGTGGGCCGACATTGAAGATACTTCATATATTTCTTCCGCGCTTGATCTCATTGCCATAAAATAACACATCTGAAAGAGCATAGAAATAACAAGCAAAACAGAAATTGATTTTTTAAATAACGAATCAGCATTCTGCTTAATAAAATTCAATGCAAGCTTCACGTTCTTCGACCTCCTTTTTATTTAAAAAATGGAATTGTAATACTTTTACCGACTTTATAAAGATTAAAATTCGCATTACAGTACTATACAACTTTTTTTCAAAAAAGTAAATATTATAATCATATAATTAACAGATTAGTAAAAAAGTGCAACGTTTTAGTATATGGCAGTTTTTGATACAAGTTACAGCGGTAAGATGCACCCTGCTTCGCTAAAATCAAAAGTCTTATAAGTGCTAAAATAACTAAAGCAGATACCCTTTACTGAAAAGCAAGAGCATCCGCTTTGTTCATATAAATTTATTGTCCTCTGCTACAGACCTATAAAAACTGCGATCATCAGGAATGCAAGAGACAAAACAAACAGAATCAACTGGAACAGTATCGTTTTCTTAAACCATTCCGCAAAGCTTATATTGGCAAGTCCCAAGCCGACGAGCAGTGTGCCGCAGGTAGGATATAATACATTTGTATATCCGTCAGCGAACAGATAGGTCAGAATGATGACCGTTTTACTTATTCCCTCTATCGGCGCGAGGGTAAGCATAGGTATGATAAGAACCGCCTTCGCGGATGCGCTCGGGATAAAGAATTCAACGATAAGCACAAATACATAAAGAACAACTACCGCAATATAAGGTGAAATGTTCGTAACGGAATTATAGAAATAGTAGAATATCGTATGCAATATATTTCCCTGTTGCGCCACGTGTGTAATACCGAAGGCTATCATTATGATAACAATAGAGGGAAGAACGTCTGTTACTCCCCCGAGGAAGCACTTGCCGAGACGCTTATATGTACCTAAAAGTATTTTTCCTACAATAACCGTGCCTACGATAAATGCAACTGCCATAAACACCATTGCAAGCGATCTGAGCGCATCTATTGCCGTGGCAACGATAACAGATAAAAGAGCAAGAGAAAACAGAGCGACGATCATTCTCGCCTTGCGGATATCCTCTGCACGTTCCTCGTCGGAAACCATAGAAAAGCCCTCAATGTCAAACCTTTCACTCGCCTTTCTCTCATCGCTTTTTGCCAGATACATCAAAAACAGTGAGGTCACAACGTACATCACGCAAAAGATAATACATCTGTACCACAAACCGTCGGAGACGCTTACGCCTGCGGCAATTGATGCCGTCCCTATAGTCAGAGGATTTGTAATAGCTGTAGTAAAGCCTACTCCCGACGCAACAAGAACAAGCGATATAGCGGTAAATCGCGACCAGTTAAGCGCCGTACAAAGCATAGCAAATACGGGATACAAAATAAGCAACTGCTCCTGAAGACCGAACACGGCAGATAAAGCCATAATAATAGCGGTAATGATCCATATAGCGGCAAATCTCCTTGAGTGAAGCTTCACCATTATCACTCTGACAAGCGAAACGAGTCCTCCGCTTTCCTCAAGCACCTTGAAAGTACCGCCAAGCACAAGCAAAAGCGCAATTATCATGATCATATTTGTGCTGTTGCTACCGAAAAGCAAAGCCTCAAACGGCGAAGTGAACCAACGTATCACGGGCAATCGTGATGTGTTTTCCTCATCGGCAAGCTCACGGTAGGAATCTATAACTATCTGCTTGTTGAGGGATACGTCATCCGTGTATTGATAAAAAGGCTGCTGCGCCTTTGCTTCATCTGTGGTATAAATAGTATATCTTCCCGCAGGTATTGCAAAAGTAAGTACGCCGACCGCTATCAACACCGCCAGCAGGATTGCCACTACCGCAATAAAGCTTCTGAGTCCGAATTTTACTTTTACATTTAATTCTTTTGAATTATTCATAGCTCATTTCTCCTATGCCATAGACATCTGCGCAGGCAGACCTCCACTTTTCATCATAAAGATTGTGTATTTCCTCTGCCGCAAGTGTCCATTTAATGCGACAGTGACCCTCCTCATCGGGAATTATCATGAAGTAATCATTGTTACAGTAGAACTCCAGATACCCTTGTGTCGAAAAGGTAAGCGAATATACCGATTTTGCAGAAAAATCGAAATTAACGGCATCCCCGTCAAGCACACCCGAAAAAGAAAGCCCTTTATTAGTAAGACGAGCCGTTCCTACCGACAGTGTCTTTTTGTCATTTGGAGACTTTCTTAATTTATCGAGCTTCAGCGCACACAGACTCCCCTGCAAGACCAGCTCAAAGCTGTCATCCGCAACCTCTTTTGCTACGCATTTGCGCTGCCATTTATACCATTCGTCAATATCGGCAGGGCAGCCCTTCCCTTTTATATCAACAAGATCGTAATATTCATTTATCCTTACACCAAAGCCGCAGCTTTTACATACAACAGTATCGTTTTCGACTTGCAGAGTATATTCTTTTTTGCAGTCGGGACACTTATAGAGTATTTTGTCAATACCGAAGGCGTTCGGCTTTTTTCCGATGTACTTATGCCGCGCGACCTTGTTAAAAGCGAAATCGTTATAGCTGATCTTTTGCAAAATAGCATCATATATCTGCTCTTCGGTAAGCTCCTCTAACATTTCGGGAGTAAAAAGCAGACTGTAGCTTATACCCACATACCCTTTTTTACGATCCGAGGAATACCTGTTTGTTGCCAGATACGCCCCCTTTGAAGTACATACCACGATATTTGCACGGCTTCTTTTGATGAACTGAGCCGTCGCGGGATTTATAGGGTGTGTGCTTCCGCTCGTTGACTGGATACCTTCGGGAAAAAGACCGAGCGCGCCGTTACGCCTGAGAACCTTCAGCATGTTTTTTACACACATAAAATCAGGCTGATATAAATATTTGGATATTACACCGAGCTTGATAAGTAAACTGTAAATTCCTTTTTTGAGTATATTCTGATAACCGCATACCATATTGGTATCCTTACGCCCGAAGCCGTAAAGTGTATAGATAAATTCAAGCCGTGACGCATGCGAGGAGAGCAAGACCGTCGGCTGATCCTTGATAGCCTTTGGGTCATAGTCATATTCGAATTCCACACCGTAAATTCTGTTTATAATACCCATGATCCACATACATATAGTCATAATGATCGGATCCGGCTTTTTTATTTTCCTATTTATCAATCTTGTTTTCAGATCTTTTTTCATTGTTCAAAAATTCCCATCTCCGCAAAAACAAAATAATGCGCTTAAAGATTGGAGCGGCACCCATTTGCATAAAATCCGCTTGGATCGTCCACAAAATAAAGCGGATTTTCCTTCATTTTTTTAAGAGCCTTTTCCTTTAGCGCGACACTGTCGATCAGTACAGACTCTGCGCCGTGTATTCTGGCAATTTTATAATCGCCTTCATCAAGCACGCTGAGCGTGCGGTCATATCTTTGATAAATTCGCCTGTCGGGGTGTATAAATTTGTGACGTCTTATACGGCGCTTTAATACATTCCCGTCCGCATCGATTACCGTATACTCCTTATGATCTCCAAGAGCATATTCGACGCCCGCTTCTTCCTCTAAAGCGTGCATAAAGGAATTGTGTGACAAAGAACAACCAAGCGCAAGTATTTTTGCGCCAACATCGGGGAGCCGTCTGTACGGAGAGTTCTTTCCCATAGGAGTGTCGTTCAGAAGCTCATTTTCCACCAGCTGAGCAACAAGTTTTCCGCGCAGAGCAACCGAATGTGTAGGATGATCGGTACGGAACACGCCGTCTGATTTCAGAA
>SVQV01000130.1 GCA_015065175.1 Oscillospiraceae bacterium | reverse complement strand
CCGAAATAAAGCATATGTTCTACGTAGGCGAGGACTGCCCCTCTTTCGCGGACAGCTATGACAGTATGATAAAATACTGCTCCTCTCGTAACCCCGATATCACCATAACCGAAACAGACGATGCGGCTATATACTTCTCATCGGGAACAACAGGCTTCCCCAAGGCTATCCTGCACGCTCACAGAAGTCTCATCCATTCGGCAATGGTTGAGCAGAAGCATCACAAGCAGACACACGAGGACGTTTTCCTCTGCATTCCCCCGCTCTATCATACAGGCGCAAAAATGCACTGGTTCGGCTCGCTTATATCGGGAAGCAAGGCGGTACTGCTTAAGGGCACCCGTCCCGACTGGATAATCAAGACTGCCTCTGACGAAAAATGCTCGATAGTTTGGCTTCTCGTTCCGTGGGCGCAGGACATTCTCGACACAATAGACAGAAAAGAGATAAATCTCGAGGAATACGATCTTTCCGCATGGAGACTTATGCACATAGGCGCTCAGCCCGTCCCCCCCTCACTTATCCGCCGCTGGCTTTCCGTATTCCCCAACCACTCCTATGACACCAACTATGGCCTCTCCGAGTCGATAGGTCCAGGCTGTGTTCATCTGGGCATGGAAAACGTACACAAGGTAGGCGCAATCGGTAAAGCAGGCTACGGCTGGGAGGTACGCATCGTAGACGAAAAAGGCAGAGCCGTACAGAAGGGCGATGTCGGTGAGCTTTGTGTCAAGGGTCCCGGCGTTATGAAATGCTACTATAACGACGATGAAGCAACAAAGGAGATCCTCCACGGCGACTGGCTCTTTACGGGAGACATGGCGACCGAGGACAAGGACGGCTTCATCTTCTTGGTTGACAGAAAGAAGGACGTTATCATCACGGGCGGTGAAAACCTCTACCCCGTACAGATAGAAGACTTTATCCGACGCTTTGACGAGGTAAAGGACGTAGCCGTAATAGGTCTGCCCGATGCACGTCTCGGCGAAATTGCCGCCGCTATCATTGAGGTAAAGGAAGGCGCAACTCTCACCGAAGAACAAGTAAACGAATATTGCGCTCCCATTCCCCGCTATAAGCGCCCGAGAAAGATAATATTCGCGGACGTACCGAGAAACCCTACAGGTAAGATAGAAAAACCGAAGCTCCGCAAAATGTACTGCGGCGAAAGCCTCGTCGCTCAGCAGATAGAAGCGAACAAAGAAAAGACCGCATCTATAAACTAAAACACAGAAAGGAACAGCAAAAGTGAAAAAGTTAATGCTTGGAAATGCCGCAGTAGCGCAGGGCGCGTATGAAGCAGGCGTGCATTTCGTTTCATCATATCCGGGTACACCGAGTACCGAAATAACAGAATGTATGGCAACATACCCTGCACAAGAGGTGTTCGTAGAATGGGCGCCTAATGAAAAGGTAGCAGCGGAGGCAGTTGTCGGTGCGGCAATTGCAGGCGGCAGAGCTATGTCCTGCTGTAAGCATGTAGGCCTCAACGTAATGGCTGACCCTATCTTTACAGATAGCTATATAGGTGTAAACGGTGGCGCGGTTTTCTGTGTAGCCGATGACCCCGGTATGCACTCCTCCCAGAACGAGCAGGACTCCCGCCACTACGCTAAGGCGGCAAAAATCCCTATGTTAGAGCCATCCGATTCCTCCGAATGTAAGGAATTTACAAAAATGGCGTTTGAGCTTTCCGAAAGGTTCGATACTCCCTTCTTTATCCGCCTTTCCACCCGCGTTTCGCACTCGCAGAGCTTGGTTGAGATAGGCGAAAGAGAAAAGATAGATGTAAAGCCCTACGAAAAAAATATCCCCAAGCACGTTATGATGCCCGCTATGGCAATAAAGAGACACGTTCTTGTCGAGGAACGCACAAAAGCTCTTGTTAAGTTTGCGGAAGAAAGCTCACTTAACTCTATCGAGGATAACGGAAGCGATATAGGTATTATTACCGCAGGTATCTCCTATCAGTACGCAAAGGAAGCTCTCGGCGACAAGGCAAACTACTTGAAGCTCGGAATGGTATTCCCGCTCCCCGAAAAGAAAATAGCCGAATTTGCCGCTAAGAACAAAAAGACATACGTAATCGAGGAGCTTGACCCCTTTATAGAGGAGCATTGCCTCGCTCTCGGAGTCAAGGTTGAAGGTAAACAACTGTTTACGCTTTTGGGCGAATATACCCCCACAATGATTAAAAAGGTCGTTCTTTCCGCAGAAGCGCCGAAATCCGTCTCTGCCGAAGAAGAAATCCCCAACCGTCCCCCTGTACTCTGCCCCGGCTGCCCTCACAGAGCTACCTTCTACGTTCTTAAGAAGCTCGGACTCACCGTATCGGGAGATATCGGCTGCTATACGCTCGGTGCTGTAGCTCCGCTCGGCTCGGTAGACACTACAATATGTATGGGAGCATCTGTCAGCGCGGCTCACGGTATGGCTAAGGTAAAGGGCGCGGAATTTAACCGCAAGCTCGTCTCGGTAATAGGCGACTCCACCTTTATGCATTCGGGAATTACCGCCCTTTCGGATATCGTATACAACAAGGGCGCTAACACGGTAATTATTCTCGACAACTCCATAACAGGTATGACAGGACATCAGGACAACCCCACCACAGGCAAAACTATAAGAGGAGAAGCAACAAAGCAGGTAGACCTCATACTTCTCTGCAAGGGTCTCGGCGTAGAGCATATCGTTGTAGCCGACCCCTTCGATGTCAAGCATTTTGAAGAGGTAGTAAAGACAGAAACCGCGCGTGACGAGGTCTCTGTTATCATAGCTCAGCGTCCCTGCGCACTTCTTAAATCGGTTAAATTCACAGGTCACTGCGAGATAACCGACAAGTGCCGCAAGTGTAAGCTCTGTATGAAATTAGGCTGTCCCGCAATAAGCGTCTCTGAGGACGGCTCTGTACATATTGATGCTACTCTCTGTAACGGCTGCGGTCTCTGTATGAACGTATGCCCCTTCCACGCTATAGAAAAGGAGGAAGACTGATATGAAGGGTATGAATATAATGATAGTAGGAGTAGGCGGTCAGGGTACTCTGCTCGCCAGCAGAATACTCGGCAACACCGTTCTTTCCGAGGGCTTTGATGTCAAGGTCTCCGAGGTCCACGGAATGAGCCAGCGCGGAGGAAGCGTTGTTACATATGTTAAATTCGGAGATGCGATCTATTCTCCTATAATCGACAAAGGAGAGGCTGACATCATCTTGGCATTCGAGCAGCTCGAAGCATACCGTGCGCTCCCTTGGCTTAAGGAGGGCGGAAAGATAATAACCGCCGACCAGAAGATAAACCCTATGCCCGTAATCATAGGTGCCGCAAAGTATCCCGAAAACATCATTGATAAAATGAAAGCCGTAGCCGATGTTATCTCGCTTGACGCTCTCTCGCTCGCTAAAGAGGCAGGAAGCGCAAAAGCAGTAAACGTTGTGCTTATAGGTCTTATGGCTAAAAATACGGAGATCCCGTACGAGAAATGGGTAGAATGTGTCAAGAGTACCGTCCCCCCGAAATTCTTGGACGTAAACCTCCGCGCCTTCGACTTGGGCTATAACTATAATTAAAAGAGCTGAATATTTACTATAGACAAAGGACAGAAAAACAATACTAATTGTTTTCTGTCCTGCTTTTTTGTGTGCATGTACTTATCAATTTCCAAAAGCTTGAAATTGCAAAAAGAGAGACCGATCAACACCCAAACGAGTGAAGATCGGTCTTTTGTTATTCATTTTTGAGCCTCGCGCTTTATGCGCTTATCTCAGACGGGAAAATTACTCTACAGTGATAGAACCTGCAACTACTTCCAATTCAACCTCCTCAAACTCCTCATTAAGTACTTCACGGACTGTGAATGTTACAGGATAAGTACCTGCTGCCGTTCCCTCGTTTACTGTAAACTTAAGGGTTGCCAATACACCGTCATCATAACAGTTTTCGTCTGCACTGAAGAAAAGGTTTACCCCCTTATCAAGTGTCGGGAATATATCGCCGTTCTTAATATTAGAAGTTGTCAATGTCAAAGCCTCTTCATCATAGTCGGGTGTAATGTTAATAGCCGCAAGACCGGGGTTGTTCTTTATCTCGAGAGTAAGTGTAGCCTCACCGTTTTCTGCGACAACCGTATCCAGAACTATTGTCGGTGCGACAGGAGCAACGGAAGGTTCTGTAGTCACAGGAGTTGTGGTTACAGGTGTCTCCGTTGTCACGGGTTCGTAGTAGTGGGTATCTCTGCGAGAGTGTACTTGTCATAACCTCCAAAATCAGCGGAGTTGCCTGTCGTGCAATAGAACGCACTGTAGTTGCCATTGCCGTCAACAGGTGTAGCATCACGAAGGTCATCGATCTGCAATGCTGTATAGAAAACACTTCCGCCTGTTAACGCTGTGCCATCCTCTTCTTTAGCAGGGAGCTTAAATACAATATATGTTGTATCTTCGCTTACTACCGTTTCAACCGCTATCTGATCAAAGAAATTAGACTTTGTATTTTTGGAAGCATCTTCGTTATAAGTTGCCGAAACTCCGTATCCATAACGGCTTATCAATATCTGAGAAGTATCTATTTTTCCGGTAGGTGCTTCTCCACCCATCTTGTACCAAACTTCAAGACTATCAAGTCGCCAGTTATTATCTACATCATTGGCAATTTCCTCACCTGCTGCCAAGAGCGTAGGATCTGTAGATACTACATATCCGTAGATGAAGCTACCGTCCCATGCGTAACTTATCGTTGTATCGACCTTGTTTTCTTTATCTGCCGCATCTATAGCAGCTCCGCCGTATCCGGGCTTCTTTTCTACAAACGCAAATGTATTATCCCCGCCGAAGATATCGTCCGCGGTATAAACACCGTCGCCGTCAGCATCTGTAAGCTCGAATGAGATCTCTGCCTTGTAAGGAATTGTGTACGATACAGGAACCGTGGTTACAGGGGTCACTGTAGTTGCAGGAGCATCGGTCACGGGGGTATTTGTTGTTACGGGTGCCGTTGTAGTTACAGGAGGCAAGGTTTCGGGAACCTCTTCCAATACTTCAGCTACTACAGCGTCAAGAGTTGCCTGAAGATCAACGTCCGCATCATCAATAGCTACGTTTTCAAATGCCTTGTAAACATCAGCTCTGTAATCCTCGGGAATGAGAAGGAAGTCTCTGACGTTGAGGTTGTTGAACAAAGCTACGTCTGCAAAGTGGTTCTGAAGAACCTGCTCGGCAGTAAGCTCGCTCTCGTATACACGGAAAGCGTATGTGTACAAGCCTTTATCTCTCATAAGCCACTGTCCTTTGCCTGTTACCGAGAAGGTGTTTGTCTTGGACACAAGATTCTGAGTGCTGTAATTCTTACCGTTACCGTATGCATTAAGAGTATAGTTTTTATTTTCGATGTCCGCAAGATCAAAAGCAAATGTGTATGTATTTACCTTCTGACCGTTCAAAGCCATGATAATGGTCTGATAGCCCTCGACCTCTTCTGTATCTTTTTTGTCCAAGGCAGTTATCATTTCCGCATTTTCAGTACCGGTGAAAGTAACATTTGTAGCGGAAGGAGTAAACTCAAAGCGAGGACCGATAAAGAATGCTGCTCTACTGTTCAGTGTAGAAGCTGCTACAAGCTCTACGGAAAACGCATTAGCCGCATCAAGAATCTGCTTAACACCGCCGTCATAAATGAATATATTGCCGCCCTTTGCTGCGTCAAAATATCCGTTGCCGAAAGCAGAGGAATAAGTAGTGTTTGCCCATACAGATGAGCCTATGTAATAACCTGTAGCATTTAGGGGAGCCG
>SVQV01000010.1 GCA_015065175.1 Oscillospiraceae bacterium | reverse complement strand
GGGGACAAATTTTGGCTCTGTTGTCATAACGGTCTTTCCCGACGCGGATTGAGGCATTTCGTCTATAGCCCTCTTTTTTTCACCTTCCTCGGAAATGTTCGGGATTATGGCAGCTTCCATAAATTTTTTGATAAATGTTGATTTTCCCGTTCTCACAGGACCTACGACACCTATATAAATGTCGCCGCCCGTGCGTTCGGCAATATCTTTATATATGCTTGTGCTTGTCATTTTTTCTCCTCCTATATGACTTCTGTCTGCTATATTATATGGGGTCATAATAAGAGATATGATAAAAAAAGAAAAAATATTTCAGCAAGCAAATTTTTGAATTATCAAGTCTGTGTTTTCTTCGGAATATTCGATCTCGGCGGAATACATTCTTGCAAGCTCGACTGACATAGATACGGGCATAGAAGAGTCTCTTTTAAATATAAAAGCACCGAGTGAATAAAGTATATGGTAACCAAGCAAAACAAATCCCATTCGTGCGGAAAACTCTGATAAGTCTCTTGAGACACTTAGATGTCTGTAGGCAAAATAGGTAAGCAAATTTTTGTATTCGCGGTCTCTTTTTCCGATATATTCGAGAAACGCGTCAAAATCAAGCTCTTCAAATTGCTCCAAAAGCTCCTTTAGAATAGATGTCCAATTAACATCAAGCGCTTCAAGTGTTATAAGAAATTCTATACACTGCTTTATTTCAGCTTTGGAAAAATTCAGTTTGAATTTTGAAGCCAAGAGCTCTGCTGTTTTTTTGGAAGAATTACGGCTATTATGAATTTCATTTATTACCTCATCTCTTAGTAGTAAGATCTCATTTTTGCCATCATATTCGGGTAGAAGCTTGAAACGTTCTTTTTGGGTCAGAATAAGCGATGCTGCCGCTTCGCAGCACATGCCTAAGCCGATCTCTTCGCGGTCATCAATGCAGTTTACAAAACGGGGATGATCAGCGCAGATCTGGCATAAGCTATCCTCACCAAGCTCTTTTATTATCTCGCACAGATTGTTTCTGTCTAAAAAAGGACAGCGATCGTTATCCGAAAGCTTAAAGCATAGGTTTCCTTCGTCCGAGAGGCAAATGTTTTCCTTCAGCTTTTTACCTAATTTTCCGTTTAAGGAATTATAATAGGAATATGTTTCCTCATCAATATCTATTTCCCAGCCTATGCAGCAGTTGTGCTGACACCTGCTGTTAATGCAGGAAAATTTATCATAATAATTTGGGTATACTTCCATTTTATTACTCCTGAAAATATAAATTGATGTTAGTCATTTAAGTCGAGCTTTACTGAATTATCAGTATGTATTTTTGTTTTGTCTGTAATAGGATCTAAAAAATCATGTAAATAATTTGCATCTCCGTTTGATGCTATCAAATGAGATAGGTTTGACGGAAGAATGTATGATATCGGATAGTTGTAATTTCTTTCATGGTTGCCTACGATAAAGACATCTGCTTTATCACTGAAGCGTGAAAAAGAAGCATATGATTCCGAGAGAGAAGCATAGATAAAGTTCTTCTGCCTGAATTTAAATGAGAAAACGCGTTCGTTTTTATCGTCGGGAAAATCCGGAATTTCCAAATAAAACGAAAAATCCTTGTAACCGTCTACAAATATTTCTTTATCACACTCATAGATTTCAAAATCTGTTTTTCCGTTTATCAGTGTATCCGACGCCATTTTTGCATAGGTAATATCGGTTTCGCTATTTGGAAAAGGCAATAAAACTTGGTTGATCTTTATTTTTGAACACGCTTTTTCTAATGATGCGGCAAGCTTATAATGATAATGAGTGAAAATATATGATGATATTTCAGTTATGTGTTCTTCTTTTAAAATATTTATGACGTAATTGAAGGAACCCGAGTTTTCACTTGAAAAATCAATTACCGATGCTTTTCCGTCATCGATTAATATAATATATTCATCTTTGCTTTTATTATCGCTTTTGGAATATATAAATCTTTCTTTTTTATAATTATTGAAGGCACAAATTCCCAAAACAAGCATTAGAGCGATAAAAGAGCAAAGTATGCGGATGATTATAGCGTTGAATTTTAATTTTCTGTATAGCAGATATATTAAATAAACAAAGAACAACGCAAGCGCAATATAAAATGCTATATAGGAAACAGATATACATATATTTCTTATATCAGCAAGAAAACCTACGGCAGAAATTATAAAAGAACCCAGCAATTCACAAATTTTAGAGAAAACCTTTATTTTGCACAGAAAAGGCGCAAGGAATGACAGCATCAGCTCTATGTCTAATAAAAAGGCAAAAATTAAATTTGAAACAGGTGTCATTATTGAAATTTCGCCAAAAAGAAGAGCTGTGACAGGAAGCGTGAACAAGAATGCGAAGAAGCTTATCCAAAGAGAAATTGAAACGTATCTCAATATTCTTTTTATACGCGACTTATGCTTTACTTTCAATTTTTCGGCAAACAGCTCATAATAAATAAGAATTCCGAATGTTGCGAGAAATGATAACCATAGCCCGATATCATTTACAGCATTGGGCTGAATGAGTATTATCAGAGCGACCGCAAAGAATAGTGAGGTATATGAATCGTTTTCGCGCCTTGTGAAAAAGGACAGAGATGCCATGAAAAACATAAATGCTGCCCTCAAGATAGAGCCCGAAAATCCCGAGATTGCGACGTAGATAAAAGCAAGTAAAACCAATATAATTTTTTTGAGCTTTTTGCTTATAGTTAATTTTGAGAGAAATACTCCTACGACCGACATCATAATAGAAAGGTGCATCCCGCTTAAAGCAAGCATATGAGAAATGCCGAGCCTTCTGAAATCAAATTTTACAGACGAGTCGAGAGAATCTCTTTTTCCCAGGAGAAGAGCAGACATGAGCGAGCCGCTTTCACCTTCAATATTGTTTTCAATACGTGCGGAAATTTTATTTCGCAGATCGGATAAAACAGAACCTATGCTTTTCTTTTCTCCGAAAACATGGAAGTCACAGACATCCGAAACGCTTGCCGCGCAACCGTCGGTTATAAGATATTTGTTTTCATCTCTTGGAAGGGCATTTGTGCTTTCTACTGTGCCTGTGCAGGAAAAGACCATACCGGGCTTTATCCTGTACTTTGTAATTATTTCAAATTTAAAGCGAAGACTGATATCTTCGCCGTTTATTTTATCGGTTTTTGCATTAAGAATAATAAAACTTCCGTTTTGATAGGTGATTTCTTCTATCGTTGCCTCTATTTCTATATTTTCTCCTTCAAATTCCGAAGGCAAGGAAAGATGCAAGGAAAAATATGAAAATTGCAGTATAGCTCCTGAAAGCGCAAGCGTTGCTGTCAGCAGTGCAACGAAGTGAAAATGCCTGTTACTTTTCTTGAATATCAAAAACAAGGAAAGGATTGCAAGGACAAAAACTGTCAAAACAAGCAAATAAATACGAGCAGAATACTTATAACAGGCAATTTGAGACATTATAACAGAAGAAATCAGAAATGCGACAAGAGCAACCAGAAGCGGTCTTTTGAAAAATAAATTCATATGTTATCTCGCAAGATTTACATATTTTAATTCGGATACGGATTTGTCAGAGCAAATCATAGAGCTTCCTTGTGGAATAATAAAGGAGATCCCCTTGGGAATTACCGAAATATCGAGGGAGTTTGCTACTTCTATTTCTCCGTCCACACAAATTTTTGTAGGAGTATTAAATTCCATTTTCAAAGAATTTGCGCGTATATAGCTTACACATTTTTTGCCGGCTTTCGTGTCTAAGTGTGTACCTTTTTTATATGTACCGACTAATGATATGAATTTTAAGCGTGAGATTTTTTCTACAATGCTGATGTCCAATGTAGAATCCACAAGAGAAGCGTAGGGAATGGCGTGAAAGCCTCCGCCGCAGAAGGAGCCATTTGCTATAGCTGTGAGCAATATGTCCCTGTCAACTACCGTTTCTCCGTCTATTGTGATCTTTTGGTGCGAAAACAGCTTTTCAAAGAGTGTGATTACCAATGCGGCAATATAAGAGAGCTTGTTGGGAATAAGCCTGTTTTTCTTTACTCTTAAGGTGTTGCAGACAACATTGCAGTCGAAGCCTATATTAAGCATATTGATGCAATATTTATCGTTATATTTCAAGATGTCGATTTTTTCGGATGCTCCGTTTATCTGTTTTTCTATATCAAAAAAATTTTCCTTCTCTGTAAAGTTTCTGCAAAAGTCATTTCCTGTTCCTGTAGGGACAAGGCCGATCTCTGCATTTTCGTGTGGATATATGCCGTTTACTACCTCGGAAAAAGTGCCGTCACCGCCAAAAGCATAAAAACGGTGAAGCTCTTTATCCTCAGAAAGAATACTTTTCACATATTCTGTTGCTTCTCCTTGAGCCTGTGTTATGTGAATGTCATAATCGAGGGCGTTTCTTTTGCATATTTCGTTTATCTTACCTTCAAAAATGGAAATCTGATTTCCTTTTCCTGCGGAAGGGTTCAGAATAAAATGATATTTCATGCGAGTATTTCCTTTAATTTATTTTGAGTTCTTTCTTATAAATTCATAGTAAGCCTTGGCGGCTTGTTCCAATTTGTTTTCACCGAATTTGTAATACTGTCTTCCGATTAGATCATCTGGCAGATACTGCTGATCTACATAATGATTTTTATAATCGTGCGGATATTTGTAGCCCTTGAATAGTGGGCTTCTCAGATGAGTTGGGATTTCAGAGCCTTTGCCTAATGCAATGTCCTCCGATGCGCTTGCATATGCAAGATAAGCGCTGTTGGACTTTGGAGAAGTGGCAAGCATCACTACGGCATTAGAAAGCGGAATGGCGGCTTCGGGAAGTCCAAGCTCCTTTGCGCTTTCGGTACAGCTTCGAACAATCACAGATGCCATGGGATAAGCGGCACCTACATCCTCGCTTGCTATTACCTGTAATCTTCGGCAAGCAGACAGAAGATCTCCGCCCACGAGTATTTTCGCAAGATAAAATATGGCAGCATCAGCATCTGAGCCTCTTATGGATTTTTGGAGGCAGGAAAGTAAGTCATAATGCACATCTCCGTCACGGTCAAAATGTCCGGTCATAGACGGAAAAAGAGAAGCGGCATCATCGTTTGTAAGCTCGTCCCTGCTGACAAAAAATACGTTTTCAAGAATACCGATAGCACGTCTTACATCTCCTCCGCTATGCGCCGCTATTGCTTCCAGGGTTTCATCGCTTGCGCTTTTTGAAGCGGAATGTTCTTCGTTCAATATTGCGAGCGCGCGCTTCAACGCAGGTACGCATTCGATGGCTTTTACAGGCTTGAACTCGAATACAGACGAGCGCGAAAGAATGGCGTTGTATATTGCATAATAGGGATTTTCTGTAGTGGATGCGATGAGCGTTATCCTGCCGTCCTCAATATACTCAAGCAGGGATTGCTGTTGCTTCTTATTGAAATATTGAATTTCGTCAAGGTAGAGAAGAATTCCGCCTGAGCCGAAAATACTCGAGGTTCCCGAAGCAATATCTTTTACGTCCGAAAGCGACGCGGTAGTTGCATTCAATTTATACAGAGGTATATTCGCCTGCTTTGATATAATATTTGCGGCTGTCGTCTTTCCTGTTCCGGGAGGTCCGCTGAAAATCATATTTGTAATTCTGCCGTTGTCGAGCATTTTGCGGATTATGCCGTTTTTTCCGAGCAAATGCTCCTGTCCTACCATTTCGTCAATGGTTTCGGGGCGAATTCTGTCGGCAAGAGGTTGGTTGTTCATAAAATTATTTCCTATCGTGTTAGCTTATAGTATTTTCATTGAGATTAAACAGGTGATCTATTTCTTTTGAGAGTGCCTTGTGTTCTTCTTTTAAAAGAAACGGATCGCTTTTTATTATACTGTTGGCATCTTCGAAAGCGTTCTTCATAAGCTCCGCGCTGGTGCACAAGCTTGAAAAACGGAGCGACAGACCGCCGCTTTGGCGTATCGAAGAATCACAAAGTGAAGCAAAAAAGTCTCCGGGTCCCCTCAACTCTAAGTCCTTTTCGGCGATTTTATATCCGTCATAAGTGTTTTTCATGATTTCCAAGCGAGATTTTGCGACAGCGCCCTTGCTGTCCGAAACAAGTATGCAGTAGGATTTTCTATTTCCTCTGCCTACCCGTCCTCTTAACTGATGAAGCTGTGAGAGTCCGAAGCGTTCCGAGTTTTCTATGATCATTAGGGAAGCATTTGGGACGTTTATTCCTACTTCGATAACTGTTGTTGAAACTAAGATGTTTATATCTCCGTCGGCAAATGACTTCATAATGCTTTCTTTTTCGCTTGGCTTGAGCCTTCCGTGCAGAAAAGCGGTTTTAAGATCGGGAAATACTTCTTCCTGCAGATTTTTTTCGTATTCTATAACGTTTTTGAGCTTATCCTCTGTACTGCGAGTGGGAGCTTTTGTCAGCTCATTTATTGGAATTTCAGAGTTGTCGTTTTCTTCTTCTATCGAAGGACAGATTATATATACCTGTCCGCCTTCCTCTATCTGCCGACGAATAAATGCGTTTAATCGCGTTCTGTAGCTCTCGTCGACCAGAAATGTATCAACACGTTGTCTGCCTACGGGCATCTCATCTATACACGAAATATCAAGATCTCCGTAAAGCGCAAAAGCAAGCGTTCTCGGTATAGGAGTTGCGCTCATTACAAGTGTGTGGACGCCTTCATTTCTCTCTTTTAAAACGGCTCTTTGCTTTACGCCGAATCGGTGCTGCTCGTCTGTTATGAGGAGTCCGAGATTGGAAAAAGAAACCTTCTCATTTAAAAGAGCATGAGTACCTATTATCAGATCTATTCTGTCCTGTCCGTCGCTTGACAGAGAAGAATATATTTTTTTCTTTTCCGAGGCGCTTGTTGAGCCGAGAAGCAAGGCGGTTTTAATTCCCAATCCTGCAAAAAGCTCGGAAAGGTCATTATAATGCTGTCTCGCAAGTACTTCCGTAGGAACTAAAAAGGCGCTTTGGAGATCGCTTTTTACAGCAGTATATATAGCGCAAGCTGCGCATATAGTTTTTCCGCTTCCAACATCACCTATGAGTATTCTGTTCATAGGGGATAACTTGTTCTCTCTGCTTGTCATATCGGAAATTATCTCATTGACAACACGCTTTTGCGCTGCGGTCAACTCATATTCGAGCAGAGAAAGCAACGGCTTCAAAGAGTGTGTTTGGCATGGGATAGCTTTAGTAACGGCTTGATTCTTTTTTATGATATGAAGCCCGAGTGAAAAGTAAAATAATTCTTCATATGCCAGTCTGTTTATCGCGCGGTTTAAGGATTCCGCGCTTTCCGGAAAATGTATGTTTTGCAAGGAAAACGAAAGAGTGGGAAGCGCGTTCTTTTTGCGAATCTCCTGCGGCAGAGAATCTTCTATTTCAGGAAGACAGAGGGAAAGAGCTTGGGATACTGCCTTGCTTATCTGTTTGCCGCTCAGCCCTTCAGTCAAATGATATACAGGGATAAAATCAGGCAGAAGCTTGCCGGGGATTATGCTTTCGAATTCCGGAGATATAAGCTGCCATTTTTTGTTCTGATACGTCAGCTTGCCCCAAAATCTGAATTCCGCGCCTAAGGTGAATACATCCTTCAAAAACGGTTGGTTAAAAAACACGACGTCAACCGTTCCGCTTTCATCGGATGCGCGGAGCTTTGTAAGAGTGAGCCTGTTTTTGAGAATTGCATTTTTAGGAGGTGAGACTATGCAGAGAGAGAATGCGGCAATTTCGCCGTCGAGCGCATCCTTTAACTGCTTTACGTTGCCTCTGTTCTGGTATGCTCTGGGAATATGGTATAAAAGATCCTTGAGAGTTTCGATACCGATTTTTTCGAAAGCTTTTTTTCGTGTTTCGCCGATTCCGCTTAACACAGATACCGAGCTTTTCAGATGTTTTCCCATAGCAACCTCCTGTTTCGATGAATTACAATTACTATTTTACAACAGAATTAAGTTATTTTCAAGGAGGTTTTTACATTATTTTAAATTTTTCGTACTTTTTATTATAAATATTGCATTTTTTGTTTACATTTTTGATTTTATTTGCTATAATATACTTATTATGATTTCAATTATTATAGTTTTATGGAGGATATGCCATTTTTGGCGAGTATAATATGAAACAGAAACAAAGAAATAAGCTGGCGACACGCTTGGATATTGCGGTCATTATTGCCTTGTCCTTCTTTGCCGTTTTGCTTTTGATGCTTTTGGGAGAACATACGGATAATTCTTATTTGTATAACGGACTTCTGTCCCTGTTCTTCTATTTTCTCTTGCTTGCTTTGTGGGTAGATATAAGAATGCAGAGAAACAGCTTAGCTAAGGGGCATACCTTAGACGAGATATTTGATACCGAAATAGGTTCTGTCTTAGTGCAGTTAAAGTCTCCTGTAGTGCTTTGCGATATGTACGGAAGTGTCATTTGGTGTAATACGGCATTTGAACGCAAGACAGGACACAAGCGCTTGACTTGCGGTGTTAATGTCGAAGAAATAATCTCTTTGGGACTTTTTCTTGACGGTACAGAGACAAAGGAAATAGTCCAGATAGGTAAGGAGAGCTTCAGAGTAGACAGTGTTCCGTGTAAGCTTGACGGGGAGGACTATTGGTTCGTTGTTCTCGATGACTGTACGGAATATCTCAAACTGGACGATCGGTACAGAAGAGAACGTGTGGTTGTTGCATATGCTATCATAGACAATATTGATGAAATTCTTCAGTATGTTAGAGATGACTTTGTAAAAACCACAAATGCTGTAGAAAACAAGCTGAAAAAATGGGTCAACGGAATGGATGGAGTGATCCGTGCATATGAAAGAAATAAATACCTGATAGTTTTTGATGCGGAACGTTTGGAAGAATGTCTTGAGAGCCGATTCGATATTCTTGATGAGATAAGAGAAGTTCGTGTCGGAGACGGTATTTCGGTTACTGTTTCTATAGGTGTTTCGGATCTTGGCGAAACAATTTACGACAGAGAATATGCGGCACAGAGCGCACTTGATATGGCACTTCAGCGCGGCGGAGACCAAGCGGTCTATAAGAGCAAGGAAGGTGTCGAGTGCTACGGCGGCAAGACCAAGGCCGGCTTCAAGCGTACCAATGTAAGAGCGAGAGTTATGGCAAGTCAGCTTATAGCAATGATGGGACGTGCCGATAACGTTATTATCATGGGACACCGATTTGGCGACTATGACTCGTTCGGTGCTTCCGTCGGTATGGCGAGATTTGCGAAAAACTGCGGCGCGCGCGTAAACATAGTTGTAAATAAGAATGACCCCAACTTAGCGCCTTGCTTTGAAAAAATAGACAACCTGCCTTCATATCAAAAGGTGTTTGTCGATGGCGCTGAGGGTATGGATCTGTTGAAAATGGATACCTTGCTTATTATCGTAGACTCCAACAACTTTGATTTTGTCGAGTGCCCCGAGCTTGCGGCAAAGGCAAATAATATTGCGGTAATAGACCACCATATCAAAGCAGCAGAGTTTGGCCCCTCGGTCAAGCTTGAATACATTGAAACAACGGCATCCTCTGCTTCCGAATTGGTAGCTGAATTTCTTGAACAGAATATGCTCACGAGAAACCTTCACAAAGAGGAGTCTGAGCTTTTGCTCTCGGGAATTCTTCTTGATACCAAGCAGTTTACAAGAAATACCGGAACAAGAACCTTCGGTGTTGCTCAGTTCCTTCGAGGAGAAGGCGCAAACCCGGGCGAAACCCAGGAAATGTTTAAATCCAATATCGAAGAGCTTACAAAGGAAGCACGCTTCAACGCCAACATAACCATTTATAAAAAGAGAATTGCAATTTCATCCTGCGAAGGAAACACAGATTCAAGCTATCGTGTTATGGCTGCCAAGGTTGCGGATAAGCTGCTTGCTATAAAGAATATTGACGCATCCTTCGTCCTCGTTAACATTGATGGAAGAATCCACATTTCAGCACGTTCAAACGGTACGATAAACGTACAGGTAATACTTGAAAAGCTTAACGGAGGCGGACATTTCGATGTTGCGGGAGCGCAGATCTCTAATGAAACAATGAGAAATGTAATACAGCGTCTGCGTGATTCAATTGACGATAATTTAGATAACATATGAGGAGAATTAACAATGAAAGTAATTTTATTAAAGGACGTAAAAGGTCAGGGTAAGAAGGACCAGATGATAGAGGTTTCAGACGGATATGCAAGAAACTTCCTCTTACCTAAAAAACTCGCTATCATAGCCGATGCAAAGGCAACAAATGAGCTTAAGGGCAAAGAGGATGCCAAGCTTTATAAGATCGAAGAAGAAAAAAAGGCAGCCAAGGAGCTTGCCGAAAAGCTTTCAGGAACAACTGTTAAAATTAAAAGCTCGTCGGGTGCCGACGGCAGACTTTACGGTGCGGTTACGGCAAAAGATATAGCCGAAGCGCTTGAAAAGGATTTTGCTATAACAATCGACAAGAGAAAGCTTTCTCTTGAAGATCCTATAAAGGCTCATGGCACGTATTCGATATCCGTCAAGCTTTACGGTGATATCACCGGAAAATTTACAGTAGTGGTGCATGAATAAAAAAATTTCCGAAGGAGCTTAATATGTACGGGGACGTTGCAAGAAATCTTCCTGTTTCCATAGAGGCAGAACAGTCGGTGCTCGGTTCTATCCTTTTGAATCCTACAAGCTTTGAAGATATTGCGGGATTGATTACCGAAGAAGATTTTAGTGTCGAAGAACATAAACAGATATTTATTTCCATGCGCTCTATGTTTATGATGAGCAAGGAAATAGATATAATTACATTGATAAATAATCTGGTTGAGAACGGCGTATATAACGAAACAGGCGGCAAGGATTATATTATGCTTCTTGCTAAAATAGTTCCGACCGCGGCAAACATAAAGGACTATGCCAAAATAATAAAAGACAAAGCGCTTTTAAGAAAGCTCATAAATGCTTGTAACGAAATTTCAGATGTTGCCTATTCAGAGCAGGGAAAAGCTGAAGAAACCGTGGATATGGCAGAGCAGAAGATATTCGATATAGCCGAAAAGCGTTCGTCAAAGGAATTTCGTCATATAAGAGATATCATGCATGGCGTCTATAGCGACCTCGAGCGTCTTTCGGAAAACAAGGATATGATCTCAGGCTCCAAAACGGGCTTTTCGGGACTTGATAAGGTCCTGGTTCAGATGGGACTCGGAGATTTGGTTCTTATAGGCGCACGCCCCGGTATGGGAAAAACAAGTTTCGCTATGAACATTGCCGTCAATGTCGCAAAGCAGAGCAGAAAAACGGTTTGTGTTTTCTCGCTTGAAATGTCGGGCGAGCAGCTTGTTACACGTATGCTTTCGAGCGAAGCCTTGGTAGACAGCTATGCATTAAGAGGCGGAAACCTTACAGGCGAGGACTGGGGAAGAATTGCTCAGGCGGCAGGAGAGCTTACAGGTTGCGATATTCTGATTGACGATACTTCGGGCGTTTCGGTCACCGATATGAAATCCAAATTAAGACGTGTCAAAAATCTCGGATTGGTTGTAATAGACTATTTACAGCTCATGCAGAGCGGAAGAAATATTGAAAACCGTGTTCAAGAGGTCGGCGACATATCCAGAAACCTGAAGATTATGGCAAAGGATCTTGGTGTGCCGATAATTTGTTGCGCACAGCTTTCGCGAGGTCCCGAGTCAAGAACGGTAAAAAAACCGATGCTTTCCGACTTGCGAGATTCGGGAGCTATAGAGCAGGATGCCGATATAGTAATGTTCCTTTACAGAGAAGAATATTACAAGGATCAGTCGGATGCTAAAAAGGTCGAGCAGGAAGCAAATACTGCGGAAGTAATTGTTGCTAAAAACCGACACGGTTCTACAGGAAGCGTGAAGATGGGCTGGATAGGTCAGTTTACCAAATTCAGAACACTTGATGAAGAAAGCGGAGAAGGAGCTGCAAAGTGAGAATTTTTTGGCAAGGAGATGCCGCATTGCAAAAGGTGCTTGCGAGCGTCGAAGCCGCTATATCTGATTATGGCTTTGAGGATAAGTTTAAAAAAGGAGTTGCCGTTGCGCTTTCGGGCGGAGCAGATTCTGTTTTTTTGCTTATCTGTATGAAAAAGCTTTCCGAACAGTTTTCCTTTCCTCTTTGCGCGCTTCATGTAAATCACCATATACGGGCAGGAGAGGCAGAGAGGGACGCGGAGTTCTGCCAAAAAATATGTGCCGAAAACAACATTGGTTTTCATCTCTTTGAAGCGGATGTTTTAGCTCTTGCAAAAAACGAAAAGCTCGGCGTGGAGGAAGCCGCAAGAAATGTAAGGTATTCTTTTTTTGATAAATTTATAAAAGAAAACCCACAATATACTTATATCGTTACAGCTCACAATGCGACGGATAATGCTGAAACAGTTATCTTCAACATGCTTAGAGGCGGAGGCGGACGCGCAATGTGCGGCATCCCTCCCGAAAGAGATAACATTTTAAGACCTCTTCTTTATGCCTCGAAATGTGATATTGTGGATGCTCTTACGCATAATAATATTAAGTATGTTTTTGATTCTACCAACAGCGATACGGAGTACAGCAGAAATTTTATAAGAAAAGAAATAATTCCGAAATGCTCTCACATAAATGCTTCTTTTGAGTCGGCAATACAGAGGCTTAATAAAAGTATGCGAAGCGATACGGAGTTTTTCGATGAATATGTAAAAGAATTTTGCGATGCAAATAAAATTACAAATATCGCAAAAAAAGAAACCTTGAAGAATTTAAAAAACGCAATTCTCAGCCGAGTAATTATATATATGTATGACTCTGTTGAATGCGGTCTCGAAAGTCTTTCCTATATTCATATCGAGAAAATAATGGAAATAGTCAACAAGGAAAATAATATAGGAATGAAGTATTCCTTGCCTTGCGGTATTGTTTTTTCGTGTGACAGGAAATACTATAGGTTTGAAAGAAAAAAAGCTTTTTCTTCAAGTGATTCGGAATTTTGCATTGAGCTTAATTTAGGCGAAAACCGTTTGCCTAATTCCGACGCAGTCATCTATCTGACAAACGACAAAAATGATGAAAAGCTTTCATATGTAACAAATGTTTACAAATTATCAATACAGGCGAATTTAACTTCTGCTAAAATAAATGGTAAAATCTTTGCGAGAAGCAAAAAAGACGGAGATTGTTACCGTTACGGTAAAATGACCCATAAATTAAAAAAGCTCTTTAACGATGCTAAGCTGTCACAAAAAGAGAGGCAAACAATCCCTGTCTTGTGCGACGGTGACGGAATTTTATGGGTACCGGGATTTTCAGTCAGAGAATCCGAAAAGCAAGGTACAGAAAATGAAAATATAGAATTATATGCATATTATTGCCATAATGGAGGAAATGATGAATAAGGACATTTTGAAGGTGCTTGTAGATGAAAAACAGCTTGATGAAATGACTACAAGATTAGCCAAGGAAATAGATAACGATTATTTTGATAACAGCGAGCATGTTATTTTGCTTGCAATATTAAAAGGCTCGGTTGTCTTTATGGGAGATTTGATGAAAAAGCTTCAGACCCCCGTGGAAATAGAATTTATGAAGGTTTCTTCATATGGAGCAACTACAAAAACCACAGGAAATATCAATATTCACCTTGATCTTCAAAGAAAGAATATTGAAGAATGTGATATCATCATTGTCGAAGATATTATTGACAGCGGCAGAACTCTCTCTTACCTCGTTAATTATCTTCTCAATAAAGGTGCCCGCTCTGTAAAGACATGCACGCTGCTGGATAAACCGTCACGCAGAGAAGTGGAATTCAATCCCGATTATTCTGGAATGAAAATACCGGACGAATTTGTTGTCGGTTATGGCTTGGATTATGATGAAAAATATCGCACATTGCCTTATGTAGGTATTCTTCGTCCCGAGGTTTATAATTCATAATTTTTTAAAAAGACTTGTATAATTTATAAATTATGACTTTTTATTTTTAGTGTATTGTTGTAATGTAAGAAAGGTTTGGTCATTACGTAATGAAAGTAAATGTTAAAAACATTGTATTTTTTCTGCTATTGATCGTCTGCTTTATTTTAGCGGCGGTCGTCTTGACAGATATGATGACAGCAAAGGAAGAATTTACCTATAGCGATTTGAAGGATAAATTCAATAACCATGAGGTCAAATCATTTTTTGTCGATACAGATGGATACATTACGCTTAATACCGTTGATGAAAACGGTAAAGAAGTAAGCTATGTTTATAGATTGAGTTATTCGTTCCAGTATGAATGGCTCGAAAAAACAGCAGATGAGCAGCACGCTGCGGGAATTATAGAAGAATATAATTTTGAAGAAATAAAAGAAACGCCTTGGTTTGTTTCTTGGCTTCCTTATATAATAATCCTTATAGTTTTTGTAGGCTTCTGGATCTATATGATGAATCAGGCGACAGGCCGCGGCGGAAAAATGAATTCCTTCGCCCGTTCAAGAGCAAAACTGAGCGTAGGTGAAAAGAACTCGGTGAAATTTGCCGATGTTGCAGGCGCTGATGAGGAAAAAGAAGAGCTCGAAGAGGTCGTTGAATTTTTGAAAAATCCCGCTAAGTTTACAGGACTCGGCGCGAGAATCCCTCACGGTGTGCTTCTTGTAGGCCCTCCCGGTACAGGTAAAACCTTGCTTGCAAAGGCGGTTGCGGGAGAAGCAGGAGTTCCTTTCTATTCGATATCGGGCTCTGATTTTGTTGAAATGTATGTCGGCGTTGGAGCTTCCCGTGTTCGTGACCTTTTTGAAAATGCGAGAAAATCTCCCGCAAGTATTATTTTTATAGACGAAATAGATGCAGTCGGCCGTCACAGAGGCGCAGGTCTCGGCGGCGGACACGATGAACGCGAGCAGACTCTCAATCAGCTCTTGGTTGAAATGGACGGATTTGATAAGCATGAGGGAATTATCGTTATTGCGGCAACAAACCGCCCCGATATACTTGACCCCGCGTTGCTTCGTCCCGGACGCTTTGACAGACAAATAACCGTAAATTATCCCAACCTTACAGGCAGAGAAGATATTCTTAAGGTACATCTCAGAAATAAGCCTATCGAAGACAGCGTTGATGTACACAAGATAGCACAGACTACAGTCGGCTTTACAGGCGCAGACCTTGCTAACCTTCTTAACGAAGCGGCGCTTTTGGCGGCAAGAAGAAATAAGCACCTGATAGGAATGGACGAGATAGAAGAAGCAACTCTGAAAATAATGGTAGGAACAGAGAAGAAATCAGCGAGAATAACAGAGGACGAAAAGAGAAAGACCGCTTATCACGAAGCAGGTCATGCGATCCTTGCGCATCTTCTTAAATCCCAGGATCCCGTTCGCCGAATTTCCGTAATTCCGAGCGGCAGAGCATTGGGGTATACGTTGAATCCTCCCGAAAAGGATAAATACAGTGTATATAAAAATCAGCTCAAGGAAGAGATATCAATGCTCCTCGGCGGACGTGTGGCTGAAAAGATCATATATGATGATGTTTCCGGAGGAGCGTCCAACGATATTATGCGTGCGACACAGATAGCGCGTAATATGGTTACCAAGTACGGAATGAGCGATGAGCTTGGTACTATTCAGTTTGGAAGTGAACACGGAAGCGACGAAGTATTCCTCGGCAGAGATTTCAATTCACAGAGAGATTATTCCGAAGCAACAGCCGCTAAGATTGATAACGAAATTAAGCGTATTATAGACGAAGCCTTCGCAAAAGCAGAGGAGATCTTGAGAGCAAATATAGAAAAACTTCATTTCATTGCGGAATTCCTTGTAAAATATGAGGTTATGGACGACGCTCAGTTCAAGGCTGCTATGGACGACAATGCCACTATGGAGCAGCTCGCCGCCATGATAGAAGAGAAGAACAAAAAGAGTGCAGACGAAAACGCTAAGGCAAAGGAAGAAGCCGACAGAAAGGCAGCCGAAGCGAAGAAGGACGATAATTCATCGGATAAACCCGACGGTCCTGAAAAAACCGTAGTTTGGCACTGATAAATAAACAATTGATTAGCCACCACGTTCTGTGGTGGCTTTTTGATATACTGAAAATACCCCCCCGCGCAAAGCGGAGGGCTGAAGCTTTTATTTTGAATACTCTTTCAAGCTTTCGATAACAGAAATGAAACGAGGATTTTGACGGATACAGTCATATCGTTTGTTTTGTAATTTCTCAAGCATATGGTAGGAATTGGTGTGTTCCCTGAGCTCGTGAAAATCCTTGTCAGGCTCAGGATAAATTAACTTGTCGGTGATAACGGATGTATAATATTTTCCGTGATTGTTGACATATGATTTATCATATTCAAGCGCATGATAACACATCCTTTCCAGTGATACAAGAGCTTCATCCTTTTTGCCCTGTGCCATTTGAAATGTGGAAATTAACCAATAATTTCGAGAAAGCCGAACATGGTAAAACATAAGATTATCTCCGTATATCATTTTATACAGTTGATTAGATATAGTAAGCATTTCAATCTTTTTGTCCCATGTGGATGGATCGTTAGGAAGATCATTCGAGAGTGTATAGTTCGAAATTGCTGTTCCCATATGATCTGTCAATTTGTCAATCTCATCTTGAATGTATAATTCGGTATTCCCATCGCCTATGCCCGATGATCTTGCAGCTTCACGGCAGTATTTCATAGGCGTAAGCAGATCAATTGCCTGCATAGCTTTTTCAACTTGTTTGGTCTTGCCGTAAAGGTTTATTAAAATATTGATTGCACTGTATCGCGTATCCTCATCTTTGCAATCTGTCACTACGGAAGAACAAAGATTTTCTATTTCCTTTATAAGCTCTGTATTCTGCGTATCCTCCCACAGATGATACAGACAAACAGCAAGATTTTCTTTTATCTCAAAATCGGCAGGAAAGCGTGAAATCGCATCTCTTGCAAAAGCTATCCGTTCTTCGATCCTGCCAACTTCCGCGAGACGGGACATCTCTTCTTTTATATTTGCAATTGCTTCTTCTCTCTGAGATAACTTATATCCCAAAAGCTCATCTGTACTGACGGAAAAGAAATCTGCAAGAGAGGGAAGAAGTTCAATATCGGGATATCCGCCTTCAGCTTCCCAACGGGATATAGCCTGCGGTGTTACACCAATGGCAGTTGCAAGCGTCTCTTGCGTAATATTGTTTTCTGCGCGAAGCCTTTTAATGATCGCTCCTATTTTTATATTCATATTTTACCTCCAAAAGTTTATCACCGGTGTAATTATATTATAGCATAGCATTCAGAAAAAACAATTATCAATTAGTTGTTTGTCAGATAAAGCGATCCTTTATAAATGTTATTTTCTGCACGATTCGAATTGGAAAGACACAGATTGTGCAAATCGGTAGCTTAAAATTACCAAAAAAAGAACACCACCAATATTTCTTTGGTGGTGTGTTTTACAAGCCGTTTTTATTAAAGTAATTATAACGCTATAAAAAACTGTTTTTATCAGTTATATTTGGGCAACCAATCGCCGTGAGCCTCGATAAGATCATCGCACAAAGCAACGATATCGTCGATAGAAAGCTCAGCTGCGGTGTGGGGATCCATCATAGCAGCCTGATAAATGCGCTCTTTCTTCTGAGTGACAGCCGCATCAATGGTAAGCAACTGAACGTTTATGTTACTCATATTCATAGCCGCAAGCTGAGGAGGCAGAGCCTTCTGCTGACAGGGCTGAATACCGAGAGCATTTACAAGACAGGGAACCTCTACACACGCCTCTGCGGGAAGGTTAGGAATAAGACCGTTGTTGATTACGTTACCGCCTATCTTTGTAGGAACGTCTGTGACGATAGCTTCCATAATTCTCGATGCATATTCCTTGGTACGTGTATGAGTTACGTTATCATTCAGATAAAGCTCTCTGTTCTTTTTCCAGTTTGCTATCTGGTTTACACAGCGACGGGGATACTCGTCAAGCGGAATGTTGTATCTGTCGATAAGCTCGGGATATTTTGATTTTATAAAGAATGGATTATATTCGGAGTTATGCTCGCTCGACTCTGTGCAATAGTATCCTAAGCGTCTTATGTACTCGTAACGCACAAGGTCTCTCGACTCAGACTTTTCCTTTTCAAGCTCTGCGATAGCACGCTTCCTCATCTCGGGATAAAGGTCGACGCCGTCCGCATCGTGCAAGTCAAGCAACCAAGCCATATGGTTTATACCTGCAATGTTTTCTACCAAGGGCTCTTTGAAGGGGATTCCGAGAGCATTCAAAATGCCTCTTGAGCAGACCTGAACACTGTGGCAGAGACCGATGGTCTTTACATTTGTATATCTCAGCATATATCCCGTAAGCATAGCCATAGGATTGGTGTAGTTCAAAAAATATGCATCAGGGCAAACTTCTTCCATATCCTTTGCAAAATCGGCAAGAACGGGAATAGTACGCAATGTACGGAAAATACCGCCTATACCCAAAGTATCGCCTATAGTCTGAAGAAGTCCGTATTTCTTCGGCACTTCAAAGTCTGTAATGGTGCAGGGGTCATATCCACCTATCTGAATAGCATTAACAACAAATTTTGCGCCTCTTAAAGCTTCTTTTCTGTTTTCAACTCCCAAGTGCTTTGTTACTTTAGCCTTGCTTCCGTTTAAGACCTTGTTCATAGAGTTGATCATTATAAATGATTCTTCAAGTCTTTCTGCATCAATGTCGTACAGAGAGATCTCAAATTCCTTGAGTGCGTCTGTAAGCATTACGTCGCCTAATACGTTTTTAGCAAATACGGTACTGCCCGCACCCATAAATGTAATCTTATCCATTTTTTTAAGCCTCCGCTTCTTTTTTAGTCATGCGACTGATATTATAATAACAGAAAATTTTATTAAATTACATTGTATTATGTGTGTATTTGTTTGGCAAAATGTTGTTTTGTTTTTTCTTTTTAGGCAATAAAAATAAAAATCAGCCTCAAAATGTAAGATTTTTACACGAGACTGATTTTTCTGTCGAGGTATAATTAATTGAATTTAGGCAACCAGCTTCCGTGTGCTTCTATGAGGTCGTCGCACATAGAAACAATGTCGTCTATTGAAAGCTCTGCAGATGTGTGCGGATCCATCATTGCCGCCTGATATATTCTTTCTTTCTTACGTGTTGCAGCCGCATCTATTGTAAGAAGCTGTACGTTTATGTTCAGTATGTTCATAGCGGCGAGCTGGGGAGGAAGCGGCTCCTGCTGACAGGGTTGTATACCGTGCGAGTTTACAAGACAGGGAACCTCGACACATGCTTCTGCGGGGAGGTTGGGAATGACACCGTTGTTTATTACGTTACCGCCAATTGTGTAAGGCGTATTTGTTATTATTGAATTCATGATGTTAGCGGCGTATTCGTGTGTCTTTGTGTGGGTTATGTTATCGGAAAGATATTTAGCTCTGTCCTCGTTCCACTTCATTATATGGTGCTTACAGGTGTCTATGTAGGCATCAAGCTTTAATTTGTATCTGTCTATAAGCTCCGGATATTTTGATTTTATAAAGAAATTGTTGTATTCGGCATTGTGCCAGCTCGATTCTGTGCAATAATAACCGAAGCGACGTATATATTCGTAACGAACAAGATCGGTGAATTGAGTATCCTTATCATCAAGTATTTCAGCGACGCGTTTTCTTACCTCGGGATAAAGATCTCTGCCATCTGCATCCTTAAGCTCAAGGAGCCACGCCATATGGTTTATACCTACAATATTTTCTGTTATCGGCTTCTTATATTCAATACCAAGACGAGAGAGCAAATGAAGTTCCGAGCATACCTGAACGCTATGGCAAAGACCGATTGTTTTTACACCGGTGTATCTCTGCATATATCCTGTAAGCATACCCATAGGGTTTGTGTAGTTTAAGAACCATGCATCAGGACAGACTTCTTCAATGTCCTTTGCGAAATCCTCAAGAACGGGAATTGTACGCAAAGCGCGGAAAATACCTCCAATGCCCAAAGTATCTGCTATCGTCTGGCGAAGTCCGTATTTATTCGGTATTTCAAAGTCTGTTATAGTGCAGGGGTCATATCCGCCAACCTGAATTGCGTTAATTATAAATTTTGCGCCTCTCAAGGCTTCTTTGCGGTTTTCTACACCGAGGTGCTTTGTTATTTTTGCTTTTCCGTCATTTAAAACACGGTTGAGCGAATTTACCATTATAAAAGATTCTTCGAGTCTCTGCGGGTCAATATCGTATAGTGCAAATTCAAATTCCTTTAATGAGTCTGTGAGCATGGAGTCGCCTATAACATTTTTTGCAAATACAGTACTGCCGGCGCCCATGAAAGTAATCTTGTCCATTAGAAATACTCCTTTTATCTTTTTTTATTAATACTAACAAAAAAATTTAAAAAAATACATTGCTTCATGTGTGAATTTTTTTGACATTATGTTGTATTTTTGTTATAATGTTGTTTGTGATTAAAAAAAACATCTAAAATAGTTGAAAAACATGTTTTTATGTGGTATAATTATAAAAAACTCATTGAGGAGATCGTTTTATGTATCAAGTAACGTTTTTAAACAGAGGTTTTTTGGATATAAACCCTTTTGAATATGGTGAAGAAAAATGTGAAAAAAATCATGAATACGGTCCGAACTATCGAAATAATTATTTAATTCATTATGTAATTTCAGGGGAAGGAATATTCGAGCACGGCGGAAAGACGTATAATCTTTCGAAAGGTGATTGTTTTTTTATAAAACCCAATGAAATTGTACATTATAAGGCAGATGAAAAAAATCCTTGGCATTATACCTGGATAGGCTTCAGCGCACATAAAAAATTGCACAAAAAACTTGACAGAGATGTAATTTATGATTGCGGCTTTGAATCCGTGTTTGATGAAATGAGAAAAATTCTTGATATGGAAAGAGGAAAAGAGGATTATCTCTGCGGATGTATATGGAAGCTGCTTTCGCTTATAAAAACAGATGAAGAGTCTGCTTTTGACTATGTGGAACAAGCAAAAGCATATATAAATGCCGAATACTCTCATGATTTGAAAATACATGAACTTTCTCGGTACTTAAATCTTGACAGAACATATTTCAGCGCATTGTTCAAACAGAAAACAGGGAAGTCTCCTCAGCAGTATCTTATAGAAACAAGACTTTCACGTGCGGCGGAGCTTATAACGAAATTTAACTTTTCACCAACTGTAGCCGCTTCTTCTGTCGGTTATTCGGACCTGTTTTCGTTTTCCCGAATGTTCAAAAGACATTTCGGCGTATCCCCCTCGGAATATAAAAAGCAGTACCGAGAACATTCTTTGTTCAGCTGCGAATAAACACGAGCATAACAAAAGACACGGTATATCTCTTTGGAGAGTGCCGTGTCTTTTTACATTTTTTTGAAATTAGATTCTATATTTACAATTCTCCGTTGGCAGAAAGCTGCTTGGTAACATTGATTTCAAGGTTTCCGTTTCTCTGCCTGATTTTATCTACCATTTCCTTTTCTTTTGAAGGGTCTTTTAAAGTAATATCATATGTAATGCGGAACATGCTACCGAGATTTGTCGTTTTGACTCCGACTAATTCACAAGCAGAAGTATATTCCGAAAAGATGTCATCGAATATTTCGGTATAATCCAAATCCTCGGGAATAGTGATCCTTATTGATTTATACATATTTGCATTCTTTTTTGCACCAAAATTTAAACTGTTGTAAATAATAAATATAGCACACAGAATTACCGTAAAGAGAATCGCAAAGGCGAGATATCCCATGCCCGAGATAAGCCCCGTGCCCATAGCAAGAAAGAGCATGCCGATTTCTTTTGCCGTACCCGGAACAGAACGAAACCTTACAAGGCTGAAAGCGCCCGCAACGGCAACACCCGTGCCGACATTTCCGTTTACCATCATGATAACAACACACACAACGGCAGGGAGGAGAGCAAGAGTGATAACGAAGCTCTTTGTATATTTAGTTTTGTACATATAAGACAATGCAATTATGAGTCCCGCTATTAAAGAGATGAAAATGCAGAGTAAAAAGTCTTTTACCTCAATAACACTTGAAAATTCGGAATCAAAAAGCCCTTTGAAAAGCTCATTGAATTTTTGCATATTCTTTTACCTCTTTTTCTTTTAAATTTAATTTTGGAAAAATTATGTTCGTATAAGCTGTACCGTATTTTGAAAATGAAGTTTTATAAATTTTATGTTCGGATAATATTTGTGTAAGCCACAGCGGAATACCGCCTGAGCATTTTATTTCCATAAGTGTCATATCTTTTGGAAGAATTTCTTTGCCGTATATTTCGGAAGAAAGCGAAAGATCGTTTTCCCTGCAAAGAATGTTGTTATCAAATGTTATTCTTATATCTCCGCCGCTTTTTTCGTAATACGCTTCGCGGTCATACGAAAGAAAGATTACAGGAGAAAGGGTTTCATAGAACGAAACGAAATAATCTATTTCAGAAGCTATCTGAGATGACAGGGGACATGGCTTTTTATTGCAGATCCAATCCAATGCAGCTTTTTCATTTAACATCAGCCTTCTTTTATAAACAACCTTGTCGTACTTCTTTTTTATCTCTACAAAAATGTCGGAATTTTCATCTGCCTTACAATAACTGCGCAATCTTAACTTTTCTTTGTAGTCGGGTCTTTCCAAAGAGCGACGTATCAATCGGTAATTATGGGTGTCAAAATAGATGTTTCGTATGGTTGTTTTTTTGTATTCATCAAGTTCCATATACGGAGATATTTTTTCGAGAACTATTTTTTTCTCGGTTTGATTAAGCATAAATTTTACTTCGTACCGTTTGAAAACCGTTTGTATTCTCATATAATACCTCCTCCGCTTGACATAAAAAACATATAAGCTTATTCGGGTAATCTGCCGAAAGGCTTAAAGCCATCAATTTCTCCTTTGCACATTGCATTGAAAATTCTATGTCTGAGTCCTTTATTATCAGTTTCAAGCTTTTTTAGCAAGGCTTTCATGTTCTCGCGTTCGGTCGCATGGTTTTCAGGACATCGGCTCTCGATTATCGGCAACGGAAAATGACGGGAAAAATAGAGAATATCCTTTTCCTGCGCATAGATCAACGGGCGTATTACATTTATATCACTTTGAGAAAGGTATGTAACGGGAGAAAAGCATCCAAGCCTTCCTTCAAAAAATATATTCAGCATAAAGGTTTCTACAGCATCGTCAAAATGGTGTCCAAGGGCTACCGAATTACAACCAAGCTCCTTTGCGGTACTGTTCAGCACACCTCTGCGCATTTTTGAACACAATGAGCAGGGGTTGCTTTCTTTTCTGACGTCAAAAATAATTTTTGCTATTTCGGTCTTTATAACCTTGTATTCTACATTCAGACTTTTACAGTATTCTACGATTGGAGAAAAATCTGCGCCTTCAAAGCCCATATCAACAGTAATTCCGCAAATGTCGTATTTTTGGGGATAAAAACGTCTCATTTCTGCAAGCGCTGTCAAAAGAGTGAGAGAATCCTTACCGGATGATACTCCCACGGCGATCTTGTCGCCATCCTTTATCATTTTATAATCATCGACGGCTCTTCTTGTAAAGCTTAAAATTCTTTGGATCTCTTTCATTGACAAACCTCATTTGAATTACATATATTATAAACAGAAACAGAATTTATAAGAGGGAAATTGTTATGGCTATAAAAGTTTATATCGATCAGGGACATAACCCACAGAACCCCAATGCGGGAGCGGAAGGTAACGGATACCGTGAACAGGATATAGTATACCGAATAGGTCAAGAGCTTTATAGACTGCTCTATGAGGACCCTAATTATATCCCAAGGCTTTCGAGACCTACCCCGCAGACACAGCTTGGAAACAGTGTTTCAAGCAGTTTAAGAGAAAGGGTAGATCAGGCTAACAGCTTTGGCGCAAATCTATTGTTGAGCTTGCACACAAATGCATCCACAAACGCAAGCGCATCAGGCACAGAGGCGCTTGTTTTCAGAAACGGCAGCGTGGCATATGATATAGCGACAGTGTTGCTTCGTGAAATATCACTCGTGACAGGATTGAGAAACAGGGGTATAGTGCTCAGACCTCGGTTGTACATTTTGAGAAGAACAAGAATGCCTGCCGTATTGCTTGAGCTTGGATTTATAACAAACCCCGAGGATGCTGATCTGATGTATAACAATCCGAGGCTTTTTGCGCTTGCAATATACAGAGGCTTGAACGAATATTACGGATTTTAATCCTTCTTTTTCAATTCAAGATGTTCACAGCTGAGAAATTCTTTTGCCCCTTCCAAGCTGTCTGTGGGGAAAACGTATTCGGCGTGACATTTAGGGCAGAAAACTCTTAAGCCTTCTGCGACAAAATCTATATCGTAGTCATCAGGCTTATCGTCCTTACATTCGCATGAAATCTGTCCGTCAGCGGTAAGCTCCGAAACAATAAAACGGACGATATTATAAATTTCCACATCTGGAAGCATATCTTCGGCGGAACGCTCGTCGGACAAAATTTCATCTAAGCTTTCATATCCCAAGTCAGAAAAAAGAGTATTCAGATCGTTGGTGTTTTTTTCAATAGCCTCGGAGATTTCATTTTCCTTACCGATAAAGCATATGTCCATATTGGTATACGGACAGTTTAAAAGGAAGAGATCCTTTCCGTAAAAAATGTCCTGAGAAACTACAAATCCGTGATTTTTGTTGCAGAAAATGCAGGGCACGGATAAACGTATTTTTTTGTCGGATGTGCGTGTTATGGACATTTCGCTTTCCTTACACGGACATTTCAATTTCAGCATATCGGCAGAAAGCGAAAATTCACCGACAAAGCCGGTAGCGGCAGAAGCGCAACGCGGGCAGCGATATGCAATATAGGTCTGTTTTTGATTTAAAATCATATAACCTCCGGGTATTTAAATAATTAAAGAAAAAATAATATAGAGTATGATACAAAGCCACAAAGCGGGTGAACAAACAATTTGTGTTATAGTGCTTTTTGTTGAATTTTTGGGTATAAATTTGTAAATAGCTTCAATGTGTGAATTTTTTCTCGAATAGTTATTGTAAATTCTGTCTGCTTCTCCAAACATGAAGAAAAGCATAAGAAAGCACAGTAAAAGAGTGATAAAAAATACAATTTTAAATTCGCTGAACTGTTCTGTAAGTGCGCCCAGAAATTGCTCATAAAAAAGCGTGAACATATTATATATGAAATGTGCTATAATTGATGCAAGAGAAGAGTCTGTGAATGCTCTCAAAAAGCCGAGCACAAGACCGCAGAACAGATATAGCGGAAGCTTGTCAAGAGAAAAATGCATCATTGAAAAGAATGCAGTGCTTAACACGACCGAAAAAACAGTTCCGTATCTTTCATATTCGGCAAATATTACACCTCTGCACAAGATCTCTTCGCAAAAAGCGGGAACAAGAGCAAAAGTGAGCGAAGCGAAAAGCATGGACGAAAGTCTGCTTGGCATATCGGGCAGAGTGATATCGGTATACGTAAAATGGGACGCCTGAATTATTCCTAAATGAGACAGTAAGGTTGTAATTGCTATAGCGCCGAAGATCATAGCAAAAGCTCCGAGAAAAACAATTATAAGCTTTTCTGGAGAAAAAGGTTTGGCAGAAGAAAAAGCAGGAGCAGTTTTGCATATTCTTTGATATATCATTGTAGGAAGGGCAACGGTGGCTATTTCAATAATAGCAATAGTCAAATATGCATTTTCCGAATAGAAAACATAGCCCTTGTAAGCAGAAATAAAAGCAGCGTTCAAGATATAAATAATGGCAAATAAAAGCGGTATTCTGAAATGCAGCTCCTTAAATTTTTCGACTGAAAAATATGATTTCAGAATATTTGATGAAAGGTTGAAATCTTTCTTTTGATTATTCATTTCTGCAGTTAATAACACCGCCTTCCGTTATAAGCGTTGATACAGGTATATCGTTTTGGTCATGAGGGAGCATATGGGATACAAAATCGGAATATACAGCACCTACAGTCTTTCCTTTGAAAGAGGCAAGAAATCTGTCATAATACCCACCGCCGTAGCCTAATCTGAATCCGTAAGGGTCGTATGAAAGGGCAGGAACTATGCACAATGATGATGTACTGCCCGTAAATAACTCACTGTTTTTGTCAGGTTCGGGGATGTTGTATCTTCCTGTGGCAAGATTTTCAAGAGAAGTGATATATCTGAATTCCATAATTCCGTTTTCATATGAAATGGGTAGCGCAACCTTTATATTTGATTTTAACGCCGCTTCTATGACGGGAAGCATATCTATCTCATTTTTTATAGGATAATATGCGAGAAGCGTATCACAAGAATTGAAAAAATAACCATTGATAATTATTTCCGAAATTTTTTCGTCTTTTGCTTTTCTTTCTTCGGAAGATAGATTCTGTCTTTTTTTGATAAATATTTTTCTTAGTGCCTTTTTTTCTTCGTTGATCATTTTTTGTGTTTACTATCTCGGCAACGGTTCTGCCGAACGAATATCATTATAATTTAAAACAGAAAGCGGATAAAGATAGGCAGATTCTTTTTTAAAACTCTTTATAAGATACGCATAGTCTGCGGATACACACAAAGCCTTGTCGGGATAAGCTCTTGAAATTATTATATAGCCTGTAACTTTTCTGTGTTCCTCTATATATTTTATTTCTATAGAATTGGCAATTGCGGAAAGAGAATACTTAAAAGCATCGTAGTCAAAAATTTTATCCGAAAGACTGTAAAGCTTTCTGTAATCTCCATCAAATGAAGAAAATAAAAGCTCTTTATCGCAGTTATTAAAGCAAGCGACATTATAAAAGTCATTTTCTTCGGTTGGAAATGGGGAGGCGCCTACAGGAATTTCTACAGTGAATCCCAACTTGTTGTAGGATTTTTTAAGATCTTCCGATGCGGGAAAAAGCCAGAAGTAATCATATCCGACCTCTTTTCCGTATTCGAAGGAAAGCTCCAAAAGGCGTCTCATATATCCTTTGTTCCTATATGATGAGTTTGTGCAAAGGGCGTATACGTAAACGCCTTTTTTTTCGTTAAAAATAGTTTCCAATCCGATAAATTGAGATAAAACTGTATCGTTCTTAGTAAGCGAAGCGCAGAAGCTGCAGCTTTTGAGTTGATCAAGAGCGCCTTTTATTTCCGACAGACTGTCACCAAAGGCGTCTTCCCAAATAGAACAATCAGCTTCGATTGTGGGTTTTATCTCAAAGACAAGACTGTCGCAGAGAGACTGTGAATTGAATCGATTTTCAATCATTTGCTTATGAGAGCGCCTTGTGCAATATTGTTTGCTACCTCAGCGCCCTTTAAAAGCTTTAGAAGCTCGCAAGCAAATTTAAAGGAGACACCCATTCCTGCACCTGTTGTAATATTTCCGTCGGTAACAACGGATTCTGCTGTATAATCGGCTCCGTCTAACTGCGAGATAAACTTATCGCTCGGGTAGCAGGTTGCCTTCTTTCCTTTTAAAAGACCGCGCTTGCCGAGAATATAGGGGGCAGCGCATATTGCGGCTATTCTGCCTCCGTTTTTGTTGGCTGTTTCTATAAATTTGTCAGCATACGGAGAAGCATCAAGATTATCAGAGCCGGGAAGCCCGCCCGGGAGAACAACTAATTCAATATCGTTTCCTACCTCTTCGGGAAGAATGTCGGCTTCTATTTTTATTCCATGAGAGCCTGTGACTATCTTTCCTGTAATTCCGACAGTAGTCACATCACATCCGCCTCTGCGCAAAACATCTACAGGGCAGAGCGCCTCTATTTCTTCGCATCCGTCTGCAAGCAATACATAAACCATAGTTTTATATCTCCTTTGAATTTTTATTCTTCGTGTCTGTTCTTACGCTCATAATATTCACTTCTTGTCATAAGAACCTCTCTCGGTTTTTGACCGTCAGGCTCACTTACGATTCCGAGATCGCACATAGCGTCAATGTATTTCGCGGCTCTTCCGAAACCGATAGAAAGCTTTCTTTGAAGCAAGGATGTTGAGATCTTGTTTGCTTCAAACGCGACATCTATAGCCGCATTGAATTTGGGATCGTCGAGTATACCGTCAATGCTTCCGTCATCACCGTCGGAGTCACTCTTTCGCTTTCCGTTCTGTGCGCATTTTTCTGCCGCCTTCTTGATTTCTTCAAGGACGTTATCGTCATATGTTGCGCCCTTTGAATTCTTTTTCAAGAAGGTTGTTACACGTTCGACTTCATCATCGTCAACAAATGCGCCCTGTATACGTCTCGGCTTTGGGATACCTGCGGGGTAGAACAGCATATCACCGTTATTCAAGAGCTTTTCAGCGCCTGCGGTATCAAGAATTGTACGTGAGTCTATCTGAGATGAAACGTGGAATGCGATTCTTGAAGGAATGTTTGCCTTGATCAAGCCTGTTATTACATCAACAGACGGACGCTGAGTACCAATAATCAGATGTATTCCCGCAGCGCGCGCTTTCTGGGCAATACGGCATATAGAGGTCTCTACGGAGTCGGGACTGCTCATCATCAAATCTGCAAGCTCGTCTATGATTATTACTATCTGACACATGGGCTCCTTTGAGGGATCGCCTTCTATAGCTTTGTTGTAACCCTTTATATTTCTGACTCCCTCAGCCTCTATCCTGTCAAATCTGCTTTCCATCTCATTTACAGCCCAGGCAAGAGCGCCTGCCGCTTGAGACGGATCGCTTACAACGGGGATGAGAAGGTGCGGGATTCCGCTATAGACATTCAATTCAACCTTTTTGGGGTCTACAAGGATAAGCTTTACTTCGTCGGGACGTGCCTTATATAATATACTGGTAATTATTGTGTTTATACATACGGATTTACCCATACCGGTTGCGCCGGCAATAAGCATATGAGGCATTTTTGCAATATCTGCATATACTGCATCACCGCCGATATCTGCGCCCAAGCATATAGTTGTTTTTGCGGGAGCGGATTTGAAGGCTTCGTTATCCAAAAGAGAGCGAAGTCTTACAGTAGTAGGTGAAGCGTTAGGAACCTCAACGCCAACTGCCGCTTTACCCGGGATAGGAGCTTCTATTCTTATGCCTGCGGTAGCGAGTGCCATAGAAATATCGTCTACCAGATTTGCTATTGCTCTGATACGTATGCCTGTGTCGGGGACAAGCTCATATCTCGTAATTCTCGGTCCTCTTGAAATGTTACTTACAGTGGTATTTACGTTAAAGTTTCTGAGAGTCTGGCGAAGCGTTATAGCTATAGGATCGCTATCCGCATCTACCGATGCCCCGTGAAGCGTACTTGATTTTTCAAGCAAGGATAAGGGCGGGAAGATATATTTCGGAAGGCTTGGAGCCTCCGATGCTCTGTTTTTTGCAGAAATGATTTCATCCTGCTCGTCTGCATCCTCGTCAGCGCTTGTTTCCAAAATCGAATCGCTAACCTTTACCACCCTCGGGTTTGGAACGGGAATGCTTTTCTTGTCGGGAGTGCTTTCAATTTTAGTTAATTTCTTGATGTCATCGAAGCTTTGCGATGCGGCATCGTCATCATCGTCATCGAGGTCAATTTCGGCAGATTTAGATGCACCTGCTGATTTTTTGAAATTCGGAACATCGTCAGGGTCTTCGTCTCCCTGTGTAAACGGACTCCTGTCGTGCGCAAGCTCATCAATAGAAGAACTGCTAACACCTTCGGTGCTGTTTAATTTCTTTTTTGCCAATTCTTCGGTTGATTCGGAAGTCTCACGGCTCTTTATCGTGCCGTCTGTGATAGTGTAATCGGAAAATGCATTTTTAAATCTTTCATGCTTTTCTTCATCGGGCTTTATTTCAGATGCGGGCTTGTGCTGTTGTGTAGGTTTGTTCTGCGGCATCGGCAGAGGAGAATTGGTTGCTGCCTTTGCATGTACAACCCTTTTTGCCTGCACTCTTGCGGGAGGCTTGGGTTCGGACAAGGGATCGAATTCAGCAGCGGAGATCTTTCTGTTTTCTTCTTCCTCTTTTTCGATATCAGTTTTTCTTTGTTCCTCCTTGGACAGCCTTTTAGCATCTCTCTTGCCTTTGCCGATCTGAGCCCTCAGCTTGAAATATTTATAGGTCTTAAGAACAAATGCTTTTGGATTGAAATTAAAAAAGAAAATTAGATATAATAGTATAACAAGGGCAAAAATCAAAATAGTGCCGACTTTTCCGAATACGCTGTAAAGACCCCAGCCGAGGAGACTTCCAAAAAGCCCTCCGCCGTTAGCGGCGCCCTTTGGGTCATCCCAATCAAAGAACATTCTCAAAAATTCGGATGCGCTGTCAAATGATGCGCCGTGTAAAAAATTGTCCTTTAAATAGAACAGTGATGAGAGAAACAGTAAAGCTACAAATGTAGAAACAGTTTTTCTCAAAAGCGTTCTGTTTCTTATATCGTGTCTCCAGGTTATTCCTTGCAAAAGGAGGAAAAGCGGAATAGCATATGTGGAAAAAGAGAAAAGACCGAAGCATAAAAATCTTATAAGACTTCCCAACGCTCCCGCTTCAGAGAAAATGCAGAATGCAAAATATACGGCAACAAAAGCAAAAACATATGTCATTGCTATATTGAATGCGCTGTCAGGATCGGACATCGTCCTGAAAAAAGTATATTGATTTTTATCTGTACGAGCAGAAGCGTGCTTACGGCCAGAATCGTTTTTAGAAGCACCCTCGTTTCGTCTTGAAATATTTTTCGAAGTTGTTTGTTCCTGTGAAGGATTTTGTTTTCTTCTTTTTGGAGTAACAACAGTATCTTCTGACGTATTTTCATTGAATGTCGATTTTTCTTTTTTGTTATCTTCCTGATAATCCATTGTATGTCCTTTCTTTTTACAGATCTGTATTTATTTTAAGAAAATGTGTTTGTTTTAAAACAAAATTAGGATAAAAACAGCATTTTATATTACACTAAATATGATATCAAAAACAGAGAGAAAAAACAAGAGGTTTTGCGTATTTTTATGCAAATTTAAGATTTTTTTACAAAGGAAATATAGTTATATGGAAAATAAAAAATGGGTAAGATGCATTTTACTTGCTCTTGCCGCTTTTTTTGCAGGGATAATAAATTCACTTGTCGGTGCCGGCGGCGGTATAATTTTGGTTTTTGCTTTACAGTGGTATTACGGTAAGGAGGGCATACGAAACAGCTTTGCGCTTACAAATGCGGCAATATTTATATTTTCGCTGATTTCTGTTTATTCCTACGTAAAAAAGGATATGTTTGATTTGAGAGACTCCTTTCCGTATGTATTGCCCGCGCTTATCGGCGGAGGAGTTGGAGCGCTTCTTCTCGGAACGGTAAAAACCAAGCATTTAAAGATCATTTTTGCCGCAATTATGCTTTATTCGGGGGTCAGAATGTTTATATGAACGCTTTAATTGATTTTATAGTTTCGCTTCTTATCGGCGTATTAACAGGACTCGGCGTAGGGAGCGGTGGGTTGTTTTTAGTATATATGACACTTGTGCGCCACGCAGAGCAAATAATGGCACAAGGACTTAATCTTGCTTTTTTTATTTATGCGGCGCTGGCGTCGATTGCGGTCAATCTTTTTAAAAAGAGAATAAATATAAAAATTTTAATATTTATTTCCGTGTTCGGAGTTGGAGGAGTTTTGCTCGGGAGTCATATTCTACCGTTTATAAGTCCAATAATTATACGAAAAATATTCGGAGGAATATTGATAGCGTTATCGCTCGTGACTTTTTTTTGTAAATCCAAAAAATAAAAACGGGTGAAGTATTGAAAAAATATTTTTTTCGTTGTATAATAAACAAAAAATATGGATGTAAAAAAATGCTTGAATTACTCTCGAATTTTTTCAAAAAAGAAAATATTGAATTTTACGGTGTATTGCCTATAGAAGAATGCAAAATACAGAAGGAATATCTTTTTAAAGAATTTATTCCTAAGAGCGTAATTTGCTTTTTGGTTCCTTACTATACACAGGAAGGAAGTAACATATCCAAGTATGCAGTTTCAAAGGACTATCATCTGTTTATGAAGCAGCTTTTTGAAAAGCTATCAAATGTATTAAAAAAAGAGTTTCCGCAAAACAAAGCATACGGCTTCGCGGATCATTCTCCGATATATGAGCTTGAAGCCGCGGCAAAATGCGGGCTTGGCGTTATTGGAGAAAACGGACTTATAATTAATAAAAAGTATTCTTCTTTTGTTTTTATAGGTGATGTGTTCACCGACATAGATGCAAAAATATTAGGTTATATCTCGGCAGAAAACATAAAACATTGCATTAAATGTGAAAAATGCAAAAAGGCTTGCCCGACAGGAGTATTGATCGATTACAGCAAGTCGTGTCTTTCCGCAATAACACAGAAAAAAGGCGAACTAAATGATCAAGAGCTTTCTGTTATGATTGAGAACAATACTGTATGGGGGTGCGATATTTGTCAAAACGTATGCCCCTATACTGAAGCGGCTCTTAAAAGCGGAACTGTTCAAACTCCAATAAAGTTTTTTTATGAGGATAGAATACACACTCTTACATACGACACTATAGATAATATGACCGATGAAGATTTCAATCAGCGCGCATATGCTTGGCGTAAACGGGAAACAATAAGAAGAAATCTTATTTTGACCGAAAAGGCTAAAGCGGAAAATGGGGAAGAACAAGCGAGCAAAACAGAATAAAAAGGAAAAAGAGACGCCAAAGGAAAACAGAAAAAATGCATCAAAAAGCTCGGCAGAATTGATTTTTGAAGCCTCTCTCGAGAATGTTCAAGCACATGGCGAAGGAGGATATTTTGCTTTTCTTTTGAATGCCCTGCGACGAACCTCCCCATATAAAAGGTACTCTAAAGTAAATGCTTTTTTTAAACCATTTATATTTATAATGCGCTTTTTCAGGATCTTGTTTGTTTCTGTCGCATGGATACAGGCAAGTGCTTTGCTTCTGATTGCCGCGGTAGCGGCGCTCGTGATCTTGCCTATACTCTTGTTCTTTCTTTTTATAATTGCGCTTATAATTCGCATAAATTTGAAATACAAAAAAGCAGAAATAAAGCCTTATATCAATAATAAGGACATTATTGTTTTTTTCAGAGGACGGGACCTCAGTCGCTTCTTTTTTAGAAATATATCTGATTTTGCAAAAAACTATACTGTAATAATAGTCATTCCATATCCAATTAAAATTATGGGAATAAAAAATATACTTTTTCTCAACACTAAGGTCCTTTCCGAAAATATTATAGTTATGCATGAGCATTGCTATTTCTCAATCAGAAAAAGACTTCTTAAACAGGCAAAACGCCTTATATATGTTTTTTGATTAAAATATAAAATAAATACTCCTTGCAGCGCTTGCGCATTTAGCGTAACTTGTTGCAAGGAGCTTTTTTCAGTTTACAAAAAATTCAAGGCGTGTGGAATTTTTGGAATAGAGAGCGCGTCTGTAATCGGCTGGTGTTTTTTTTACGGTGTTTCTGAATATTCTGTCAAAATATGTGCAGGAATTGAAGCCGCATTTTAGAGCGACCTCTGTTATATTCAGATTTTTATCCGCAAGCAGATTACATGCCTTTTGGATTTTTACGGAATTGATATAGGTTATCGGAGAGATATCGAAATGCTTTTTAAAAAGTCGGAACAGAACTCCTTTTGAAATACCTGTTTTGGATATTATATCATCAATACCCGAAATTTCGGAATAGTTTGAGTGTATATATGTAATTATTTCTCCGAATTTTTTGTCATCATATTCTATAGGAATGTGTGTTTCTTTGTTTTTTGAAAGGAAAAGCAAAAGAGATATCAGCCCACATGCAAAGTATTCTGCGCCCTCTTTTCCTTCCTCGTATTTGTGTAAAAGATCGTCCATTGCTTGAGCAATATAAGATTTCAAAAATTCACCCGGACGTATAAGCGAGGCTTCCTGTAAAATTTCAATAGAAGAGATGATGTCGGAAGAGAAGTATACGGAAATGAAATTCTTAGAGAATTCGCAAAGTGTGCGAAGTCCCGCTTCGCCATGCATTCTATGCAGAGTGTTAGGCGGAATTATAAGTATGTCTCCCTCTAAAAGCTTGCAGTATCTGCTGTCAATATGACATTCGCGTTTTTCTATAGCATAATACAATTCATAGTTGGAATGAGTATGATAATCGTACATTTGTGAAGTCGAAAAATACTTTGAAATTTTAAAACCGTTTATTTTGTCTTCCATAATTTTTTCCTCAATTGTTATTATAGTTCTATTATAAACCTGATAAAATGAAAAGTCAAGAGAAAAAATGAAAATATAGTACTAAAAATAGCTTTTAACAAAGAAATAAATTACTATATTTTTATATCGCATATATGATAAAATATAGTTGCATAAGCATGTCAGATCGAAAGAAATCGAGATTTGACAAAATTTAAAATAAAAAGGGGTAAAAAACATGAAAAAGAAGTATGCTCATGTAGGTCTTGGCGGTAGAGCAAGAATGTATTACAATGCTATCACAACAACTTACCGTGATACAGCAGAGTATGTAGGTTTCTGCGATATTAACCGCACACGTATGGAATATGCTAAGGAGGTTGTTGACACACTTTGCAAGCAGGCAAATCTTCCTCCCGTTGCTGACATTCCGCTTTATGCTGCTGATGAATTCGAGAAGATGATCGAGGAGCAGAAGCCCGATGTCGTTATCGTTACTTCGATCGACCGTACACACCACAGATATATCATCAAGGCCATGGAAATGGGTTGCGACGTTATTTCTGAGAAGCCTATGACGATTGACGCAGTTAAGTGCCAGGAGATCATTGACTGTATCGAACGCACAGGCCGCAACCTCCGTGTTACATTTAACTACCGTTACGCTCCTCACAACACAATGATGCGTAAGCTTATTATGGAGGATACTATAGGTAAGGTTACACAGGTTCACTTTGAGTGGTTGCTCAATACCTCTCACGGTGCTGACTACTTCCGCAGATGGCACAGAGATAAGAAGAACAGCGGCGGTTTGCTTGTTCACAAATCCACTCACCACTTCGACTTGGTTAACTTCTGGCTCCATTCTTATCCCGTTCGTGTATTCGCTTTCGGTGATTTGAAGTTCTACGGACGTGAGAATGCAGAAGAAAGAGGAGTTACTAAGTTCTACTCCCGTGTTCACGGTCAGGAAAATGCTAAGGGCGATCCTTTTGCATTGGTTATGGACGGAAACGGATATCTCGAAAGATTGTATCTGAACGCAGAGAAGGATGACGGTTATATTCGTGATCAGAGCGTATTCGGCGACAATATCAGCATCGAAGATACAATGAACGTTCTCGTTCAGTATAAGAATGGTGTACAGATGTCTTATTCTCTCAATGCTTATTCTCCTTGGGAAGGCTTCCGCGTTTCCTTCACAGGTACTAAGGGTCGTATCGAGCTCGAGGTAATTGAGGCTGTATATGTAAACGGCGCAGGCGCTTCTTCTCAGGAAGGTGTTGTAAGAGGTAAGAAGATCACAGTTTATCCTATGTTCGGTGAGCCTTATCAGGTTCCGATCGAGGAAGGCGTTGGCGGACACGGCGGCGGAGATACAGTTCTTCTTAACGATTTGTTCGGTGTTCCCGAATACGATCCTTATGAAAGAGCGGCTTCCTATGTTGACGGTAGCATGAGTATCCTTACAGGTATTGCTGCTAACAAGTCCATAGCTACAGGTCTTCCTGTAGATGTACTTAAGCTCGTTGACCTCCCCGGTTATAAGAGATAAGTTCAGTAAGATAAAAATTCATAATATTGACCGTATGTATGCGTTTCCGTTTACATGCGGTCTTTTTTATAATACAAAATGCAGGAAGATTCAAAACAGAAGATTCCTGCATTTAAATATTTATTCTTCGTCAAGAGTTAGTTGTTCGGCGCTTCCGCCGTATTTAATACCCAAATGGTCATATGCTAATTTTGTTGCGCATCTTCCTCTCGGAGTCCTGCTTAAAAATCCAAGTTGGAGAAGATACGGCTCATATACGTCTTCTATAGTTACTGCTTCTTCACCTGTTGTAGCGGCGAGAGTTTCAAGACCGACAGGGCCTCCGTTATAATACTTTATAATAGCTTCAAGCATCTTTCTGTCGGTGCTGTCGAGACCGAGCGCATCGATTTCGAGCATATCAAGCGCATACTCGGCTATTTCCTTTGTTATAGTGCCGTCACCCTTTACTATTGCGAAGTCACGTAATCTTTTCAGAAGCCTGTTTGCTATTCTCGGTGTACCTCTTGAACGCTTTGCAATCTCCATTGCGCCGTCATCATCTATAGGAAGCTCCAA